>CAPOAR010000032.1:0-30873 GCA_948670295.1 uncultured Oscillospiraceae bacterium | reverse complement strand
TTCCCCTCGCTTCGGTCTATCCGCGCTGCTCACAACGGCTCCGCAACCTAAAGTTGCGGAACTTCCAGCCAGATTTGGTTGACCACGCGGAAAAAAGCAGGTAAGATACGGCCATGCCAGCGGCCCGGCAATGTCAAAAGCAGGAGGTATATCCCTATGAAATTCGGAGAAAAATTACAGAAGCTGCGCAAACAACGCGGTCTGTCCCAGGAGCAGTTGGCCGCCCAGCTCACCGTGTCCCGCCAGGCGGTGAGCAGGTGGGAGCTTGACGATACCATGCCGGACACGGAAAACGTCATTCAGCTCAGCCGACTGTTCGGCGTGAGCTGCGACTATCTGCTGCGGGACGAGGTAAACGAGCAGGGCGCTCCCCTGCCCACGCTGGAGCCGCCCCTACCCACACTGGAGCCGCCCCTGTCCGCACCGGTCTCTCCCCGGCCCACCCCCGGGGAGGCTCATCTCACCGAACAGGGCTGGATTCATAACGCCTTTATCCTGTCCTTGGGCGTGTGCGCACTCGGCCTGGTAGGCGCCTTTATGTTCTATCGGTTTCAAGGCCACACCGTCCGCCCGCTGGCCATCGGATTCATGATCCAGCTGCTGGGCGCGATCCTGTTTGAGCTGGCCACCCCCCGGATGGGGGGGCGGCGAAACACCGCGCGCCTGAGCTTTTACGCAACCGCGTGCTGGCTTGTACTCCCCATCCCCGTACTGTTGTCCCTCAACTGGGGTTTTAACCTGGGATACTGGAATGGCACGCCTTTGCAGGGACTGATTTGCTACTTTTCTGTATACCAGCTGTTGAGCGCGGCAGTGACGGCAGCTCTGCTTCTCCTCCGCCAGCGCATCTGCGCCAAAAGGTGAAAAAGTTCCCTGCATCAAAAATCCCCCGTCTTCCCATCCTACTCAGGATCAAATGGAAAGGCGGGGGATTTTTCATGCGCTGGCTCTGGTACTTCATCATTTACAGCTTTGCGGGCTTCCTGCTGGAGGTGGCCTTCGCCCGGGCCATCCGCCACCCCAAGCGGGACCGCAAGTGCCTGATTTTCCTCCCCCTGTGCCCGGTGTACGGCCTGGGGGCGTGCCTTATCCTTGCGGTTTCGCCCCTGGTGAAAAGCCCCCTGTGGGTGGCGCTGGCCGGGGGGCTGGCCGCCACCGGGGCAGAGCTGGCCATGGGCGCGTTTTACCGCTTCGCTCTGGGGGTGGAGTTCTGGGATTACGCCGGGCTGCCGGGGAGCCTGGGCGGGCTGGTGTGCCCGGTGTTCTCCTTGTGCTGGACCGCGCTGTCCCTGATCCTGGTGTACGCGGTCCATCCCCCCGTCGCCGCCCTGGCGGCCCGCATCCCCCCCTGGCTGGGGCCGCCCGCCCTCATCCTGCTGGGCTCGGACGTTCTGGTGTCCTGCGCCGCCCTGCGCCGGACGGGCTCCACCGACGTGCTGCGCTGGTACGCGCCTTAGAAGCTATACCAATAGCCTCAGCACCCAGCTTTACGGCCCAAATTGCCGCCGGCTGCGTTGAGAAATCTTGAAATACACAAAGTATTCCCGCGATTTTTCGCCTTGCCGCCGGCAATTTTGGCTCGCCAATCTGAATACTTCGGCTATTCGTACAGCTTCTTAATCACCCCTCCGTTCACCGCAGGATATAGCAGTTGTTCTCCTGAAAGACCTGAAAGCCGGTGTCCAGGTACAGCCTGAGGGCGCCCCGGTTGTCCGCGTCCACCACCAGCTCCAGCCGCTCTGCGCCCAGCCGGGAAAACGCCTCCCGGGCCAGATGGTTCAGCATGGCGCGCCCGAGGCCCTGCCGCCTGGCGTCTCTGCGGACGGCCAGTATCTCCGCTGCGGCCTGCTTTTCGCTCTGGCGCTTCAGCACGCCGTAGGCCGCCAGCCCCGCCCCGTCGGAGCTCACATATACGAACCTGTTTTTGCCCATATCCGCCAAAATGTCCCGCCCAGAGGCATACGCGCCTGGGAATACCGCGTCATGCAGGGCGGCAAACGCCGCCTTTTCCCCCTCCTCCACGGGCCGGGGCTCCGCCGCCTCCGCCTGGGGTGCGCTCCAAGCCGTCCGCTCCAGGCGCAGGATATATTCATTTACCTGCCGCTGGGCCCCGGCCTGCTCCAAAAAGCTGCGGCATTCCCCGTTTTCCACAGGGAAAAAGAAGGTGCAGGCCATGCCGCTGCCCAGCTTCTCCCGTGCCTTGGCCAGAAGCGCCCCTGCCGCCGCCCGATAGTCCGCCCCATGGGCGTCCAGCAGCAAAGAGCAGTCGGCGTTCCCCTTTTCCCAGTCCGGGAAGCAGCTCACCAGCCCCACAAGCCGTCCATCCGTCCAGCGGGCGAAGCCCCATTCCATACTTTCCTCAAAATCCCGCCGGATATCCTCCGCCCTGGAGCAGCAAAAGGAGGAGCCGGTTTGGCGGGAGGCGTTGAGCCGCTGGGCCAGCAGGGCCAGCCCGTCCAGCTCCCCGGCGGCAAAGGGCCGGATCGTTATGTCCATGGTATTACCTCCACATGCGCGGGGCCGGAGCGTCCGGGCTCCGACCCCTTGATTTTTCTTGGGCTGTGAAACCGGCGCCGCAGAAGCGCTGAATTCAGTGCTTCTGCGGCGCTTTGCGATTGAACCGGTCTCTCCTTAGAACACCGCCACCACGCCGCCGCCGTAGGTCTCGTCAATAAACGCTTTTACCTCGTCGGATGTCAGCGCCTTGATGAGGGCCTTGATGGTCTCATCGTTCTCCCGGCCCTCCTTGACGGCCAGCACGTTTACATAGGCGGTGCCCGCGATGCCGTCCGCGGATTCGATGGCCAGGGCCTCGCTGGCCTTCAGCCCAGCGCCGATGGCGTAGTTGCCGTTGATAACGGCCACATCCACGTCCTGGAGGGTAGTGGTCAGCAGGTTGGCGGTGAGCTGCTTGATTTTATAGTCGTGGGGGTTTTCCGCGATGTCCTCCACGGTGGGCTCCAGCCCCACGCCGTCCTTCAGCTTGATGAGCCCCTGCTCCTGGAGCAGCAGCAGGGCCCGCCCGCCGTTGGTGGGGTCGTCGGGGATGGCGATCTGCGCGCCGTCGGGCAGGGCGTCCAGGCTGGCGCTCTTGCCGGCGTAGATGCCGAAGGGCTCATAGTGCAGGTCGGCCACGCTGACCAGATGGGTGCCGTCGTTGGTGTTGAAGTTGTTCATGTAGGTGATGTGCTGAAAGTAGTTGGCGTCCAGCTGTCCGTCCTCCACATTGGTGTTGGGCAGCACATAGTCGTCGTAGGGCACGATCTCCAGCGTGATGTTATCCTTGGCCAGGATCTCCTTTGCCACCTCCAGAATCTGGGCGTGGGGCGTCGGGGAGGCGCCCACCTTGATGGTGGCGGACTCCTTGCCGCCGCAGGCGGACAGCAGGGACAGGGAGAGGACGGCGCACAGCGCCAGGGCAAACACGTTCTTTTTCATTTCCATATCTCCTTTTCGCTTGATGGATGATATATGTGAACCGCTTGCGCGGGGTCCACCGGGACTTAGAAGCTGTACCAATAGCCGAAGTATTCAGCTTCTTAAAAGGCGGCTTTGGATATAAAAAAACGCCCCTGACAGATCTTGTCAAGGACGAAAGCATTCCGCTCCGTGATACCACCTTGCTTCACCCGTCCCTCGCGGGAGCGGGCCTTACCGGGTACCGGCATACCCTGGCGCTGTGACGGGCGCACCCGTCGCGGCCTAGAAACCCTGCGTCTCTCAGCCGCGCGGCTCCGGGACCATGTTCGGCGCGGCCTTCCGTACCCGTTTCCAGCTGCCCGGGCTCTCTGTGCCGTATCTCCGCGCTTACTCTTCCCATCATTGCCTTTGCGATGATATGAAGTTTTTGGCATCCAGTCCCAGAACAAATCCGGGACATTCCCAGCATCGCCGCCGCCATGCTGTTGAAGTATTGTATTCAGTTTAGCGCATCAAAGCAAATTTGTCAATGCGGGATTTTGCACAGATGGGGAAGGGACAAAGCACGCTGCTTTGTCCCTTCCCACAAAATTTCTGGATTTACACGGCCCCAGGGGGAATCTCCTTCTCCCGCTCGCCCTGTTTTTTGCGGGCGCCCCGCCGGTTCGTAACCCGCCGGTCCATTCGGACAGCCAGGTGGGAGCCTGCGGACTGGAAGATCTGCACCAGAATGACCAGCACAATTACCGCCCCGTACAGCACCACCATTTTTCGGTTGTTCCAGGCGTACTGCAGCGACATGGAGCCCAGCCCGCCGCCGCCGATAAAGCCGGACATGGCCCCGTATCCCAGAATGGTGACAAACGCGGTGGTGAACCCGGACAGCAGGGAGGGCAGGCTCTCGGGAAGCAGCACCTTCCACACCACCTGGAGGGTAGAGCAGCCCATGGCCTGGGCCGCCTCCAGCACGCCCCGGTCCATCTCCCGCAGGGAACCCTCTACCAGCCGGGCCACAAAGGGGAAGGACGCTGCCGTGAGGGGGACCAGAATGCCCACAGTACCGATGGTGGTGCCCACAATCACGCGGGACAGAGGCATGACCAGCACCATCAAAATCAGAAAAGGCATGGACCGCAGCAGGTTGATCACAGTGTTGACCGCCTGCATCAGGGGCGGGGGCAGGGGGCGCATACCATCCCTGGCCCCCACCACCAGCAGCACGCCCAGGGGCAGGCCGATGAGGTAGGCAAACACGGAGGCCACCACAGTGGTATATAGGGTCTCCCACACCGCAAAGGGGACGTGCTTCACCAAATAGCCGATCTGCTCGGCCACCTTGGGATCGCTGAAAAACTCAAGCATGGTAATCCCGCACCTCCTCCATGGTCACATTGGGCTGGTTTTTGATGTACGACACGGCGCGGGCAGCCTCCGCCGGGTCCCCGGGCAGACCCAGCAGCATGGTGCCAAAGGCCTGGCCGCCGACGTTGCGGGTGTCCGCCCCCAGGATATTCACCTTCACGCCGCAGTCGATGGCCAGGGAGGCGATGAGCGGCTCGTAGGAGGAGCCGCCGTTGAAGGCGATGCGGATCACGTTGGCGGCGGGGAGCTGCTCGATGCGCACCCCGTCAGGATAGACCAGGCGGCGGCCCGCCTCGGTCTGGGGGCTGGAAAACACCTGCTCCACGCTGCCCGTCTCCATCACCCGGCCGTGGTCCAGGATGGCCACATGGGTGCAGATCTCCTCCACCACCGCCATCTCGTGGGTGATGACCACCACCGTAATGCCCAGCCGCCGGTTGATGTCCTTCACCAGGCGCAGAATGTCCCGGGTGGTCTTGGGGTCCAGGGCGGAGGTGGCCTCGTCGCACAGCAGAATGCTCGGGTCGCAGGCCAGGGCCCGGGCGATGGCGATGCGCTGCTTCTGCCCGCCGGACAGCTGGGCGGGGTATGCCTCCGCCTTGTCGGGCAGGCCCACCACCTCCAGCAGCTCCCGGGCGCGGCGCTCTGCGTCCGCCTTTTTCACCCCGGCAATCTCCATGGGGAAGCAGATGTTTTTCAAGCAGGTGCGCTGCATCAGCAGGTTGAACTGCTGGAAGATCATGCTGATGGACCGCCGCCGGACGATGAGCTCCTTGGGCCCCATGGCGCACAGGTCGGCCCCGTCGATGATGACCTGTCCGGCGGTGGGCCGCTCCAGCAGATTGATGCACCGCACCAGTGTGGACTTACCCGCCCCGCTCATGCCCACGATGCCATAGATGTCGCCGTTGCCGATGGTAAGGGACACGTCCTTGAGGGCATGAAACTCTCCCTCGGCGGTGGGGAACACCTTGGATACGTTTTTCAATTCGATCATTGGATTGCTCTCCCCTCTCTCTTTGGGGTGGACCGGCGTTTAGGAACCTCTGAACAAATGCGTCTGCGGCGCTTTGCGGATCTTTCTCGCCACAACTTTGTTGTGATTTCTTGAAATAAACACAATTATTCCTGCGAAATCCCGCCTCGTTGCGGCGAAAAATTTCTCGCAAATCGCTCTTGCCGATTTATTCAGAGGTTCCTTTATTTTATGCCCAAATCCCGGCGTTGTCAAGCCGGTGGGAGGCGGGCCGCTATTTCCCCGCCCTTTTCCCGCTCTTCCACGCGGCGTACTCCGGCGTTTTGCGCAGCCTGCCTGCGCCGCGAATCCACATCGCTGCGCAGGCGGCCAGCAGCACCACAGCCACGCAGTTCACCGCCGCCGCCAGCGTAACGGCACCGGGCTGGGTGAGCTTTATGGTGGTGTCCGCCCCCACCCCGTTCATGCCGCAGGAGTTGGCGATGGCGTACAGGTTGTGGCGGCAGGCCTCCCGCATGGCGGATACGATCACCGGGTCGTCCTTGTACTTGGGCAGGCCCTGGGTGACGTAGGGCATCATGGCGTCGTAAATGGAGGTGCCCGCCAGGATGCCGTCGGGGCCGTTGACAAAGGTGGTCAGCACGTTGTCGGTGATGTTCATGCCGTCACAGCCCCACTCCTCCCGGAGGACCTCCCCCAGGCCCTGGCTGCCGCCGGACCAGTGGGCGCCCCAACGGGTGTAGGCCATCATCACGCCGTTGGCGTCCCCTTCCTCGATGGGGGCCTGGAACGCCTTGAGGTAGACCTCCCGGGCGGCCTGTTCGCTGAGCCACACCCCCAGGCCGATGCGGTCCTGTTCGCAGTCGTTGAGGGCGAAGTGCTTCATCACCACATGGACGCCCTTGGCCTGGATGGCGGCCACCTCGGGGGCGCAGATGGCCCCGGACAGGAAGCCGTCCTCGGAATAGTACTCAAAATTCCGTCCGCCATAGGGGGTGCGGTGGATGTTATTGCCCGGGCCGTAGAGGCAGGCGATGCCCGCCTCCAGACAGTTGTTTCCGATGACCTTGCCCACCTCCGCCATGAGCTCCACGTTAAAGGTGGCGGCCATCACATCCTCCGAGGTAAAGGCGGTGGCCTTCATCTGAGTGGCGCCGGAGCCCAGCAGAGAGGCGGTGAGGCCCTGGGGGCCGTTCTCGTCCCGGGTGCCGGGGGCCTCAATGGACTTCACCGGCATGGTCCAGTGGAAGGCGTCGCCGATGAGCGATACCATCTCGTCAAAGGTGAGCTGATCCAGCAGGGGCTCCCACTGGGGGTCGTCAAAGTCCTTGCCGATGAGGTCATACAGCTTCATGCCGTTCTTGGCCCCCAGGGCGGGCATATCCACCGCGTCATAGTCCGCCGGGTCGTAGCGCACATCCTGGAGCTCCCGCCTGAGCTGGTCGGTGAGGGTGAGCTTGACGATCTCGCGGGGCAGCGTGCCCTGCCAGTCGGAACGGCTCACCCACTTGATCTCCTCCTCCACGCCGTCATAGAGGTTGGGGTCGGCGGAGGACAGGCGGTTGACGATGGGCGTGCCGTTGGCGGAGACGGCGAAGGTGGTGGTGTCCAGGGCGGTCTCCTTCCAGGCGGCGGTGAGGGCCGGGTCGCCGTCGGCGTCCATGCCGTCGGCGCGGGTGTAGCCCTTGGAGGCCAGGATGTTATTCACCGCGTCGTGGGCGTCGGTGGCGGCGGTGAGGTAGTAGGCCCCCGGCTCCAGGATATAGGTACCCGCGCCGTAGGCGTCGTAGGCCGCCAGGTCCCGCCTGTCCACGGAGATCTCCAGGGTCTCGGACTGACCGGGCTCCAAAATGCCGGTCTTGCCGAAGCCCACCAGCTGGACGGCCGCCTTCTCCACGCCGTGCTCCCTGTCGTAGTCGGTGTAAGGACTCTGGGCATAGATCTGCACGGTCTCTTTGCCCGCCACGCTGCCGGTGTTGGTGACGGTGACGGTCACGCCCATGAAACTGCCCATGGTCTCCGTCAGCCCAAAATCGCTGTACTCAAAGGCAGTGTAGCTCAGGCCATAGCCGAAGGGAAAGGCCACGTCATCGGAATAGGCATAGTTCCCGGCATTTCCAGTACCCATGACCTGATCCTCGTACCGGGTCTCGTAGTACTTGTAGCCGACGTAGATGCCCTCCTGGTAGATCATATAGGTCTTGGCGTTGTCGGGAATCTCCCCCTTCACATAGCCCTGGTACACGGTGGGCACAAAGTTGGCCATGGCGGGGGCGGAGAAATTGTCATAGCAGTAGGTATCGGGCAGGCTGCCGGAGGGGTTCACCCGCCCCGCCAGGATATCCGCCACGGCGTTGATGCCGGTGACGCCCACATCGCCGATCCACAGGCAGGCGTCCACCCCATACTCGTTGTTTTTCAGGAAGTCCACCTGGAGGGCGTTGGCAGTGTTGAGCAGCACCACGATCTTCTTGACCGTCCCCGCCGCCTTCATGTCCGCCAGGTTCTTCATCATCTCCCGCTCATTCTCGTCCAGGGCCAGGTAGTTGGTCTCCCGGAAGGACAAATCAACGCCCTCGCCCCCCACGCGGGAGAGCACCACGATGGCCGCGTCGCCATACTGGGCCACGGAGCCCTTCACCTCGTCGGTGTAAACGCCCCAGGGGGCCTCCCCCACCGCCGCGGAGGAGGTAAAGCCGCCGCTGTCCCGCACGTAGTCCTTGCCGGGGCCCTGGGTATAGAAGTCCCACAGCGCGCCGTTGACGGACAGGCCGGATTTCTCCAGCGCGGTTTTCAGGTCGTCGGCGGTGGAGGCGTCGATATTGCCCGCCCCGGTACCGCCGTACACCAGATTCACCGAGGAGGTGGAGAAGCAGCTGACCTTCGCGCCCTCTCCCAGGGGAAGGGCGTTTTTCTCATTCAGGAGAAGGGCCGCCCCCTCCGCCTCCACCCGGCGGCAAACGTCCAGGCCATAGGCGATCATTTCCTCCTCATCAGCAAAATCGCCCTTGAAATACTGGGCGTCGTGGTCCGGGTTTTCCAGCTTCCAGAAGGCGCCGCCCGCAAAGGCGGCAATGGTGTTGTCAAACATGTGCACAATGATATTGACGGGGATTGCGATGACGGTCACAACGGCGAGAATGATGGCAAGGACCTTCCAAAGCAGCACGTTGCTGCGCTTGGCCCTTTTATAGGCCCGCTTGAGCTCTTTTTTCCTGGCGTTCTGTTCGTCCATCGTAAAATCCTCCTTGTTGGTGTTGGCCCTGCGCTGAGGCGCGGGCCCCGTCCCTCCGAAAGCCCGGAGGGGCGGGGCCCGTGTGCATCACAGATTTTCCTGGAAGAACTGCTCCAAAGCCTGGGCGTTGGCGTCCTCATTGCCGCCCTCCAGGGTGATGCTCACCGTGTCGCCCTGCTTGATGCCCAGCCCCATCAGCGCCATCAGCTTGGTGGCGGCAGCGGACTTGCCATCCTCCCTGGCGATGGTAACGGCGCTGTCCAGCCCTTTGGCGGCCTTGACCAGCAGCCCGGCGGGGCGGGCGTGGATGCCCACGGGGTCGGTAATGGTGTAGGTGAACTGCTTCATGATGTTTCCTCCTCTTGTTGACATGGTTTTATAAAAAGGTGTTTTGCGCATATGAGGGCGCCCGGCGGGTCACAGCCGCGATCCGCCGGGCCGCTTGGTTTGATGCCATTATATCTCAAATTTTCCAATATTGCAACTTTATATCTGGTCCAAACCTCCAATTTTGCAAAGATGCCATTGAAGATTTCCCCATTTCGGGCTATACTATAACTCAAACCATCCATAAGAGAGGAGAGACCGCCATGTCCGGACGCAGCCGGGGAAAATACTGGAGCGCGTCGATGCTGAAGCGGCGGGGCTGGACACAGGATCTGATCCGGGAGCTTCTCCCCAAGCCCCGCTGCATTCCCCGCGACGGCTATTGCGTCCGGTTATGGGACAAGGAGGACGTGCGCCATGGGGAGCGGGACCCCCGTTTCATCCATTGTGCGCAGGAGGAATCCGCTTCCGAGCGCCTTCCCCCGCCCCCTGCGCCGGGGGCAAAGCGGGCCCGCGCCATTCTCGCCCAAGCCTGGGAGGGGGCGGAAAAGGATTCCTCCGCCCCCTGGCTTCTGGCGGGGCACTGCCACGCCGCCCTGCTGGAGCGGCTGTCCGCCGGGGGGACAGGGGGCCGGGGGGTGCGCAGCTCCCAGGCCGCCGCCTGGACGGGCGAGTTCCTGGCGCTGGAGCGCCGGTGCGATCCCAAGCGCCTGCCGGAAATTCTGAAAAACTTTCTTCGGGCGGGGGCCTGGCTGGGGGACCACCCGGACCATCAGCTGACGCTGGAACTCCGGGACCGCTACCCCCGGGCGCTGATTGGGGCGGCCAGGCAGGCGCTCTCCGATTTTGCCGCCGCCCAGCCGGAGGCGGACGTGGACGCGCTGCTGGCCGCCAAGGGCTTCCCTGCCGGGCAGCTGCTCCGGGAGGGGCTGGGCTCGGTGTGGTCGGTGTGGTACGTGCCCCAGGCCATCCGCACCAGCCTGTCCCTGCTCATCGCCCTCAACCCCAAGGACGAGTACCCGGAGGCCCGGGCCATGCACCGGCGCTTTATCCTGCACCTGGGGGGCACCAACACCGGCAAGACCTATGCCGGGTTCCAGCGGCTGATCCGGGCGAAAACCGGGGTATACCTGGCCCCTTTGCGCCTGCTGGCGCTGGAGGCCCAGGAGACCCTGCTGGACGCGGGAGTGGACTGCTCCCTCTCCACCGGGGAGGAGGAGGACCTCCGGGAGGGGGACACCCACCTGGCCGCCACGGCGGAAAAGCTGGATTTAAAGCGGCGGTACGAGGCGGCGGTGATCGACGAGTGCCAGATGATCGCCGACCCCCAGCGGGGGTATGCCTGGACCCGGGCGATTCTGGGCGTGCTCTCCCCCGAGGTGCACCTGTGCGCCGCCCCGGAGGCCAAGCAGCTGCTCGTCCGCCTCATCGAGAGCTGCGGCGACAGCGTGGAGGTGGCACTCCATGAGCGCGCCACCCCGCTGCTGTGCATGTCCCACCCCATAGATTACCAGCGCGTCCAGCCTGGGGACGCCCTCATCACCTTTTCCAAGATAGGGGTGCTCAGCGTGGCGGAGGACCTGCGCCAAAGCGGCAAGGAGCCGGCCATCATCTACGGGGCCCTGCCCTACGCCACCCGGCGCAAGCAGATGGAGGGCTTCCTCAAGGGGGACATGGAGTATATTGTGTCCACCGACGCCATCGGCATGGGGCTCAACCTTCCCATACGGCGGATCATCTTCATGGAGACGGAGAAATTCGACGGCGTGGAGCGCCGGGAGCTGCGCCCGGAGGAGATCAAGCAGATCGCCGGCCGGGCCGGCCGCTTCGGGATGTATAACAAGGGCTGGGTGGGAGCCACTCAGAACCTCCCCGCCATCCGGGCGGGGCTGGAGGCGGCGGTTCCGCCCCTGGAATACGCTGTGGCGGGTTTTTCCGACCTGGTGCTCCAGGTGGATTTCGACCTTCTGGAGGTGCTGACCCAGTGGAACCAGATGCCCACCGTGGAGCCCTATCGGAAGCTGGATATCACCCGGTATATCTCCCTGATCTCCAAAATGCGGGAGATGGGCTTTATCCTCACCCGGGAGCAGGAGCTGCGCGCCGCCAACATCCCCTTTGACGAGACGGACGACGTTCTGCGGGAGCTGTTTTTCCAGTTCCTCCACCGCTGGCAGCGGGAGGAGCCCCTGGAACAGCCCGGCCTGCCCGAGGAGGAGCCCACCCTGCCCGAGCTTGAGCTGTACTACCGCAAGCTGGACCTCTACTTCTCCTTTTCCAAGGCCTTCGGCTGCCCGGTGGACGAGGACAGGCTGTACGACAGCCGGGAGCGTGTGGCCGATGAGATCAACGAGATTCTGCTGTACAAGCTGCGCAATAACATCCGCTTCTGCGCCCGGTGCGGCAAGGCCCTGCCCCTGCACCACCGGGGCCGGCTGTGCGACGGGTGCTTCCGCCGGGAGCGGAAGGGCGCGGGGCGCTTCCCCGCCCGCCAAAGCCGCTGAGCGGGGGCGGTGTGCTTCCGCTGCCGGTGCGGCCTATAAAAAACGGCGGGGAGCGATGCTCCCCGCCGCTTTTATGTAAAGCTGTCAATAGTTCTCCGCGCTGACCTCAAAGTAGGACTGGGGATGGGCGCAGGTGGGGCATACCTCGGGGGCGCTGGTCCCCACCACAATATGGCCGCAGTTCCGGCACTCCCACACCTTGACCTCGCTCTTCTTGAAAACCTCCTGGGCCTCCACGTTCCGCAGCAGGGCGCGGTAGCGCTCCTCATGGTGCTTCTCAATGGCGGCCACGCAGCGGAACTTGGCAGCCAGCTCGGGGAAGCCCTCCTCCTCGGCGGTCTTGGCAAACCCCTCGTACATGTCCGTCCACTCGTAGTTCTCGCCGTCGGCGGCCGCCCCCAGGTTCTCCGCGGTGCTGCCGATGCCCTCCAGCTCCTTGAACCACATCTTCGCGTGTTCCTTTTCGTTGTCCGCCGTTTTCAGGAAGAGGGCCGCGATCTGCTCAAAGCCCTCCTTCTTCGCCTTGGAGGCGAAATAGGTGTACTTGTTTCTGGCCTGGGATTCCCCGGCAAAGGCGGTCTCCAGATTTTTCTCCGTCTGGGTTCCAGCGTATTTGGACATAGCAAATTTCCTCCGGTTGTGATATAAATTTTTAATGGATCATGCCTGTTCCTGTCTTTTACTTGACTGCCACGGCCTCAATCTCAAACAGGGCTCCCTTGGGCAGCGCCGCGGCCTGCACGCAGGAGCGGGCCGGCGCTTCGCCGGGGAAATACTTGGCGTAGACGGCGTTGATGGCGGCAAAGTCGCCCATGTCCGCCAAAAACACCGTGGTCTTCACCACATCCCCAAAGCCCATTCCGGCGGCGCTGAGCACGGCCCCCAGGTTTTCCAGCGCCTGGGCGGCCTGGGCCTCCACGCCCTGGGGCAGCTCGCCGGTGGCGGGAACCAGCCCCAGCTGGCCGGAGGTGTACAGGGTATTGCCCGCCAGCTTGGCGTGGCAGTAGGGCCCCACGGCGGCGGGGGCGTTTGCGGCGGTGATCGTCTGGTTCATCGCGGCGTCCTCCTCAATTGTCCCAGTTGTGCCAGACATTCTGCACGTCGTCGTTGTCCTCCATGTTGTCGATGAGCTTCTCCATATTCTTGATGTCCCCCTCGTCGGAGAGGGCGACGTAGTTCTGCGGCACCATCTCCACCTTGGCCGAGGCGAACACATAGCCCTTTTCCTCCATGGCGGAGAGCACCTCGCCGAAGGCGTCCGGGGCGGTATAAACGGTGAAGCAGTCCTCGTCCGCCTCAAAGTCCAACCCGCCGCAGTCCAAGGCGTCCATCATGGCCGTCTCCTCGTCCAGGTCCTCCCGCTCGATGACCAGCACGCCCTTCTGGTCGAAGGACCAGGACACGCAGCCGGTGGCCCCCAGGTTGCCGCCGAACTTGTCGAAGTAGTGGCGCACCTCGGAGGCGGTGCGGTTGCGGTTGTCGGTGAGGGTTTCCACAATCACCGCCACGCCGCCGGGGCCGTACCCCTCGTAGGTGATGGCCTCGTAGTCGTTGGCGTTGCCGGAGCCCACGGCCTTCTCAATGGTGCGCTTGATGTTGTCGTTGGGCATGTTGGCCGCCCGGGCCTTGGCGATGACGGTGGCCAGGCGGGAGTTATTGGCGGGGTCGCCGGAGCCGCCGGTCTTGACGGCCACGATGATCTCCCGGGCGATCTTGGTAAACGCCTGGGAGCGCTTGGCGTCCGCCGCGCCCTTGGTCTTTTGGATATTATGCCACTTGGAATGTCCTGACATGGTGGTATCGTTCCCTTCGTTATGAGGTGTGAGCCCGCTGGGGGCAAAAAATTCACCCCATAATATAGCACACTCCCGCCCTGTTTTCAACCCCTCGCCCCTGTTTTTATCCCACAGATGTAAAAACCCCGCCGGACAGCCCCCATCATTGGCCGTCCGGCGGGGTTTGCGTTACCGTCCGGTCCGAATGTCCATCAGCCGGAACACATCACGGTACAGACCGTCCCGGTCCTCCAGGTCGATCATGAGCCACCGCTGTCCGTTCCCCTCCCGGGTACGGGCGTAGAGCTCCTGGAGCGCGGCGGCACAGCTGGGCAGGGTGGCCTCCACCGCCCCCTTCTCCTTCTGCCCCACCACAACCATGGCGGTGAAATAGGACTCCCTGGGGTACACGGTGCACAGGGCCTTCCCCGATTTCTTGAACTTCACGTTCCAGCCCTTTTCCATGCTGCACGCGCTGAATTCAATCCTCTCAGCGCACTGGTACCTGTCCTTGACTTCCGCGCAAAACTGTGAGAACAGCGGATTGCCCACATATTCCCCCATTTCCTCCAGGGAGGGGCAGCGGCTTTTGTCCAACCGGTCTATCATAGGCGCCCTTCGTCAGGGCCTGCCCAGCAGCTCGAACATGTTCTTCTTATACGCCTCCACACCGGGCTGGTTGAAGGGGTTGACCCCCAGCACGTGGCCGCTGATGCCGCAGGACAGCTCGAAGAAGTAGAACAGCCCGCCCAGTGCGTGCACGTCCATCTTGTCCATGCGCAGAACCATGGAGGGGGCGCCGCCGTCCTTGTGGGCGGCCAGGGTGCCCTTAAACGCCATTTCACGCACAAAGCTCAGGGGCTTGCCCGCCAGGTAGTTCAGGTTGTCCCCGTTGTCGTCGCTGTGGGGGATGGCGATGTCGCAGCCGGTATCGTCCACATAGATCACCGTCTCAAACAGGTGGCGCTCGCCGTCCTGGATATACTGGCCCAAGGAGTGCAGGTCGGTGGTGAACTGGGCGGAGGCGGGGAAAATGCCCTTGCCGTCCTTGCCCTCGGACTCGCCGAACAGCTGCTTGAGCCACTCGCCCACAAAGGAATAGGACGGCTCGTAGGAGCAGAACAGCTCGATCTTCTTCCCCTGCCGGTAGAGCAGGTTGCGCACGGCCACATACTGCCAGACGGGGTTCTCCATATCCCGCTTGTCAAAGGCGTTCATGGCGTCCCGGGCGCCGGCCATCAGCGCCTCAATGTCGGCGCCGCCCACGGCGATGGGCAGCAGGCCCACGGCGGACAGCACGGAGAAGCGGCCCCCCACATCGTCGGGCACCACAAAGGTCTCCCAGCCGTTGGAGTCGGCCAGGGTCTTGAGGGCCCCCCGGGCCTTGTCGGTGGTGGCATAGATACGCCCGTCGGCCTCCTTGCCGTACTGCTTCACCAGCAGGTCCCGGAACACCCGGAAGGCCACGGCGGGCTCGGTGGTGCCGCCGGATTTGGAGATGACATTGATGGACCAGCTGCGGCCCTCCACCTTTTTCATTACCTTGTGGATCTCGTTGGGGCTGAGGGAGCAGCCCACAAAGCAGATCTCCGTCCCGTCGGGGGGGAACACCTCCAGGGCGGCCCGGGCCCCCAGGTAGGACCCGCCGATGCCGATAACCACCAGAACCTGGGAATCCTGGCGGATCTTGGCGGCGGCCTTCTGGATGCGGGCAAATTCGTCCTTGTCGTAGTTTTCCGGCAGGCGCACCCAGCCCACAAAATCGGAGCCCGGGGCGGCAGCGTCATAGAGCTTGGCGTGGGCGGCCTCCACCTCGGGGGCCATGGCTTGGATCTGCTCCTGGGAGACCACACCCTCCAGCATAGAAAGATCGAGCTTGAGCATGATGACATCACTCCTTATTGATTTCCTGATATTCTGCTCCAAACAAGGGAAAATATCGCGTTATTCTGTGAAAAACAGGGCCGCGCCGCCATAGATGCCCGCGTTGTTCCCCAGCTGCGCCAGGGCAAAGCGCACACCGGCGCAGGCGGAGAGCACATTGGCCTTGAACGAGGCCTCCACCGGGCCCAGCAGGGCGCTGCCCGCGGCGGACACACCGCCGCCCAGCAGGATGATCTCCGGGTTGACAACGCTGCTGACCGCGGCGGCGGCATAGCCCAGGGCGTTGCCCGCCTCCTTGACCACCGCCTGGGCGTTCTCGTCCCCGGCGGCAGCGGCGTCGTACACGTCCTTGGCGGTCACCTTGTCCATCTCCTTAAAGGGGGAGAACTGGCGCGCCGCCCGGATGATGCCGGTGGCGGAGGAGGTGACCTCCAGGCAGCCCTTCCGGCCGCAGCAGCACTCCCAGTCCGGGTGGAAGGGTACGGTCATGTGGCCCACCTCGCCGCCGGCCCCGGTGGCCCCGGCCACGATGCGCCCGTCGCAGATGACGCCGCCCCCCACGCCGGTGCCCACGGTGAACAGCACCAGATTCCGGCAGCCCTTGCCGGTGCCCTGCCACGCCTCGCCCAGGGCGGCCAGGTTGGCGTCGTTGGCCGCCTTGACGGGCACGCCCGCCCGGCTGGACAGCTCCTGGGCCACATTCAGGTTCTCCCAGCCCAGGTTGACGCACAGCGTCACCAGCGACTGGTTCACCACAGGGCCGGGCACGCCCACCCCCGCGCCCACGCAGATACAGTCGGGGAAGGACTCCATCACCTGGCGCATGTGGCCGGCGATGTCGTCAAAGGTGGCGTCCACATCCCGGAAGGTGGGGAACTCCCGCTTGTCCAGCAGGTCCCCTTCCCGGCTTACCAACCCCAGCTTGACGGTGGTTCCCCCTACGTCGATGCCAAAACAGACCTCTCTCACTCTCCAGACCTCCTTCAAAAAATTAGAACGTGCGTTTCACGTGAAACATTTTCCGAATGGGCCGCCCTCATCCCGGCGCGGCCTGGGGTCATTTTATATTCCAGATATTCCGGCCGTACTCCTCCACCGCCCGGTCTGCGGAGAAGAAGCCCGCCTTGGCGATGTTCACCAAGGACATCTTGGTGAAGCGGGTCTTGTCGCCATAGATGGCGGACACGTCCCGCTGGGCGCGCACATAATCGTGGAAGTCGGCCAGGCACATATAGGGGTCGGCGGGTCCCCTGTGGTTGGTATTCAGCGAGCGCACAATGTCGTCGAAGTGCATCCCGCCGATGCCGCCCATGAGCAGGTCCATCACCGCCTTGAGCTCGGGGTCGTTGCGCACGTAATCCAAGGGATTGTATCCGCTGCGCCACAGCTCGTTGACCTCCTCGGTTTTGAGGCCGAAGAGCACGATATTCTCGTCCCCCACCTGCTCGTGGATCTCCACGTTCGCGCCGTCCAGGGTGCCCAGGGTCACTGCGCCGTTGATCATCAGCTTCATGTTGCCGGTGCCGCTGGCCTCCTTGCCCGCGACGGAGATCTGCTCGGATATCTCGGCGGCGGGGATGATGATCTCCGCCAGGGAGACGTTATAGTCCTCCATAAAGACCACCTTCAGCTTGTCCTGAACGTCCGGGTCATGGTTGACCATGTTGGACACGGACACGATGAGCTGAATGATCTGCTTGGCCATGATATATCCTGCGGACGCCTTCGCGGCAAACACAAAGGTGCGCGGCTGGAAGGGCGCGCCGGGATTGGCCTTGATCTCCAGGTACATGTGGAGAATCTGGAGTACGTTGAGCAGCTGGCGCTTGTACTCATGCAGGCGCTTGATCTGCACGTCAAACAGGGAGCTGGGGTCCACCACTACGCCGTTGCGCTTGAGGATCAGGCCGGCCAGACGCTTCTTATTGTCCAGCTTGATCTCCTGGAGGCGCTGGAGCACCTTGGCGTCGTTTTTATACTTGAGCAGCTTCTCCAGCTGGGTGGAATCGGTGGTAAAGCCGTCGCCGATCAGCTCCTTGAGCAGCGCGGACAGCTCCGGGTTGGCCTGGCACAGCCAGCGGCGGTAGGCGATGCCGTTGGTCACATTGCAGAAGTGGCCGGGCTCCATCTGGTAATAGTCCCGGAAAATGGAGTTGGTCAGGATCTCCGAGTGGAGCTTGGACACGCCGTTCACCTTATGGCAGGCGGCCAGGCACAGGTTTGCCATGCGGATCTCGTTCCTGCTCACCACGGCCATATACTCGATCTTGCCCATGTCGTTGCCGTAGTAGCCGTGCAGGTCGATGCGCAGGCGGCGGTCAATCTCCTGAACGATCTGGAACACCCGGGGCAGCAGCTGCTGGAACAGATCCACATTCCAGCGCTCCAACGCCTCGCTCATAACGGTGTGGTTGGTGTAGGACAGGGTGCGGCAGGTGATATCCCACGCCTTGTCCCAGGGATAGTTATACTCGTCCACCAGCAGGCGCATCAGCTCCGGCACGCACAGGGCGGGATGGGTGTCGTTGATGTGGATGGATACCTTGTCGGGCAGGTTGTCCAAGCTCTTGTTGTCCCGCAGGTGCTTTTTCAGAATGGTCTGTACCGAGGCGGACACCAGCAGGTACTGCTGGCGCAGGCGCAGGCGCTTGCCCTCGATGTGGTCGTCGGCGGGATAGAGCACCTTGGAGATGACCTCGGCCATGGTGTCCCCCTCCAGGGCCTTGGCGTAGTCGCCCCGGGAGAAAGCGGACATATCAAAGCTGTTGGGGGATTTGGCGGACCACAGCACCAGCGGGTTAACCGCCTTGCTGCCGTAGCCGGAGATATACATCTCGTTGGGCACCGCCATCACGGACTGGTAGTTCATATGGGTCACACGGTAAATGCCGTCGTCCTCCCAACCGTGGATGTTTCCGCCAAAGCGGACCTCCACCGCCTCGCTCTCATGGGGAACCAGCCATACGTCGCCCATGCTCAGCCAGTCGTCGGGGAATTCCATCTGCCAGCCGTCCACAATCTTCTGCTTGAAGATGCCGAACTCATAGCGGATGGAATACCCCGTCATGGGCATATCTAGGGTGGAGGCGGAGTCCATATAGCAGGAGGCCAGCCGACCCAGGCCGCCGTTGCCCAGCCCAGCGTCCGGCTCCATCTCATACAGCTTGTGGATGTCCACGCCGCACTTCGCCAGCGCCTTGGTGAACATATCCTCCAGCCCCAGGTTATACAGGTTGTTGCGCAGCGATGTGCCCACCAAAAACTCCATGGACATATAGTATACCTGCTTGCCCTGGTTCTTCTTGTAGAACTCGGCGCTCTTGCTGGCCAGCATACCGTTCACCACATAGCACAGGGCGCGGTACATCTGCTGGGGGGAGGCGCTTTCCATGGCGCAGCCGTAACGCACCAGAAGGGTGTCCTCCAGTTGGGAGATGATTTGTTTTTGATCCATACGGTTTATTGACTCCTTCTTGACCGGCAAAAAGCCGGGGAATTGATGGAAAAAATCACAGCCCGCTCCCGCGGGCTGTGATCGCGCGGGGCGCTGCAATACGCCCCCCTATTATAGCATAAACGCTCCAACTTTTGCACTATAAAATTTTCACTTTTTTCGTTTCTATCAAAAAAGATGAAAACATGCACAAAATCCACAAAAACAAGATATTTAGCCTGTCAAAGAGTGATAAATATCCCAGTATTCCTGCACAGAACGCTTCCAGGAACTGTCATAGGCCATCACGCTCTTTTGCAGCGCGGTCCAGTGCTCCTTATCATTGTAGAACAGCGACTCGCCCCGGCGCACCGCGTCCAGCATATCGTGGGCGTTGTAGCTCTTGAAGGTAAAGCCGTTCCCCTCGCCGGTCTCCACATTGTAGGCCGGAACGGTGTCGAACAGCCCGCCGGTCTCCCGCACGACGGGGATCGTGCCGTAGCGCATGGCGATGAGCTGGGTCAGGCCGCAGGGCTCCTGCTTGGAAGGCATGAGCACCAGGTCCGCCCCGGCGTACGCCTGATGGGCCAGGGTGTTGTCAAATACGATATTGGCGGACATTTTCGCCGGGAAATTGGCGGCATAGGCGCGGAACATATCCTCATACTGCCGCTCGCCGGTGCCGATGATAACCAGCTGGAGGTCATCCCACATCAGGTCGTCCATGACGGCCTGCACCAGGTCCACCCCCTTGTGGCCCACCAGGCGGGTGATCATAATCACCATGGGCACATCCCGGACGGCCAGACCCAGCCGCTGCTGGAGGAACTGCTTGTTTTCCGCCTTCTTCTCCAGGGTGGAGGCGTCGAAGTTGGCGTAGATCAGGGGGTCGCCAGCGGGATTGAACACATCCGTGTCGATGCCGTTGACCACGCCGCTGAGCTTGTAGGCGTGCTGGCGCAGTACGTCGTGGAGGCCGTGGGCATAGTACGGGTCTTGGATCTCAAACGCGTAGGTGCGGGACACGGTGCTCACCCGGTCGGCGGTATGGATGGCTGCCTTCATCAGGTTGGTGCAGGTGTCGAAGTGCATGGTGGACTTCCAGTCCTCGGGCAGGCCCAGAACCTCGTCCACGAACTCGTCGGGGAACCGGCCCTGATACTCCATGTTGTGGATGGTGAACAGGGTGCGGATGGGCTGGTATTTGGCCACATTCATATAGTGGGCCCGGAGAAACACGGGGACCATGGCGGTCTGCCAGTCGTTGGCATGGATCACATCGGGATACCAATCCAGATACTGGAGGGCCTCCAAAATGGCCTTGGAGTAGAAGGCGAAGCGCTCACCGTCGTCGTAGTGGCCGTAGCAGCCGTCCCGGTAGAAATAGTACTCGTTGTCGATGAAGTAATACTGCAGCTTCTTGCGCTTGCTCACCGCCCGGAACAGCCCGGCGTACACGTTGCGCCAGGACAGGGGCACGGTGAAGTTGGTGATATACTCAATCTCAAACTCCGGGTTGTCCTTGATGGCCTTGTAATAGGGCAGAAAGACGTAGACTTCGGTATTCGGAGTCTCGGCCAGGGCCTTGGGCAGGGCGGCGGCCACATCGCCCAAGCCGCCGGTTTTAATAAACGGCGCGGCCTCGCTGGTGGCAAGTAAGATTTTCATACCGTTACTCCTTTGCGAATGACGACGGGATTGTTTTCCAGCCCCTTGAGCTGGGCGCCGTCGCCGATGGTAACCCATTTGTCCACAATGACGTTCTCCAGGCAGGCGCCCTCGCCCACCACACTGCCCTGCATAATAATGCAGTTCTTGACCTTGGCGCCCTTGCCGATCCTGGCGCTCCGGGACAAGACGCTGTGCTCCACGCTGCCGTCCAGGAAGCAGCCGTCGGCGATCACGCAGCGGTCCACCTGGCACTCCAGGCCGTAATAGGCAGGCACCTCGTCGGTCACACGGGTGTGGATGGGCCGGTCGCCCCGGAACAGGGCCGAGGCCACGTCGTCCTCCAGGATGGCCAGACTGCTCTGGAAATATTCGTTCACATCCCGGACGCGCAGCACCTTGGTGTCCACCTCATAGAGGTTGATGGACAGGCGGCCCCGGTTGAACTCGTGCTGGATGAAGTCCCGCAGGAAATCATAGATGCCCCGGGAGGTGTAGTCCCGGATGACGTTGATGAGGAACTCCCGGGAGATAATCATGTGGCCCATGCTGGCGTAATCGCCGGGCTTGGCGGGGCAGTCCAGCGCGTAGGAGGTGACCCGGTGGCCGGCGTCCGCCTTCATCACGGAGGCGAAGTTGATCTGGGACACCTCGTTCTCCTTGGTGGCCAGCATGGTGATATCGCAGCCGCTGGCGATATGGTCCTCCAGCGCGGCGCGGTAGTCGATGTTACACAGCACATAGGCGTCCGCCAGCAGCACATAGGGGGTGGTGGAGATGGTCTCCAGATAGTCCAGGGCATTGCGCAGCTCGTCCAGCTTGCCCCGGCTGCCGCTGGTGTGGGCGTCCTCGGTGGCGAAGGGGGGCAACAGCTGAAGCCCGCCCTTTTTGCGGTTCAGATCCCACTCCTGGCTGTTGCTCAGGTGGTCCATCAGGGAGTGGTAGTGCTGCTTGACCAGCACGCCCACGTTGAGGATGCCGGAGTTGACCATGTTGGACAGCACAAAGTCCACCAGCCGGTAGCGCCCGCCGAAGGGGATGGCGGCCATGTTCCGGTCCTGCGTAAAAGAGTTGAGCGCGTCGGAATACATCTCGGAGAAGATAATACCTGTCATTTTCATGGTGGACACCCCCTTAAACAATTTCCTTGGGCTTGATGACGGAGCCGGCGGCGATGGTCCGCTGGTGGCCCACCACGGCGATGCCCCAGTCCCCGTCCAGGTAGTTCTCCGGGCGCTCGCCGATCTTGGCGCCCTCCTCCACCACGCACTGCTCGCCCACGATGCAGTAACTCACGTTGGCGCCCTTGCGCACCACGGTGTTTGGCATGATCACCGCGCCGGTGACAATGGCCCCTTCCTCAATCTCGCAGCCGGTATACAATACGGAGTGCTCCACATTGCCCCGAATGGTGCAGCCCTCGGCCACAAAGGAGTTTGTCACCTTGGCCCCCGCGCCGATGCGGGTGGCGGGGGCGGAATAGTTCCGGGCGTAGATGCGGAAGCTGGGGTCGCGCATATTGATGGGGTCCTTGGGGTCCAACAGATCCATGTTGGCGTCCCACAGGCTGTCCAGCGTGCCCACGTCCTTCCAGTAGCCCTCGAAGGAGTAGGCGTACATGGGCCGATTATCCTTCAGGAAATTGGGGATTATGTTCTTGCCGAAATCGTTTTCCGAATTGGGGTCGGCCTCGTCGGCAATCAGGTACTCGCGCAGAACAGACCAGGTAAAGATGTAAATGCCCATTGAGGCCAGATTGCTCTTGGGCTGCTTGGGCTTCTCCTCAAAGTCCACGATGGCGCCGTTCTCGTCGGTGCTCATGATGCCCATGCGGGTGGCCTCCTCCATGCTCACCGGCATGACGGCGATGGTGCACTCGGCCCCCTTCTCTTTGTGGAACTGGAGCATCTTGTTGTAATTCATTTTGTAGATGTGGTCCCCGCCCAGCACGGCCACATACTCGGGATTATAGCGGTCCACAAAGGGGATGTTCTGATAGATGGCGTTGGCGGTGCCCTTGTACCAGGACTCGGTTTTGGACTGGGTATAGGGGGGCAGCACGTGGGCCCCGCCCCAGTTGCGGTTCAGGTCCCAGGGCTGGCCGTTGCCGATATAATCGTTGAGTTCCAGGGGCTGGTACTGGGTGAGCACCCCCACAGTGTCGATGCCGGAGTTGACGCAGTTGGACAGCGGGAAATCAATGATGCGGTACTTGCCGCCGAAGGGCACCGCCGGCTTGGCGGTGTCCTGGGTCAGCACATACAGGCGGCTGCCTTGGCCGCCGGCCAGAAGCATGGCAATGCACTCTTTTTTACGCTGGAACAAGTTGAACTCCCCCTCAATATTTAGTTTTCGGTATCGCCTTTTTTAGCGCGGGACTTGCGGACAGCCTTGGGTCTCTCCTCCCCGGCGTCCGCTTTTTTCCCGCGGGGCTTGCGGGTGGTTTTGGGCTTCGGCGCCTCGGCGGCGGCCTGGACCTCCGTCTTGGGCTTTCGGCCCGGCTTTTTCCTGGGCGCGGGCTCAGCGGCCCCGGCCGCCTTGGCCGGCTTTGCCTTGGCGGCGGCCTTTGAGGCGCCCTTGGGCTTCTCTTCCCCGCCGGCCTCGTCCTTGACGGCCCGCGGGGCGGGCCTGCGCTCATAGAACACGGTGGACATGGCGGGCAGCGTCAGCTCTATGGAATACTTCAGTCCGTGCAGCTCCTCCTTCTTGGCCTTGACGGGGACCAGGGCGGTCCCTGCGCCGCCGTATTTGGCGTCGTCGCTGGACAGTACGGGGACATAGATGCCGGCCTTGGGCGCACCGATTTTGTAGCCGGTACGCTCCACAGGGCAGAAGTTACACACCACAAGGACCTCCCCGCCCTTGTCGTCAATACGGCGGAAGGAGATGACGCTCTGCTGATAGTCGTCGCAGGAAATCCACTGGAAGCCCTGCCAGTCCACGTCGTTGCGCCACAGGGCCGGATGATCCAGGTAGTAGTGGTTCAGGTCCCGGACATACGCCTGCATCTGGCGGTGCTTGTCGTAATCCAGCAGCAGCCAGTCCAGCCCCTTCTTCTCATCCCACTCAATGAACTGGCCGAACTCGCCGCCCATGAACAGCAGCTTTTTGCCCGGATGGGTCATCATATACCCGTAGAATGCCCGCAGGTTCTGGAACTTATCGGCGTAATCGCCGGGCATTTTGTTCACCAGGGAGCATTTTCCGTGGACCACCTCGTCATGGGACAGGGGAAGGACGAAGTTTTCCGAAAACGCGTAGGTGAGGGAGAATGTCAGGTTGTTGTGCTTGCCCTTGCGGAACAGCGGGTCGGTGGACATGTAATCCACCATGTCGTGCATCCAGCCCATGTTCCACTTGAAGTTAAAACCCAGACCGCCGTCGTATCCCGGCTTGGTGACCATGGGGAAGGCGGTGGACTCCTCGGCCACCATGATGGCGGCGGGGTCAAAGGTGAGGGCGGCGGCGTTCATGTCCCGCAAAAACTGCACCGCCTCCAGATTGATATTTCCGCCGTCCTTATTGGGCCGCCACTCGCCGCCCCGGCGGCCATAATCCAGGTAGAGCATGGAGGCCACCGCGTCCACCCGGATGCCGTCGATATGGAACTTATCCAGCCAGTACACCACGTTGGAAATCAGGAAGGAGCGCACCTCATACCGGCCGTAGTCGAAGATACGGGTACCCCAATCGGGGTGCTCCCGGCGCAGGGGATCGGCGGGCTCGTAGCAATAGCCGCCGTCGAACTCAAACAAGCCGCATTCGTCCCGGGGGAAGTGGGCTCCCACCCAGTCGATAATAACGCCGATGCCCGCCTCATGGCACATGTCCACAAACTTCATGAAGTCGTGCGGCGTGCCATACCGGGAGGTGGGGGCATAGTACCCGGTGACCTGATAGCCCCAGGAGGGATCGTAGGGGTACTCGCTGACGGGAAGCAGCTCCACGTGGGTATACCCCATGTCCTTCAGGTAGGGGATGAGCTGGTTGGCACAGTCCACATAGGACAGGAAATTGCCGTCCTCATGGCGCCGCCAGGAGCCCAGGTGCATTTCATAGATATTCACCGGGCTGCGCAGCACATCCTTGCGGCTGCGCGCACGGCGATAAGCCCCATCGGTCCACGCAAAGCCGTCCAGATCAAATACCTTGCTGGCGTTGTCCGGGCGGGTGGCGGAGTGGGTGGCATAGGGATCGGCCTTGAACACGAAGGTGCCATCAGCCTTTTCGATGTAGTATTTGTACTCGTCATAGGTCTGCACGCCGGGGACAAACCGCTCCCAGATGGCCGGGGCGATGCGCTCCATGGCCGGGGCCTCTTTATCCCAGTCATTGAAACGGCCCAGCACGCGCACGCTCTTGGCGTGGGGCGCCCATACCCGGAAAACATAGCCCTCCTGGCCGTCTACCGTCTGCCGGTGGCAGCCTAGAAACTGGTATGCGTCAGCGCTGTTCCCGGCGGAAAACCGGGCGATGGCCTCGCTGAGTTGGTCTGTTTTTTTAATCATAAGTGCCCTCCAATGATCCGCCGGTATCCGGTGGAAAATGCTGTGGTTTCGCCTTGCACACCACAGATATGCTCTGGAATTGGCTTTATTATACCGTGTCCCGCCGTCAAAGTCAAGGTGCACAAAAAAGAAATGAAAAAAGCCCATCTTTATGTCGTATTGTGCGAAATTTTCAAAATTTTCTGGAAATTCAGGGGAATCTTAGGGTCCGCGTTCTGATTTAGCCCTGGCTGATGTTCCGAAGCTCAAATATCGCCGCTCACGCGGTTATTTGCCTGCTGTTCCGCTGGCGCTTGACATTTTCATGGATATGAGGTAACATATCTTGCAAGTGATTTTCAGCGGTATCGAAGCGGGTATAACGAGAGCGACTTGAAACCATGTTATCTGTGCCGAAAACTGAATAAATTTCCCACGGAGGTGTATCGAAGTGGTCATAACGAGCCTGACTCGAAAACGAGTGACCACTTTGGAACTGCTTTTCTGAAAAACCTTGATTTTTCAAGGCTTTGGAGGTATCATCAAGAAGAAAAAATTTTGTAGTTCTCTCCATCAGTTCTCTCCTTTTTCCGAGGCGTTTTTTGAGGGCTGATGTTGCGAAAAATACACGCAGCGGTATCGAAGTGGTCATAACGAGCCTGACTCGAAATCAGGTTGCAGGCAACTGCACGTGGGTTCGAATCCCACCCGCTGCGCCAAGTCGGGGCAAGCTATGCATCGCTTGCCCCGACTTTTTTCAAAAGTCAGGGCGCGCTCACTCCGCTGCCCCTCCTTTCCCCACAAAGCCAGAGAACGGCTTTGCGGGGGCCCCATTTGCTACGGCGAGTTTTCGCCGTAGTCTTTTTTACTCTGCGGATACTTCTTTACGCTGGAACATCGCGCCCATCGTCACCGCAGACTGCTCCTGGGCGGAGAAGTCCAGGTGGGCGTAGATGTCGGCAGTGGTAGCTGTGGTGTGGCTACCCGCAACCAGCGTTTGGCCGCGTTGAGGGCCTTTGCCAGATATGCGCGGACGCAGCACCCCGCCTACCTTTTTGAATCTCAGAAAATCATGGATTTGAAAGCAAAGAAAGCTCCTGCGCCAACCATTGCCTATCTTTCTCCGGATGATGTGCAGAGCATTTTCAGCCAAACAGACATCTCTACCAAATATGGGCGGCGGGATATGCTCCTGCTTAGCCTCATGTATGATTCTGGAGCACGTGTCCAGGAGATTTGCGACCTTCGTGTGCGCGATGTCCGCCTGCAAAAGCCGTCTACTGTTACACTGACGGGAAAAGGGCGCAAAACCAGATTCGTTCCAATCATGGCCAGCACCGCCAGTGCTTTGACCACATATTTTTCAGATAACGGCTTGTCCTGTCCCGAAAAGGCCGACCAGCCTCTGTTTACAAACCACCAGCGGGGAAAGCTCACCCGGGCGGGCGTTACATATATTTTGAAAAAGTATTTTGACGCTGCCAGACAGACGAACCCACATTTGCCCACGAAAATCTCGCCCCATATTTTGCGCCACTCCAAAGCGATGCATATGCTGCAAGCGGGGATAAACCTGATTTATATCCGGGACTTCCTCGGCCATGTCCATGTTGAAACCACTGAGATCTACGCAAAGGCAGACACTGAGATGAAACGCCGCGCCATTGAAAGCGCCCATATCCAAATTGATCCTGATTTGCCAGCGTGGACAGATGACAAAGACCTTATGGCGTTGCTGACAAATCTGTGCGGAAAAGATTGATGCACAAAATATTATGGAAAGAGTTTGGAGCTTGCTTCAGGCTCTTTCCGCATTTTTAAGGAGGTTCTTTCCATTTTGATTTTCTATTCATTATCCTTGTTATGTGAAGCTTCACATAACAAGGACAGTTCTGCGCTCCTTTTGCTGATGATGGAAAAGGAAATGCCCATTGACTGCGTTCTCTATGCGGATACGGGCATGGAATTTCCTGAGATGGAGGCCCATATCGCCAAACTGGACGATCTTCTCTATCGGGAACGCGGCATCCATATCATCACCTTGCGACACCCCCATGGCTTTGAATGGATGATGTTTGATATTCCACAGCAGAAGAAACGGGCCATAGAACGCCGTATTGCTATGGGCCAACCGCTGACGGGCTACGGCTGGCCGGGAATGACCGTGCGCTGGTGTACTGGCCAGCTCAAGACGCACCTGATTTCCAAAGAGGTCAACCGGCTGAAAAAGGAGCAGAATGCCCTGCACTATATTGGCATCGCCGCCGACGAAGCCCACCGCTGTAAAGACGATCCGCAGAACCGCTATCCCCTGGTAGAGTGGAAAATCACCGAAGCCCAGGCGTTGCAGATTTGTTATAGCCGGGGCTTTGATTTTGGCGGGCTGTACGAGATTTACCGCCGCGCCTCCTGCTGGTGCTGCCCTCTGCAACGGATTGACGAACTGCGGAAGCTGCGAATCCATCACCCGGAGTTGTGGACGCGGCTGCGGGATATGGACAATCAGGCGCGGGCCATGTTCGGCCCCGGCCCTCTGGGGCAGTTCAAGAAGGATTGGAGCGTGGAACGGCTGGAGGAACGCTTTGCCCGTGAGGAAAAGGCAGAGCGCAAGTGACACATCACCTTCTCCGCCATCGGGTAGTCCCACCTTGATTTTTCCCGCTCATATAACACAAAATTACGAAAAGGAGGCAGGCCCTTATGAACTATGAAATAAAGCGTCCGCTGATGAAAGTGATCGACAAATGCCTGCTGGACCACGCTGCCGCTGTCGGCACAAAAGAGGGCGGGCCGGACATTGAAGATGTGTACCGGCTGCAAAACTTGTCTAAAATTCACTACTATTTGAAGGAGGAACATGACTTTCTGGCCGATGAAGTAACAGCCCTGCTGCAATTTACTGACCCGCTGACCGTGGCGCTGGAGTGCTGGAAAGAACAGGACCACCCATGGGAGTTTCCCATCTGCGACATACTCTATGCGATCAAGGCGTATGAGCGATTCCCACTGGTGAACCCGGCTGGCTATGTCCAGCAGAAGGTGGATCAAATCCAATCCCTGAAAGACCGGCTGGACCGGAATATGTCTGACTTTCGGGCGGAGCTGCTGGGCATGGACAAGATGGAGATCATTGCCATGAGTGCAGAAATCTCTGCCATGCAGGGAGCGCACAATTTTATGAAGAAATACTTCAAATTTGAGCCGGGTAATGCTGAAATTTTACTCCGCATGGAAAACCCCCTGAAATTTGTCGCGACCCAATGGCGGTCTGATGTGGCTGAACTGTTTGATATGAACGCTCAGGTGGGAGAGGCGATTGTGGAGGCGGGCAAGGAGGCCGCAGTCCTGCGGTATTTTGCTGCGCCGGAACAGAGACAGGCTATTTCCGTCGAAGTGCAGGCCACATTGCAAATGCTGGTGGACACCGACCTGAAGCTGTACGGCGAGGTAACGGGAGATACCTTGGAGGCGATCCAGACACAGGGCTTTCTTTTGCGGGACGGCGCTTTGATAAAAGCGGACCCGGTACAGATTGGAGAGGTCCAGAGTGGACGGGAGCCTGCCGCAATATCTGATTCGGTAAAGCCCTCTCTGCGCGGCCAGCTCCACGAAAAAATGCGGGAAGCGGGTCAGCGCCCGCCCCCGTCAGAACATCCCAAGGGCGGCGAGGCTCGCTGACCCCGCCCGCCGCCGCTTGCAGGAAGGAGGAAAATCATCATGCAGGACGAAGTGCGGGATAAATCCGTTGCCCTGGCAATCAAGGTGGGCAAGACCGGCGGCAGACTGACCGCCGATCTGCTCAAATGGGCGATACGGAAGTATCTGGCGCAGTCCCAAAACCCGAAAATCCACCATGGCAAACAGAGCGTGAAGCAGCTTGTGGGCCAGGGGACGGGCGTGAAAAGTATTGATATTACCGCTAAAAATATCAAGTCATTTGAAAGTGTGGCGAAAAAATATGGCGTGGATTTTGCTCTAAAAAAGAACCCGGAGAAGGGTGAATACTACGTCTTTTTCAAGGCACGGGATGATGACGCCATGAAAGCCGCCTTTGCCGAGTACACCGCCAAGACCATACGCCGCAAGGCCCCGGAGAAGCCCTCTGTCCGGCGGCAGCTTGCCCACTTCAAGGAGGTTGCCAGAAGCATGGCGCAGGATACCGTCAAGGACCGGGACAGAGGGGAGCGTGGACTGTGAAATTTGACTTAAAAAAGTTTCTGATTCTCAACTTCCCCTATGCGCTCATGTTCTGGTTCTTCAACCGTGTGGGCGAGGGCTACCGGCTGGCCGCTGGCGCAGATATGGTGGCAAAGGGCATGGGGGCGATCTCCGGCCTGGGTGAGATCATATCCCGCAACCCCCTCCCCAGCCTCCACCCCCAGGACCTTCTTGTGGGGCTGATCGGCGCGGCCTGCATCCGTGCGGTAGTCTACATCAAGGCCAAAAATGCCAAGAAATACCGCCACGGGGTCGAGTACGGGTCAGCTCGTTGGGGCACAGCGGACGATATACGCCCGTTCATAAATCCAAAATTTGACCAGAACATTCTCCTGACGCAGACAGAGCGCGTCATGGTGGGCCGGAACAAGATTCCTAAATACAATATCAACAAAAATGTTCTGGTTATTGGTGGTTCTGGCTCTGGAAAGACACGATTTCACATTAAACCAAACCTCATGCAGATGAACGCCAGCTATATTGTCACAGACCCGAAAGGCACCGTAGTCGAGGAATGTGGTAAGATGCTCCAACGTGGTGGATATGAGATAAAAATACTCAATACTATCAATTTTAAGCAATCCATGAGGTATAACCCCTTCAAATATATCTACTGCGAAAATGATATTTTGAAACTGGTAAATTGCATTATGGAAAATACCAAAGGCGAGGACAGCAAGGGCGGTGAGGACTTCTGGTCCAAAGCCGAGGCGTTGTACTATCAGGCGCTCATCGCCTATATCTGGTACGAGGCCCCGGAGGAAGAAAAGAACATGACCACCCTGCTGGAAATGCTGAACGCCTCAGAAGTGCGGGAAGATGATGAAAACTTCAAAAATGCCGTGGATTTGATGTTTGAACAGTTGCAACAGCGCGACCCTGAACACTTTGCCGTCCGGCAGTATGTCAAATACAAAATGGCGGCGGGCAAAACAGCTAAGTCCATCCTGATTTCCTGCGGCGCTCGTATGGCCCCCTTTGATATTAAAGAGGTCCGTCAGCTCATGGAGGGCGACGACCTGGAGCTGGACAAGATCGGGGACCGAAAAACGGCCCTGTTCTGTATCGTCTCCGATACGGATATGACCTTCAATTTCATCTCAGCCATGGTCTACACGCAGATGTTCAACGTCCTGTGCGACAAGGCTTTAGAGAACGGCGGCGCATTGAAAACCCACGTCACCTGCCTTCTGGACGAGTTCGCCAACCAGAAGATTCCCAACTTCCAGCACCTCATCAGCGTGATTCGCTCCCGCGAGATTTCCGCGCACATTGTTGTGCAGACGCAGAGCCAGCTCAAAGCGGTCTACAAGGACCATGCGGAGACAATTATCGGCAACTGCTCCTGCGTTTTGTTCCTCGGAGGTAAGGAAAGAAGCACCTTAAAGGAGATTTCCGAAACTTTAGGGAAGGAAACAATCGACCTCTACAACACCTCTGACACCAGAGGGAGCCAGCGAAGCATGGGCGTCAATTACCAAAAACTTGGTAAAGAATTGATGTCTACCGACGAGCTGGCAGTGATGGATGGCGGCAAGTGCATCTTGCAGGTGCAGGGCGTAAGGCCGTTTTTCTCTGATAAGT
>CAPOAR010000031.1:0-31173 GCA_948670295.1 uncultured Oscillospiraceae bacterium | reverse complement strand
TCCCGCCGCTCCAGCAGGGAGGCGGTGGCGGACAGGCGCAGCCGGTCGATCTCCTCGTTCACCGACGAGTCCTTTTCAATAAAAGTATCGGTGTGGGGGATATAGGCCTCCGGCTGGTAATAGTCGTAGTAGGACACGAAGTACTCCACCGCGTTGTGGGGGAAAAACTCCCGGAACTCGGCGCACAGCTGGGCGGCTAAGGTCTTGTTGTGGGCCAGGATCAGGGTGGGCCGCTGGACGGCCTCGATGACCTTGGCCATGGTGTAGGTCTTGCCCGAGCCGGTGACGCCCAGAAGGGTCTGCTCGTCCAGGCCGTTTTCAATGCCCGACGCCAGCGCGGCGATGGCCTCCGGCTGGTCGCCGCTGGGGGTGTATTCGGAAACCACTTTAAATTCAGGCATAGGCGCGCCTCCTCAGCAGTGTGTTCTTATCATAGAACATAAGTTTTAAGCTGTCAACCCTTTTATTTGGCGGGATAGCTGCCGGACACGGGGGTATTTTAAACATGTTATTATATCATACGCGGGGTGGGGCGGCAAGGCGTTTTCTCTTGAAACGCGCTTGAAATGGAGGGGTCCGTGGGGCCTTGGGGGCCATAGTCTCGGTATACCCCTCCAAAACCGGGGGCGGAAAGGGGCGGATTTTCGTTGTTTTGCGCCTTGCGTTTTCCAGGTGGGGATGCTATCATTTGTTGCGCTTTAAAAAAGACGCAGGCCCGTCCATCGTTGCGGGCCCGCTTTTTTGAGAAAAATGAGGTGTCTCTAATGGAAGTCCTGATTCAACTGTCCTTTTCCCTGGTGGGCGGGCTGCTGATGTCCCGGGTGGCCAAGCTGCTCAACCTCCCCGCCGTCACCGCCTACCTGGTGACCGGGCTGCTGCTGGGCCCCTATTGCCTGGGGGCGCTGCACCTCACCTCCCTGGGCTTTACCAGCTCCGAGGCGGTGGCCCATCTGGATATTATCTCCCAGGTGGCGCTTGGTTTTATCGCTTTCACCATCGGCAATGAGTTCCGGCTGGAGCAACTCAAGCACATGGGCAGGCAAGCCATTGCCGTGGGCATTCTCCAGGCGGTGGCCACCGCCGCTTTGGTGGACGCGGCCCTGGTGGCCCTGCACTTCATCAACCCGGAGCTGATCTCCATCTCCTCCGCCATTACCCTGGGCGCCATCGCCGCCGCCACCGCCCCCGCCGCCACGCTGATGGTGGTGCGGCAGTACAAGGCGGACGGCCCGCTCACCCGGCTGCTGCTGCTGGTGGTAGCCATCGACGACGCGGTGGGGCTGGTGCTGTTTTCCGCCTCCTTCGGGGTGGCCACGGCACTGGAGAGCGGCTCCATCAGCCTGGTCACCGTGCTGGTGGAGCCGGTGATCGAGATCGTGCTGTCCCTGGCCCTGGGGGCGGTGGCGGGCGGGGTGCTGTTCTGGGTGGAGAAGTTTTTCCACTCCCGCAGCAAGCGCCTGTCCATCTCCATCGGCTTCGTGCTGCTCACCGTGGGGCTGTCCATGGTGGAGTTCGAGCTGGGCGGCATCCACTTCGGCTTCAGCCTGCTGCTGGTGTGCATGATGACCGGCACCATCTTCTGCAACATCTGCGACTTCTCCGAGGAGCTGATGAGCCGCGTGGACGGCTGGACCGCCCCGCTGTTTGTGCTGTTCTTTGTGTTGAGCGGCGCGGAACTGAATTTGAAGATTTTGTCCAACCCCATGGTGCTGCTCATCGGGCTGGTATATATCGTGTTCCGCTCCCTGGGCAAGTACCTTGGGGCCTATGGGAGCTGCGCCCTCACCGGGTGCAGCGACAGCATCAAAAAGCATCTGGGCGTCACCCTCCTGCCCCAGGCGGGGGTGGCGCTGGGCATGGCCCTCACCGCCCAGCAGCTGGCCGACGGCGCGGTGGTGCGCAGCGTGGTGCTGTTCTCCGTGCTGGTGTACGAGCTGGTGGGCCCGGCGCTGACCAAACGCTCCCTGGTGGCCGCCGGGGAGATCCACGAGGCGGGCCGGACCAGCGCCCGGAAAAAGAACGAGCCCAAGGCCCCGGTACAGCTGGACAAATAAAGGCCCTTCCAAAGCCTTCCCCCGGTGGGAAGGCTTTGCTGTGCGCGCGGCGGGGTTTTCTCCCGGCGTTTCGGGCATACTAGCGCTGAGGTGATGACAATGCTCAGCGAAAACCAACTGCTCAACCACATCTACCAGACCGCCGAAATGGGACAGGAGGGCATCCGGTCGGTGTTGAAATACACCGGGGAGCCAAAGTTGGTGTCCGCCCTGAACAGCCAGCTGGCCGAGTATGAAAAGCTGCAAAACGCCGCCGGGTCCCTGCTCCACGCCCGGGGGGAGCCCCCCAAGGGGCTGGGCCCGGTGGCCAGGGCCTCCTCCGAGGTGATGAGCACGGTGAAAGCCATGGCGGACCGCTCCCCGGCCAACATCGCTGAAATGATGATCCAGGGCTCCACCATGGGGGTGACCAAGAGCCTGCGCACCATCCGGGAGTGCGATTTGCGGGACGATGGCATCCGCCGCCTGGCAGACAGGCTGCTTAAAACCGAGCAGGCCAACATTGAGGAAATGAAGCGCTTCCTCTAAAAAAAGGAAGGACCCGCGCCGGGCGCGGGCCCTTCTGTTTCCTTGCTCAGCCCAGCGATTTGGGGCCGAAGCCGTGGGGCAGAAGCTCCTTCAGGGGCAGCTTTACAAACGCCCCGTCCCCCCGGGCCACCAGCACGGTGAGCTCCGGCGCGAATTCGTAGAGCATCTGGCGGCAGGCCCCGCAGGGCCAGCAGTAATCCGTGCTGTTCCCCGCCACGGCCAGGGCGGAAAATTCCCGGCGCCCCTCGCTGACGGCCTTGACCAGGGCGGTGCGCTCGGCGCAGATGGTGGAGCCGTAGGCGGCGTTTTCCACATTGCAGCCGGTGAACACCTGGCCGCCGGCGCACAGCAGGGCCGCCCCCACAGGAAAGCGGGAGTAGGGCACATAGGAGCGCTCCAGCATGGAAAAGGCCAGGTCTACCAGGGCTTGATCGGTCATGTTTAAAACTCCTTTCCAGATTGCGCCTATTGGCAGGCGGGGGACCTAACCGGCCCCTGATGCCTATAGTATACCAGCTTTTCTCCCCTGGCGGAAGGGGGAAAATGGGCTGCGGGGCGATTTTTGTTGTTGCAATGCGGGGAAGTTTCTGTTATACTATAGTGCGTTCGATGCCGGGGCGGCCCGCCCCGGGCCCGCTGAGGGAATAAAGCAGGCCGCGCCGGAGACGGTTCTCCCGCGGGCCATCAAAGATAAAAGGACGGATGACAATGTTCGACAAAGGAAAGCGTGCGCGCCGCCAGAATGAGGACGACAAGGTTTTTAACCGGATGCTCCTCTGGCTTGCGGCGGCGGTGGTGCTGGAGCTGCTGCTTTTGATGCTGCAAAAGGCATATGTGGAAATGACGTTCAGCGCGCCGGTGGCCAAAGGGCTGCTGGAGTTTTTCAAGATCTTTAACATCGCCGGGGTGGTGCTGTTGGCCGGCTGCGCCGTCTGGGCGATCCTCTTCGCCCGGGGTGGGAAGCCTGTCGCGCTGCCCGCCATCCTGGCTGCGGCCAGCGGGGCGCTGTGGGTGGTGTCCCTGGTGTGCCGCTTCATCTACCCCGACGGGGTGCGCGTCCTCATGCTCTTCCCCGCCGGCGGCGCGGTGCTTATCGTCATCTTCTTCCTCTACCAGCGGCCCTTCTTCTATAACGCCGCCCTCACCTGCGGCGGGCTGCTGGCGGTATGGCTCCACAAGCAGTACTATATGAACCATCCCCGTCTCATCACCGCATGTATTGTGGGCGGGGTGGTGGTGCTGGCCCTGGCTGCGGCGCTGGCCTTCCAGCTGCGCCGGAACGACGGCGCCCTGGGGCGCATTCGGGTGCTGCCGCCCGAGTCCAACTACTTTATGACCTGGCTCACCTGCGGGGTCACTGCGGTGGTGATGGTGCTGGCGCTGGTGCTTGGGGTGTCCGCCAGCCAGTACCTGCTCTACGTCCTGGCGGGGTGGCTGTTTGCCCAGGCGGTGTTTTTCACCGTGAAAATGATGTGAGCGGGGCTGAAATTGACAAAAACGGGGGCCGGTTCGGTGGGAACCGGCTCCCGTTTTTGTCGAAAAGCCTCGCAGAGTTCGCGCCCGCAGGCGCGAAGAAAATGAAATCCGTTTTCCCCGGCGGCATGTACGTCGGGGAAAACACTTCCCGGCCGAACAGTGTGCGAGTTGGCCGCCCCAGGCGGACAACGAGTGCGCACATGAGGCCGCAGCTTTTCCCGCCGGAAAAGGCTTTGCCTTTTTCGGCGGATTAGGGGCCGGTTCGGTACGAACCGGCCCCTGTTTTTTTGTTCAGCGCACCCGCGCACCCCGCTCACAGCGGTTGCCCCAGGCGTCAATCAGCTCATTGCCCCGGTAGACGCAGATGATCTCGCAGTTGTTGGAGCAGCCGCCGCAGCCGGCCTCCCGGGTGCGGAAGTCCATGTCCTCCACGGAAAAGTCAAAGGTCCGCCGTCCGCTGCCCCTTCTGGCCAGGATTGCCACCCCCAGGGCGCCCATCAGATGGCCGTTGGGGTCCACAATGACGGGACAGCCCAGGGTGCGCTCAAAGGCGGCCACAACCCCCTTGTTCTTGCTCACGCCGCCCTGGAACACCACCGGGGAGACGATTTTCTTGCCCTTGCCCACGTTGTTGAGGTAGTTGGCCGCCACCGCGTTGCAAACCCCCGCGATGATATCCTCCCTGGGGTGGCCCATCTGGATCTTGTGCACCAGGTCGGACTCGGCGAATACGGTGCACCGGGCGGCGATGGGGGTGGGATGGGTGGAGCGCAGGGCATACTCGCCGATGTCCTCCACCTCGATGCCCAGCCGCTTGGCCTGGCTGGACAGAAAGGCCCCGGTGCCCGCAGCGCACAGGGTATTCATGGCGTAGTCCACCGCCACGCCGTTTTCCACCAAGATGATCTTGGAGTCCTGGCCGCCGATTTCCAGAATGGTGCGCACATCGGGGTAAAAGGTGGTGGTGCCCACGGCATGGGCGGTGATCTCGTTTTTCACCATGGTGGCCCCCAGGATGGCCCCCACCAGCTTGCGGGCGGAGCCGGTGGTGCCGGTGGCCACGATTTTAAACTTCGAGCTGTCAAACTGGCCGTCCAGCAGCCGCACCAGCTCCTTTACCGCGCCGATGGGATCGCCCTGGGTCCAGATGTACTGGCTGGCCAGGATGTTGTTTTTCTTGTCGATGATGACGCCCTTGGTGGAGATGGACCCCACATCGACGCCCAGATATGCGTGTTCCAAATCAAAGTACCTTCTTTCTCATGTCGATCATGTCGTAGAACGCCTCCAGCCGGGTCATGAGCCCCACGTCGCTGGTCTGGGCGTCGTAGGTGAGGTAGAGCACGGGGATTTTGTGGTCCGCGCTGATGTTTTGCAGCACCGGCATCACGTCGATCTCCGGGGTGCACCCGGCGGACTTGATGTGGACCAGGCCGTCATAGCCCCGCTCGGCGCACTCCCGGGCGTACCAGATGTTGGCGGTGGAGGTGGGGCCCATGTCGTACTGGCACAGGTCGCGGATCTTCACCCGCAGGTTTTTCTGCCCGCTGCCATAGCGCAGAAATTGGTTGGTCACGTTCATCCAGCGGTGGACCTCCACCCCCATGCCGGCCAGCTTCTGCTCCAGCTCCAGATTGGAAAAGGCGTCCATGGCGGTATAGAACTCCCCCACGATGCCCACCCGCAGGGGGTGCTGGGGCTTGTCCAGGGGGATGGACTGGAGGGAGCGCTTGGCGGCGCGGTAGCCCGCCTCCACGTCGGCGCGGCCCTGGGCTGTGTACATGGAGGTGAGGAAGTCCTGGTAGGCCCGCTGGTACTGGCCGCCGGAGGGATCAAAGCCGCAGTTCTTGTAATATTCAGCGGTGATCTCGTCTACGTATTCCGTCATCCGCAGGCCCTCCATGAACTGGACCAGGAAGCGGGCGTAATTCACTTTGGGATTGAAGCGGCGCACAACGCGGATATATTCCTTCTTTTTGGACATGTCGTACTCCGACAGGTTGATGAAGTCAAACTGATAGCCCAGATCCCTGAGAATCTGCTCCAGCAGCTCCCCGTAATAGCCCAGCCGGCACAGCCCATGGGTCATCAGCAGGGTGTCCGCCCCCGCCTCCAGGGCCTCGATCATGCTGCCCAGCATGGTTTTAAAGGGGGTGCACACGAAGTCTGGGCTGTATTTGGTGCCCAGCTCCATGGTGCGCTTGGTGAGGGGCGGGGGCATGACGTATTTGCAGCCCAGGGCCTGCTCCACAATGTATTTGAAAGCGCAGTTATACTCCGCGTACCGGGGGAAGGAGACGTTTCTCGTTTTTACCTCTGCCATTACAGCTTACCCTCCTGAAAGCGGATGATGTCGATGAAGCTCTCCAGCCGGGTCTCCACCCCGGCGGTGCCGCTCTGGCTGTCCAGCACCAGGTTCAGCATGGGCACGCCCTTCACCCGCCGGGCGATGAGCTCATTGACCATGGCGTCCGGGCCGCAGGGGAAGGCGCTGAGCAGGATGATGCCGTCCACATCATTTTGCCGCAGGGCGATGCCGCCCAGAATCTCCCGGCTGAGCTCCCACTTGCAGGTGGGGGACAGCTCCCGGCTTTTTTTCAGCGCCGTGTCCCGGTCCGCCATGTCTGCCCGCAGGGGGATCACCCCCGCCCGCTTCAGGTAGTCGGTGACCGGCCGGCCCATATACGGGTCGTCGATGACGTAGCTGTGGGCGGCGATGAGCACCTTGAGGCCGTCGTGCCTGTACTGCTGGTCATATTTCTGCACCCGGGCCTTGTGATGGGCGGCCTCCGCCTTTTTGGCCTGCTTATAGGCCCGCCGCACGGCCTTGGGCGGGCAGCCCAGACGCTTGCCCAGGCCCAGGAACGCGTCCTCCTCGGTCTTTTTCTGTTCCCCGTCCACCTCGTAGGAGAGGAACTCCTGGCCGGAGTCCCGAAATACCCCCCGCACCAGGTCGGGGGTGGACTCAAACCGGGTGCACATGCTCCGCTGGCGCCCGAAATTGCTCACCCGGGGCACCAGGATGTAGTCGCACTTGCCCACCAGCGCCGCCACATGGCCCAGGTAGATTTTCAGCGACAGGCAGGCCTCGTCAATGGCCAGGGCGGCGCCCCGGTCCAGGATATCCCGGTCGGTGGGGGCGCTGACCGCCACCTCCATGCCCAGCTCCTGGAAAAAGGTGCGCCACAGCGCGTAGTAGCGGTAATACAGCAGGGCCCGGGGCAGGCCGATGGTTATTGTCTGTTTATCCATGTTGGCAATCCTCTGTGTGTTGAGATGGGCGGCAGGGCCGCCGGGATAAATAAAAAAGAGAGGCACGCCAACGGCGTGTCTCTCTTTTGGTGCGCGAGGCGGGAGTCGAACCCGCACGCCCTTGCGAGCACTGGCACCTGAAGCCAGCGAGTCTACCAATTCCACCACTCGCGCATTTGGCAGCTGACCTTCAGCGCGAAATAAATATTACCATGCCGGACGCCTGTTGTCAACAGTTTTTTTACTCTTGACAAAAAAGTTTTTGCGCATTATAATTTAACTGTTCCCGCCGGAGGGGAGGGCCCTGCGGCGCGGCGTATGCGGATGTGCTGGAACTGGTAGACTGGCTAGCTTGAGGTGCTAGTGGCCCACGGCCGTACGGGTTCGAGTCCCGTCATCCGCACCAAGCCGGGGCAAGCGATACATAAGCTTGCCCCGGCTTTGTTCTAAAGACAGGGCGCACTTGATCTGCTGTCCCTCCTTTTCCCACAAAGCCAAAGGCCGGCCTTGCGGCCCCCGGTTTGGCGGGCCGGGAAAAGCGATGTTGCAGCGCTAAGCCAAACTGAACGGCCCCGCCTGATCTGGACAAATTGTTTTCAGTTGTTCGGATTGGGCGGGGCTGTCTTTTGCGGGGGGCCGGTCCCCGCCTCATGGGATAAGGAATGCACGTCCATAGGGGCGTATAGGCGTTGAACTTAAACTGCGGCGCCGCATTTGCCGCAGACAGAGAAAACATCAATTTGGTGAAGGGAGTCATTTATATGGACTACGGCGCCATCCCAAACGCTCAGATCAGCGCATTCAAACGTCATCTGCAATCGGAGGAGCGTGTGCCCGCCACCATCAGGAAATACCTGCGGGACATCCGAAGCTTCGTGGCCTGGCTGGGGGCCCGGCCCCTGGGCAAGGACGCGGCGGCCGGCTGGAAGGAATACCTGCGCGCCTCGCAGCTGTGCCCGGAGACCGTCAACTCCAAGCTGTCGGCCCTGAATAAATTTTTCAGGTTTCTGAGACGGCAGGAGTGCTGCGTAAAATACCTGCGCATCCAGCGCAGGCTGTTCCGCAGGAGGGAGCGGGAGATGAGCAGGGCGGACTACACCCGCCTGCTGGAGACCGCCAAGGACATGGGGAAGACCCGGCTGGCCCTTCTGATGGAGACCATCTGCGCCACCGGCATACGGGTGTCGGAGGTCAGGTACATTACGGTGGAGGCCGCCGGGGCGGGGCGGGCCGAAATCAGCCTGAAGGGTAAGATCCGCACCATCCTGATCCCCGGGAAGCTGTGCCGGAAGCTGCAAAAATACGCCCGAAAACAAAAAATCGCCTCCGGCGAGATCTTTCTCACCAGAAACGGAAAGGGCCTGTCCCGCAGGCAGATCTGGGCAGAGATGAAGGGGATCTGCAAAAAAGCGGACGTAGCCCCCACCAAGGTGTTTCCCCACAACCTGCGCCATCTCTTTGCCCAGGCTTTTTACCAGGTGTGCCGGGATGTGGTCAAGCTGGCGGATGTCCTGGGGCACAGCTCCATTGAGACAACCCGGATCTACCTGCTCTCCACCGGCACGGAGCACGCCCGGCAGCTGGACCGGCTGGGGCTGGTCACCTGACGCAGTTTATCACAAAATCCGCAGATTGCCGCATTTCGACCGCCGGTGAAAAGATAGCTTTGGCGGTTTTCTGTGCGGCGGAATCATCATAGCACAGGCGATGGCGAAACGCAAGCCTTTCCTCCAATTTTTCACATAACAAGCCAAGCCGGACAATGAAAAAATTTGCCCGGCTCATTTTTTTGTACCCTTTTCTTCACTCCAGCACGACGGCGCAGGGCTTTTTTCACCGTTGGAGCGGTCCAAGAAGTCAAATTTGCCGCCGCCCTCGGGACGATCTGCGGATTTTGTGATCAAGTCCTGGCGGCCGGTCCGCGCGGCCGGACAAGCCGCCGGGGATCACCCGCAATACTTTAGAAAAGGGGTCTTGTTATGGGTGCAAACACGAAGAAAAAACGCATGGTTCTCATCGCTCTTGCCTGCCTGCTGCTGCTGGCCGTGGGTGGCGGGATATTTCTGATGACCCGGGAGGAGGACGCAGCGATGGACGACTCCCTGCAGCTGGACGACAACGCCACCATGGGCGTTCTCCCCGGTATCGACATGAAGGAGCGGCAGGCCCAGCTTCAGGAGCAGCTGGACGAGGGGATGATCGCCTTTTCCATCAACACCAGTCCCGTCTTTGCCACAGGCGGGTCGGAGGGGAATCTGATGCTGGAAAACCCGGCCAACAATGCCAAGCTGCTGGTGGTGGAGATCTACATAGACGCCACCCAGGAGATGGTCTACCAGTCCAAGGCGATTCCCACGGGGGCCTACATCGAAAATGCCAGGCTGGATAAGGTGCTGGAGCCGGGGGAATACCCCGCCACCGCCTATTTCAAGGCCTACCGGGAGGAGGACCACTCCTTCATCGGGCAGGCGGGCGCCGCGATCAAGATCACGGTGCTCAGCTGACCACAGCCGTACTTCGGGATGCAGGGGCTGAAAAGGAGCTGTATCCATAAAATGAAACGTAAATTGTCCGCCCTTCTGGCCGCCGTTCTGGCTGCCGGCCTGTTTGTCTCCTCCGCTTACGCGTCCAGCGGCTATCAATCCGGCGATGTGCCCATCGGCTCCTCCAACGAGGTGCTGATGGTGGGCACCGTGGTGCCCAGCGTCATGTCGGTCACCATGCCCACCTATGTCCCCTTCCACGTCAGCCGCACCATTGAGGGGGATAACAAGGTGATCTCTCCCCGCATCACTGTGACCAACAATTCCAGCGTCCCTGTGAGCTTGGACGTGGTATACACTTCGGTGGACCTGAGCAAGCTCCAGGGGGCGGTCTGGGGCACCGGCCCCAATGTGGCCCCCAATGAGATCGCCATCGGCTTCCAGCCGGAGACGCTGGCCAACCAGATGCCCACCACCCTGGGCCGGACCACTTGGCTCCAGGCCAACATCCAGGATAACCTCAGCGTCCTGTCGCTGAACGCCTACGGCAGCAGCAGCATGTACGTGGTAGGCACCCTGGGCGACGACGTACCGGAGAACAATTCCTTCTCCGTCATCCCCACCTTTGTGGTGCGCCAGGCGTGATATTCCGCAAAAGCTAAGATAATAACCGAATAAAATACGCCCCTGTATCTGCGAATGCAGGCAAGTGGCCGGGAGGACATTCCTCCCGGCCACTTTGAACGTTCAGGGGGTGAGCGCCCGCGTCCAGACGCCGTGATAGGGGTAGACGCCGTGGAAGCCCTGGCTGGCGGCGAACAGGAAATAGGCCAGGGCGGCGGCGATGAGCACGCCCGTCCTCACCGCGGATGGGACGCGCCTGCACGGCGCCAGGGCGGCGGCAGGCAGGGCCAGCAGGGAGAACATCGCCACATAGATGGACAGGCGCTCCAAAATAAAATGGCGGGTGATAAACAGCTGGAGCAGAAGGGCGTAAAGCACGCTGTTGGCCAGGACGGGGGAGGATTGCTCCCGGGTGGTCTGGCGGAGCAGCGGGATGGTGAAAAGGAAGCAGCCCAGCGGCATCAGAAGGTAGAGAAAGCTGTTGCCCTGCCAGTATTTTTCCGTGAGATAGTGCTGATATTTCGGCACGATGGAAAGGGCGATGCCGATCAGCGGATCCATCAGGAAATAGGCGGCCCCGGCGGAGCAGGCGGCCAGGCCGTAGTGGAGCTTGGTTGGCGGCAGGGTGAGCAGAACGCAGAGCGGGAGCATGATCAGGGCCGTGCGGTGGAAGCAGGCGGCCAGAAGCACAACCCCGCAGGCGGGAAGGAACCGGCGGGATTTCAAAAAGGGGTAAGCCCACAAAACGATGGCGGCGGCCAGAGCCTGGCGCAGAAAATTCATGCTCAGGGCAAAGTGCTGCAGGGTGATAAACAGGAAAACGCTCAGCCAGGGAACGGGCGAATAGCGGCCGATCCAGGTAAACACCAGGACGGTGAGCAAGAGGTGGAACACGAACAGAAAGGCACGGTAGTCGTTCCACAGCAGGGAGACCGCCAGGTTCAGAAGGAGATAGCCCGGCTCCGACCAGCCCGCGCCGTCCAGCCCGGAGGCGGCGATGGAGTGAAAGGCCGACTCGTAAAAGCGGTAGTCAAAGCCGGTGACGTATCGAAGGGAGGCCAGCAGCCAGCAGGCCAGGCCCATCACGAGCAAATACCCCCATTTGCATTTGGACCGCTGAAGCGGCGGCGGTGCGCCGCAAAGGCTCGCGCCAATCAGCAGATAATATGGCAGCACGGTTCGTCCCCCCACACAGAGAATTTTGCGACTGTTTCCTCTCCTTCATTATGTCATACGGGCGGCGGGAGCGCAAGGGCCAATTGCAGAGGATGACGGCCGGATAAGTGGGGTAGAGTGCGTCCGGCGCATGGACAGGCTGAGTTTGTTTGCCGCCAGAATATCACGAAATAAATAGTTAGAAATTTACCGCAAAAAACGGGCACCTTTCGGCAAAAGAAGCCGGACCATCGGCTCAGATTCTAGAAAATGGCATGAAGAAATAAGCTGATTTTTCAATCAGCCGTATTCTCACGACCATTTTGGTCAAAATAGAGATTGCAATCTGCTCAGGCCTGTAGTAAAATAAAGTAGCTTATGGAGAGTTTATTGAATCTCCGTCTCATTTTCGCGCGGTATATTACAAAATGATTATTCTGTGATGAGGGTTGGGAGTGAGCTATGCGGGGACGGGTACAGTGGAGCGGGCCGGTGGGGACGCCGCGCAAAAGCGTCAAAACAATTGAAATGAGAACACCGCGCAATTCGAAGGCGGCGCCCCTGACGCCGGAGACAATGGACGGCTATTTGGAGCACCTGAGGACAAAGGGGCGGGCCCCGGGGACGATAGACAGCTACCGGCGCAAGCTGAAGCGGCTGTACCGGGAGCTGCCGGAGGACGGGAAGGCGATCCGGCAGGGGACGCTGCGGCAGTGGCGGGAAAAGCTGGCGCAGGACGGGTGCACCCCGGCGGCGATCAACCAGTTTATGGTGGCGGCAAACGGGTATCTGGAGTATATGGGGGCGCGGGAGTTCCAGGTGGTGGACAAGCTGGACGCGGTGGCCGACCCGCAGCCGGAATTGACCCGGAGCGAATACCTGCGGCTGCTGTCCACGGCGCGGTCGCTGGAGCGGGAGCAGGTGTACCTGCTGGTGAAGCTGTTTGGGAACACGGACCTGCCGGTGCAGGAGCTGGAGAACGTGACGGTGGGGGCGGTGCAGGCGGGTATGCTGAGCGTGAGCTACAACTGCTCGAAGGAGATCATCCGCTTTCCGGCGCCGCTGTGCCGGGAGCTGCTGGATTACGCGAAGCGCAGGGGGATTGTAAGCGGGCCGGTTTTTCTCACCCGGAACGGGCGGCCCATCGACCGCACCAACGTGACAGTATCCATCCGGCGGCTGTGCCGGGCGGCCCAGCTGCCGGAGGAAAAGGGCAGCCCCCGCTGCCTGCGCAAGCTGTACCAGGCCACCCGGGAGGGCATTGAGCGCAACATCGCGCTGCTGGTGGAGCAGGCCCAGGACAGGATGATGGAGGAGGAGCAGCTGTCCGTGGGGTGGGAAAAATAGGCTGAAGGAGAATGGCCCGGGACCGCGCGGCGGCCTTGGGGCGGGCGGAAGGCGCCGGGGAGGGGGCTCAGGTCCGGGGATGGAAAAAATAAAAGTATGCTGTTTTTGCGAGAGATGGGAATCGGGCGGAATCGAATCCTTCCTGAGCAATGTGATCCACCGGCTGGACCTGGAAAGGGTGCAGGTGGATATCGCCGCGGCCTGCCTGGCCGGGAGCGTGTTCACCGAGCCGCTCCAACGCCTGGGGGTTCGGTTTTTCGAGCTGTCGGGCAGGCAGAGGAGCCTGGTGGAAAACCACCGGCAGTTTCTGGCGCTGCTCCGGCGGGAGCGGTACCATGTGGTGCATCTGAACTTGTTCCAGGGGCTGGCGCTGGCCTATGCGGGGACGGCCCGGCGGGCGGGCGTGCCGGTGCGGATCGCCCACAGCCATAATACGGGGCTGCGGAAAAGCGGGACTAGGCCGCTGAAGCTGCTGGTTCACAACATGGCGAAGTACATATTTGCCCGGGAGGCCACCGCGTTCTGGGCCTGCTCCAGGGAAGCGGCTGGGTTCCTCTTCCCCAAGGGGGCGCTGAACAGGCGGGGCTACCGGTTTATCCCCAATGGGATTGAGGTGGAGCGCTTCCGCTTTGACCCGGCCGTCCGGGAGCAGGTCCGGGGGGAGCTGGGGGTTGAGGGGCAGTTTGTGATCGGGCATGTGGGACGGCTGTGCGATCAGAAGAACCAGGACTTCCTGCTGGAGGTGTTTGCCCAGGTGAAGCGCCGCAGGCCGGAGAGCCGGCTGCTGCTGGTGGGCGAGGGGGAGCTGCTGGGGCGGCTGAAGGAGAAGGCCGGGGAGCTGGACGTTGCGGAGAGCGTCATTTTTTACGGCCCTGCCTCCCGGGTGGAGCGCCTGCTGTGGGCCATGGACGTGTTCGCCTTCCCCAGCAGGTTTGAGGGGCTGGGGATCGCCGCAGTGGAAGCGCAGGCGGCGGGGACGCCAGTGGCGGCGTCGGAGTTTGTGCCGGACGAAGCGTGCGCCGGCCCGATATTCCGCAGGCTTTCCCTGGACGCGGGCACGTACGCGTGGGCGGACGCGCTGCTGGGCGCTTGCCGCCCGGCGGACAGGGCGTCCTGTGCGGACAGGGTGAAAGAGGCGGGGTTTGACATTTCCGGCGTGGCCCGGCAGCTGGAGGGCTGCTTTGTGAGCGGGGAAATGCAGTAAATAAAGAGGACGAGGGGAAAGGTATGTCAAAACATCTGAAGCAGGTTAAGCGCCAGCTGTACAGGAACTTGATTTCGGCTTACCGCGGCTGGTGGGAATGGCACAAGATTGTCAAAGGCAAAGGGGTCGGGGACAATACCGCAGTGGTGCTGCTGCCCTCATGCGAGCGCGAGATCAACCACCTGGCGCTGCTGTACCTGGACAGTATGCTGAGCAGGCGCAAGTACAAAAACGCGGTTATCCTGACGCATGATCCGGCGGTGAAAAAGTGCGCGCAGCTGTTCTCGCCGAACATACTGCGGGTGGTGTCCTTCAGCCGGAAAAAGGCGGAGCACCTGATGCAGTTTTACTGCTTATATGAGTTTGACAAGCGGTTTATTTGCGCCTCTCTGGATGAGCCCAACGGCCGGAATGGTTCGGCGTTGATCGGCAAGCGGGGGACGACGGTGGAGGAAATTTTTGTGATCGGCGTTTACCGCGTCTATCCGTTCCAGCGGCCGGAGGCCCCTGCCTATGAGGGGACGGATTCCGGCATCAAACTGTTTTTGGAGGGACGGCCCGAATGATTCCAAAGTATATCATTGTGCAGGCGGGCGGAAAGGGAACCCGCCTGGGGCACTTGACCAGAAATAAGCCGAAGGCGCTGGTGCCCGTAGACAATCTGCCCATGCTGTTCCACCTGTTCAGAAAGTACCCGGACAGCAGGTATATTGTCATCGGCGACTATAAATTCGATGTGCTGGAGCGCTATCTGGCGGAGTTTGCGCCGGTGGAGTACCAGCTGGTGTGCGCCAGCGGCAGCACGGGCACCTGCGCCGGACTGCGGCAGGCCCTTGACCGGGTTCCGGCGGCAGAGCCCTTCCTGCTGATTTGGTCGGATCTGATCCTGCCGGCGGAGTTTTCACTGCCGGACGAACCGGGCAATTACATAGGCATTGCCAAGGACTTCCCATGCCGCTGGAAGTATGAGGACGGCGCGTTCACGCAGGAGCGCTCGGATACGTTTGGCGTGGCGGGCGTCTTCTACTTCCGGGACAGGGCGTGCCTGGAGGATGTGCCCGCGCAGGGGGAATTTGTGCGGTGGCTGTCTGGCCAAGGGCAGCATTTTCACAGCCTCCCGCTGCGCCGTGTGAAGGAATACGGCCTTTTGGAGGAGTATGAAAAGCTGGAGACGGCCCGGTGCCGTCCCTTTAACCGCATCTATGAGGAGGACGGGCTCTTTGTAAAGGAGGCCCTTGACGCCCAAGGGGAGCAGCTGGCCCGCCGGGAGGCCGCGTGGTACCGGCGTGTGGCGGGCCAGGGGTTTGACAGCATCCCGCATGTGGCGTCCTACCAGCCGCTGAAAATGGAGTATATCCACGGGAAGCCTGTCTATGAGTACAAGGGCTTGTCAAAAGCGGAGAGGCTGGACATTTTGCGGCGCATTATAGAGTGCCTCAAGTCGGTGCAGGGGCTGGAGCAGGCGCCGGCCGACAGGTCCAGCTGCTGGGATGCGTATGTTGGGAAGACCTTCCAGCGGCTGGAAAAGGTGGAAAAGCTGGCGCCCTTTGCTGCGGATGAAATAATTACCATCAACGGGCGCCGGTGCAGGAACATATTTGGCCGCAAGCAGGAGCTGGAATCGGCGCTGGAGGAGTACACTCCGGCGGTTTTCAAGCTGATCCATGGGGACTGTACGTTTTCCAACACCATGCTGCGCGAGGACGGCTCCCCGGTGCTGATCGACCCAAGGGGTTACTTCGGGAAAACCGAACTTTACGGCGACCCGGCCTATGACTGGGCCAAGCTGTACTATTCCATTGTGGGGAACTATGACCAGTTCAACCGAAAGCGGTTTGAGCTTGAAATCAAAGAGGACGGGGTTAAGCTGCAAATTGAGTCCAATGGGTGGGAGGACCTGGAGGAGGAATTTTTCGGGCTGCTCCAGGGCGAGGTGACGCGGCGGCAGATCAAGCTGCTGCACGCGATTATTTGGCTGTCCCTGACCACCTATGCCTGGGAGAACTATGACTCCATCTGCGGTGCATTTTACAATGGCCTTTACTATCTGGAGGAAGCGCTATGAATACATATTTTAATGAGACGATGCGGATTCTCAGCCAGTCCGTGGAATCAATGGATATGGAGACGTTCGGGCGGCTGGCGGATGAGTGCTGCGGGGCGCTGGAGCGGGGCAGCAAAATCATTGTGAGCGGGCTGGGCAAGAATGTGCCCGTGTGCGACAAGTTTGTGGGCACGATGAATTCGCTGGGGATGAGGGCGGACTTCATGAACACCAACAGCGCTGTCCATGGGGACCTGGGCATGGTGCGCGAGGGCGACCTTGTCATCATTCTCACCAAAAGCGGCGAAACGGTGGAATCGGTTTATCTGACCCAGCTGCTGAAGGCCCGCGGGGCGGATATGTGGCTGCTGTCGTTCCGGGAAAAGAGCACGCTGACGCGGGAGATCCCCAAGCATCTGATTTTGAATCTGGAGCATGAGGGGGACATGTGGAATATCGTGCCGAGCAACTCCACCACGGTGAACCTGATTGTGCTCCAGGGGCTGGCCATTTCCCTGGCGCAGCGGATGGGGATCACGCTGGACCGGTTCAAGCAAAACCACCCGGGCGGCTTTATAGGGGAGCAGTTAAAAAATGCGTGAGGAAATCATGGTGTCCCCCCTGCCAAAGACCTGGATTCTGGATCTGGACGGAACGATTGTCAAGCATAACGGCTACAAGCTGGATGGATACGACAGCTTTTTGCCCGGGGCGGAGCAGTTTTTGCGGGACATCCCCCGGGAGGACATGGTGGTATTCCTCACCTCCCGGACAGAGGAGTACCGCAGCCTTACGGAGGGCTTTCTGCGGGCGCAGGGCGTGCGCTATGACGGCATCATCTTCGGTGCGCCTTATGGAGAACGGATCCTGATTAACGACCGAAAGCCCTCCGGGCTGGCCATGGCCATTGCGGTCAACGCACAGCGGGACAGGTTTATGGACTTGGCTTTCGTGCGCAACGAGGCGCTGTGAGAGATGCTGCGGAGGGTCAAGGAAGCGGTGAAGCGGATGCCGCTGCTGGCGATGACCGGGGTGTTCGTCCTCCGGGTGCTGCGGGGCTTTGATACATACAGGCGCATCCTGCAAGCGTGCCCGGCGCAAGAGGCTGGCAATATCTACTTCATGGACTACGACGGCTCAGGGGATACGTACTTGACCTGCGGGTACCTGGCTTACAAGGGTATGATCGGGCCGAAGGACGCATTTGTTGGCTCCGGCGGGCTGTCGCTGAAAATCGGGAAGCTGTTTGGATTTGGCCGCTTTGTGGCGGTGGAGCCCAAAGCGGCGCTGAACGTGCGCGTAATGGAGCGGTTTTTGGGGAAACGGCTGGAGCTGTGCCCGCTGCTCTATGAGTCGGAGTATTTGGAGTATTCCGGGATCCTTCGGTTTATGTCGGGGTACCGGGGGCTGGACTTCATGTCCATGCTCAAGATCGGGATGGATATCAACTGCGGATTGGATTATGAAGAGGGGACGTGGACACAGCCGGAGTTTCCCTGGACGCCCGAGGAGGTGGAGGAGATATTCCAGGTCCATGGCCTTCGCCCGGGGAAAACGGCCCTGATTGCGCCCTATGCCGGGAAAAACGATATGTGGGGAATCCCAGCCGGTTTTTATGAAAAGCTGGCGCAGCAGCTTCTTATGGAAGGCTTTACGGTGTGCACAAATTCTTATGATCCGCAAAGGGAGCCCGCAGTGCCGGGGACGGCCCCGATTCTGATCCCCCACCGCCTGATGAGGGCGTTCTGCGAAAAAGCGGGATGCTTTATTGGCCTGCGCAGCGGATTGTGCGACATTGTCTCTGCCGCGAAAGATTGCAAAAAAATTATTTTGTACGGCGAGATGACGATTCCCTCGGCCTCCGCCTCCCATCAGGAATTCTTTTCACTGGACGCGATGGGACTGTGCGGCGATTGCCTGGAAGTGGCATATAAGAGCGGTCAAAAGGATGAAATCGTTTCGCAGATCGTCAGTGCGGCCAAAGCACCTGCAGACCGTCTATGCATATAGGGATTTGGGCGGGAAACCGAAGGAGACGTTGAAAAGCAGCGCCTTATCACCGGGCGGAAGCGGGGAGCTGTAGGCAAATGTTATCCGATTCTGTTTCAATGCGGAAGGAGAGCCTTATGCGGATTGCAGTGATTGAACAGGGGCACAGAGAGTATCTTTTGGACACGTTTGCCCGGCATCCAGATTTTGCGGCGGAGATGGTCTGCTTTGCCGAGGAGAAACCGTCGGCTCAATCGTACCGGGAGTTCCCGGTCATCCCGCTTTCAGAGCTGAAAGGATGCGGGTGCGACGCCGTTTTGGTTGCGGTCAGTCACAATCACCACTTGTCACGCCTGCTGACAAGGCTGCATGATGAAAAGGTGGCAAACGTCCATGTGCTTCGGCTGTTTGCGCTGGATACCCATGCGGATTTCATCGCCGGCGGGAAATTTGACCCGGCCTGTGTGGAGCAGATGCCTGGACAGGGGGAGAAGCCCTGCTTGGTCCACCTGGAAACGCATGTCTGTGACCACTGCAATTTAAACTGCAAGGCCTGCAATAATTTCTCCCCCTTTGTGACGGAGCCGGGGGTGGCGGACATTGCGCAGTTTGACGCAGACTTACGGCAGCTGGCCAAATTGTTTTCCAACATCGGGCGCTTTTTCCTGCTGGGCGGAGAGCCCCTTTTAGAGCCGGAGCGCTGCGGGGAAATGGCCGGAATTGTTCGCCGGTACTTCCCGAATACGGAGCTGCGGGTGCTGACCAATGCCCTGCTGGTACAGAAAATGACGCCGGAATTTTGGGGCTGCCTCCGGGAGAATGATGCGGTTGTGCACATTTCAGTGTACCCGCCGGTGTTGGAGCGGCTGGAAGAGATTGAAGCCACGCTTCGGGCCTATGGGGTGAAGTATCTCCTGGCAAGAAAGGTAGAGAGGTTTGTAAAGCGGCTGACATTGTATCCCTTTGAGGACGCAGGGTTTAACAATGACAGGTGTGGGTCTGCGGGCTGCCATTACCTGCGGGGCGGGGGCTTGGCCAAGTGCCCGGATGGGATTCTGGTGGGGAATATGGCGCCTGCGCTGGGCTGTTCGCCCGAGGCGCTACGGGATGGGAAGGTAATCAATATTGCCCAGGAGGACGACGGATGGGAGGTCATCCGCCGCCTGGATTCCCCGTGTGATTTGTGCCGGCGATGCACCCACCGCCGGTTGGAGACGATCACGTGGGAGCCGGTGAAAGGCGCGGCGGACGCAGCAGATTGGTTGATCGAAAACCGCCTTGAGTATGAGAATAGAAAGCTCAGCGGACAGCTCCGGGAAGCGGCTGAACAGAAGGAGAAGGCGGAGGCTGCACTGCGGGATGCCGCCGGCAAGATGAACCAGCAGGAGGCCATGCTGCGGGATGCCGCCGGCAAGATGAATCAGCAGGAGGCCATGCTGCGGGATGCCTCCGACAGGGTGAGCAGGCAGGAGGAGGAGCTGCGCCGCGCCTACCATAAGGCAAACGAACAGGGCGAGGAGCTGCGCTGTGCCAGGCAAAGCGCCAAAGAATTGGAGGCGCAGTTACAGGAGGAGCGACTGGCGCTGTCGGCGGCGGAGCAAAACGTCTCTGAGCTGAAAAAAGCGGTGGCCGATGGGGAGCGCAATTTAGAGATGAAGTTGGCCGAGCTTCAAAATACTCAGAAGGAGGCCCATAACTGGCGTACAAAGTTTGAGGGGACGAACGGCAGGCTGCGGGATAAGGAGCGGCAGTTTAATGCGCTGAACAAGGAATACCACGCGGTGCTCTCGTCTATGTCCTTTCGCCTGGGACGCGCGCTGACATGGCTTCCACGTAAGGTGCGCGGCAGGATCAGATGCCTGAAGGAGAATGGGCTGAAATATACGATGAGGCTGCTTTTTGAGAGAGCTGCGGAAAAGTTGCTGCCTGAAAGTTTATTAAAACTCAATCAGGTATTTCGGGAAAATGTGCTGGCCGGATATTATACATACAGGGAATTGATACTGGAATATGGAGATGATATTTCCCTTCTGGGGTGCGCGCCACTGGGAACAGGCGACTACTATTTTTGTGGAATGTATTTAAATGCATGGCTCAAAAAGCGGAATGTAACAAATTATGCGTTTTTGACAAAATGCGGCGCGCAAAAAGCAGTGACAGAATTATTTTCAGTATATGAAGGACATGTTATTGAATTGGATGCAATGAAATTGCGCCGTATGAGATTTTTTTATGGCTTTATGGGGCCCGGCGGCTCCAATTACTCATTTTTAGATCATCAGATTACAGCACCAATGTCAATTACTTTTCCGCTGATGGGGTATAAAAATTTAACTATTTTAGACTTCTACCTGCATTTTGGATTTGGCCTTGCGTGGGATACACCCAGGGAACTGCCAAAATTTGAAGAAAATCCAACTAAAATAGGTAAATGGTTCAGCAGCAATAATTTCATACCAAATAAAACGATTATGCTATCGCCCTATAGCTCAAGCAATCAGCGGTATGTTCCCCAAATGGAGTTTTGGGAGAAGCTTGTGGAGTACTTTAAAAGACAAGGATTTTGTGTTTGCACAAATTGTGCAGGCAAGGAGAAGCCGGTGAAGGGGACCGTGGGCGTATGCGTCCCATATAGTGAGCTAGTTCCGTTTTTAGATAAAGCGGGGATGTTTATCGGAGTGAGAAGTGGTCTTTGTGATATTATTGCTACATCTACTTGCAAAAAAGTGGTCATTCACACGTATAGAAACGGATTTTGGCCAGATGGGCGGTCCATTAGCTACACGGGATTGCAGAATATAGAATTATGTAACGATGTGGTTGAGATGGAATACAAAGAAACGGAGAAGGATTCTCTATTGCAAAGCGTAATTGATGCGGCTGTGCAGAATTAAGCAGCGGATACAATACTATGTGATTAATGCTGCTGTGGAGGAGAGTAGAATGAGGATACTGGTTCTGGCGGCAAATGACTCAGACAATATAATGATAGCGAATATTTTGTTTGAATTAGAGCATAGAGGTCATGTGCTGCAAATTTTTTCTCAGTATACTGATACGAAAACAGTTAGAATGTTTAGCGGCCTGTCCGCGCGGCCCTTACCCACAAGCAAATTGACACAAAAGGATATTGAACAGGCAGATTGTATTTTAAGCGCACTGCGTGCGCATGTTGACCTTCCAGACGATAAGATATTCAGCAAGAAGTATATTTTTGTGTATAACAATTATATGGACAGCCATTGGCATACGCCGGGCGCAGATTTCATGTTTACTACCGGCTATACAAGAAATCCTCATCACAAAGAGGATTGCGCTTTCATGGCTGTGGGATGTCCTAAAAATGATCATATTAGTGGTTTAACAGGGCAGGAAGAATCAAAAACATTGCTGTTTATTGACAGCGGGCATTATCCGTTTGGAAGCAAAGGAAAGCATCAGATTGCTAAGCTGCTGCTTAATATCTGCAAAGCCTACCCAAATTATAAATTAGTAGTGAAGCCAAGATTTTTACCAGACGATATAAATATGCTGCATGCGAATCGTGAGCATATTTACTCAATTTGTCAGGAGCTAACAGATGGATCCCTGCCTGAGAATCTGATATTGCCGGATACCCAGACTGATATGCAGGAAATGCTTGATCAGTGCCACTGTGCCATCGTGATGGCCTCAACGGCTTTTGTAGATGCTGCTTTGCGTGGAAAAAACCTTGTTATAATCAAGGGGATAGACAGCGAAGATAAGTGGGATCTACGCAATAAAGTGGAGTGGGAAAAGCAGTATGAGCTACGAGAAAAAACTGGATGTGTAGTAGATTATAAAGATGTTTTACAATATTTGCCCCATGGGATTAAATGTAATGAGGCATATCTGGAGCAACTAGTTGCGTATCGTACAGGCGCATCTGGACGAATAGTGGATGTTATGGAACACATCCATGATAAATTTCTTTGCCAGGGCGTCTTCCCACAAATAAAAGAATATAGATATGAAACTTATAAAACTGAAATGTGCCCTGATAGTGGGTTAAACTGGCAGACGCTTCTCAAGAAAAGAATGAAAAACATTGGGAATAATTCATTTAATCGACTGCTGTGCATGACGGCGGAAGTGGATTATACTCGACTGTATGATGCAGCAGAAAGCGACTATTTGAAGTATCCTCTGACAAAGAGGGGAAGCGTGGATTATCTAAACTCACTACAGCGGATATTGAATGAGCTGATTGCAGAAAATGCGGCGGCGTTTCAGGATGACCCAATTAACCAGTCGTTTTTATTGCGCGCGCTGTTTGATTTGGGACGGAGTAATGAAATATTGAGCATGTTGCCGGAAAAAATACTGTGCACAGGGCCATATAATTACTACCTTGGAATGATTTATAAAAAGAGAGGGGATGTCCTTAGTGCGCTGGAACATTTTTGCGCATATTTAAGCGAAGCTAATAAGCGTCCCTTTCAAAAATATATGATGGAAGATGACTGGGGAATTCGTGACGCATATAACTATATTTTTTATATATACAATGGAGAAAATATTGAGCCGGAGGTATTTGCTGATTTATATATCGCCCTTTATGAACAACGCAGACCAGGCATTGTTGCCTATGGAAATTTGAAACGCGCTCATAACATGATACCCAAATTAGCGCAGCGGCTTTCCCAATTGTTTCCCGAGCTGGCTTTAAAATGTTTGCAATTATACGCTAAGTATGAATTTCATTACAATATCCGTGAACGCAACAATCAAATTAACGATTTGAAACGGTACATTGACGGTTTCCACAGGTCAAAAACATATCGATGGAGTCGAGCTGCCAAAGATGTAATGAAAAAAGCAAAAGGCGGTATCCGATGTTTACAGGAGCATGGATGGAAATACACCTGGGATCTTGGCATTGAAAAAATACAAAGTGCAATTAAAAGAAAGATGGAGAATAAGGCACTGTACCAGATTTGGAGAGTATTCCACGCAAAGGTACTGCCTGGTTTTCAGCTGTATAAAAAGGCAGTACAAAAATATGGGGATGAGGCCCGGCTATTTCTTTCCGCTCCAACGACAGGCGATGACTTCATTCTTGCGCATTTTTATGGAGCCTATATTTCTAAAAAGTATCCTGGAGTAAGAGCTGTGTTTGCGGCGTTTGGCAATGGGGGAAAAGAGATCGCAGAGATGTTCGGTATCAATAATATTGAGCCGTATTCTTTGAATGAGTTTCATCAATTATATAACTTGCTTATGTTTGATGGAAAGGCTAGGCTGCATCTGGAAAGTCTGCATTATCATATCATATACCGCCATACGGGGATACTTGCCCGGCTAGATGGATTACATGGATTCAATTTATTCACGCAGGAGAAAGCGTTTTTAGACGTTGGGGACGAGGAATGCGTTAGCCCTCGCTTTGTATATGATGAGAAATTTATTGCAGACCTGACAAGTAGTCATGGACTTGTTAAAGAGAAGACCGTTTTGCTTGAGCCATATGCAAAATCTACAAGGAAACTGTCAGTGTCCTTTTGGGTTGCTTTGGCCCGCCAGCTGAAGGAATTAGGCTGGTGCGTTTGCACAAATTCCATTGGCGAAAAGGAGCCGGCTGTTGAAGGGACAACTCCAGTATATTTTCCATACAGTCATTCTGTGCCATTCCTGGAGTGGGCAGGGGTATCCATAGGACTAAGAAGTGGTTTTCAGGATGTAATTAGCGCAGCAAGGGGTCTTAAAATTACACTATATCCCAAAGGAATACGAACTTTTGGTGGAATCAAGGATATCAGCGAGTTCTGGAGTATTGAAAATATGTACCAACAGGAAAATCAGTACGACTTGTTATACACACCAGATGATGAAGAGCAATTGATCAGTGAGATTATCTATATTTTGAGTTATCATAACAAGCCATAAAGCATTTGAGGAGGGATGAGCAAATGAACCATTATAAATTGGTTGCAATGATTCCTGCCAGAATGGGCTCTAAACGTATCCCCAAAAAGAACATTCGGTATATGCTGGATAAGCCATTGATTCAGTATCCAATTGACTTGGCTAAAGAAAGCAACGCATTTGAGAGCATTTGGATCAACACAGAGAGCCCGGCGCTGGGGAGCGCCGGGGAGCGCATGGGGGCACAATTTCATCAACGTCCCCCGGAGTTGTCGAGTGATACAGCGACAAACAGGGACTTTGTGTATGACTTTTTGAAAAAGCATGAGTGCGATTATGTTGTGATGATCAATCCAACCTCTCCGGCATTGCGCATTGATACATTAAAACGTTTTATTGCATATTTACAGAATAATTCATATGACACAATCATGTCGGTAATGTCGTTGCAGGCGGAGGGTTTTATCCGCGGGGAGAAGATAAACTTTGATGGACACGACAAGATCCCTTCACAGCTGCTCACTCCGATAGAAACTGTGGTTTGGGCGGTTACAGCATGGAAACGCGACACTTTTCTAAGCCTTGAGGAAAAAGGCCAATGTCCAATTTTTGGTGGAAATATGGGGCGTTTTGTTATATCAAAGGACGAGGCCCCAGACCTTGATACGGAGGAGGACTGGCGTATAGCGGAAGCGGTTTTGACAGCGCGCAGGAATCCTGAAAACAGTAAATACCGCTATCTTGATATTGAATAGCTTGGGGGGCTTTATGGAGATACAGCTATTAGACTGCACCCTGCGCGACGGCGGCTACATAAACGATTGGAGATTTGGGAAAAGCGCAGTGATTTGCATTTTAGAACGGCTTATCCAGGCAAATGTCGATGTAATTGAGGTGGGCTTCCTGGACGAGCGCCAACCCTTTGACCAGGATCGAACAATACAGCCGGATACAGACAGCTACAACAAAATATTAAGTGGTATTGACCGTCAAAAATCGCTGCTGGTTGCCATGATTGACTATGGCACATGTGGTCTGGAACATATTTCCCGGTGTGAAGACAGTGTGCTGGACGGCATCCGCGTCATTTTCAAACGTCCCAAAATGAGAGAAGCGGTCCAGTTTGGCCGGGAGCTCACCAAGCTGGGCTACAAAGTGTTTTTGCAGATGGTGTCCATTACGTCTTATTCTGACCGTGATTTGCTGGATTTTGTGGATATGGTCAACGAGGCGCGTCCCTATGCAGTTTCAATGGTTGATACTTATGGATTGATGCATAAGGAAGAAATGCTGCATTATTTTCATTTGCTGGATTATAATCTGAGCCCGGAGATCCATATTGGATATCATTCTCATAACAATTTCCAGCTGGCGTATGCAAATACCTGTGAGCTGATCAAACGCAAAGCAAAGCACAACATTTTAGTCGACGGAACTTTGTATGGGATTGGAAAAAGCGCTGGAAACGCACCGCTGGAACTGTTGGCAATGTACTTGAATGAGAACTGCGGGAAAAATTATGACCTGAATCAGCTGCTGGAGGCAGTTGATACGAATATCCTGAGAATATACCACCAAAAAAGCTGGGGATATAATCTTTTGTACTTTTTGGCGGCGTCAAATGATTGCCATCCCAATTATATTGATTACTTGCTGAGCAAGAAAACGCTGTCGGTTGGAGCAATCAACGAAATTGTGAAACGGATTCCTTTAGAGGAAAAACTAAATTATCAGCAGGCCTGCATCGAGCGGCTGTATATTGAGTTCCAAAAGGAGAAGATAGCGGGAGAGCACTCGCTTCAAAAGCTGGGCTCCCTATTGTCGGACCGCCCCCTGCTCATTTTAGGACCAGGAAAATCGCTTCATTCCTGCCGGAAAGCGATTGATGCGTATATTGAGGGTACCCGGCCAATGATTGTGTCTGTTAACTTTATTCCCGATATTTTTACTCCAAGCGCTGTCTTCATCAGCAATTCAAAAAGATATAGCATGCTCCTGCCGGAACTCAAGCAGCTTCGCGGGCAGATATCGGTTATTGCCACCTCCAACATTGCGGCTGTGGGGGATTCCTTTGACTATGTGCTAAATTATGCCGAATTGATTGATGAAAACCGGTTGATTGAAGACAATGCGTTGATTTTGCTGCTGAAAACGCTCTGCATCTGCAAACCGGCCTGCGTAGCCCTAGCTGGCTTTGACGGGTTTGGATCGCGGATAAACGAGAGCTACTATGATGACGTTATGGAGCTATCAACTAATTACGGCCGTTTGTCGGCGGTGAATCAAGCGATTGCAGACAGGCTACCGGAGTTCAGAACGCAAATGGAGCTGACCTTCTTAACGCCGTCATTGTATGAGTTGGAACCATCATAACATGAAAGATTATTGTTGTATTATATTTGATCTGGACGGTACTCTTATGGATACCTCGCCCGGTATTTTGAACTGCATTGATTACATTGTGGCCCGATATAATCTCGTGCCCCCAAGCGCGTTTGAAAAGCGGAGCTTTATTGGCCCTCCTATTGAAAAATCGTTTCAAAGGCATTACGGGTGCACCCGGGAGTTTTCGCTGGAGCTGGCGTCAGCTTGGCGGACCGCGTATAAAGAAAAATTCCTGTTTGAGGCCGAAGCATATCCCGGCGTATATGATTTGCTGCGCTGGCTGCGCGGGAGCGGCATGAAAACGGCTGTTGCGACCAACAAGCGGGAGGATTACACTGAGGTTTTGCTGAAGCGCTTTGACTTTTGGCCCCTTTTGGACTGCGTTATCGGATCAGATTTTTCGGGCAGCCGCACAAAGGCGGATATGATTGCTCTTTGCATGAATCAGCTGGGGACGATAGGATGCGGGCAATGCTTGATGATCGGGGATACCATTGGGGATATGACAGCGGCCCATGAGGCTGGCGTGGATTTTTTAGGGGTTACTTACGGGTTCGGCTTTACGAAAGAAAGGCGGGGAGCTGATTGCTGGACAGCGGATAGCTGTAAAGGCATTCAAGACTTTTTGCAATGCGAATTTTGATAGGCAAGGGTAAAAAATATGTTTCGAAGACTGAGAAATTATCAGTTTCTCTTTGAAGAACTGGTAAAGCGGGACTTCAAAAAGAAATACAAGCGGACGGTGCTGGGGATGGTGTGGAGCGTGCTCTCACCGCTTCTCACGCTTTTGGTGATGAAGCTGGTGTTTACCCAGTTTTTTGGGCGAGATACCCCGCACTATACTACGTATCTGTTTTGCGGGAACTTGATATTCTCCTGCTTTAACGAGTCCACCAGCCAGGGGATGACATCGCTGATGGGCAACGCGTCCATCTTCACCAAGGTGAATGTGCCCAAGTATTTGTTTTTATTCTCCAAGAATGTGCAGACGCTCATCAATTTTGGTCTGTCGCTGTGCGTGTTTTTTGTGTTCTGCGTGCTGGATCGGATCAGCTTTACCTGGAAATTCATCCTGTTGCTGTACCCTGTTATCTGCTTGGTGCTGTTCAATATTGGGACGGGGCTGGTTTTGTCTGCATTGTTTGTATTTTTTCGGGATATCCAATACCTTTGGTCAGTTTTCACCATGCTTTTAATGTACATGTCGGCGATTTTCTATACCATAGATGACTATTCGCCGGTGGTGCAGAACCTGTTCCTGCTCAACCCGGTGTATCTGTTCATCCGCTATTTCCGAAAGATTGTGATTGAGGCGACCATCCCGACGGTGTGGTTCCATCTGCTGATGGCGGCGGACGTGGCAATTGTCTTGGGACTGGGATGCTGGATGTACAAGAAGTATAACACCCGGTTTTTGTACTATGTATAGTCTGGTTAAGAAAGAGATGAAGGGAATGGACGAGAAAAAGGTGCCCCGGAATGGTTTGATAGACGTAATGCGGCTGGGCTTTGCTGTGCTGATCATGATGTACCACTTTTACTCCAATGGGAAGAAGCACTTTCCGGGAGGGTTCCTCGGCGTGGAATTTTTTGTGATTCTGGCGGGATTCCTGATGTTTTCTGCGTGGGACAGGAATCAAGTTTCAAAGGTGCCGTTGGAAAAACGGCAGCAATATTGGCTGGGCTACATGAAAAAGAGATATATTCGATTTTTTTGGCTCTGTCTGCCTGCGTTTCTTCTCATATTTTTTATTGTAAGAATTTGGAAATGTGAACTGGCTGGGATTGCTAAAATCTGCGATGCACTTTCGGGAGATATCTGGGAAATTCTTCTTGTAAAGATGAATGGATTGAATCGAGGGGTATGGCAGCTGCATACAAATACATGGACGATGAGCTGTATGCTTTTCGCAGAGTTCTTCATATTGGGAATGCTGACTTTTTTGGAAAAACCTTTTTTATCTTTTATCATGCCATTGAGCCTCATGGCGGGGATAGGGTATTGGGCAAATTTAAAGGTTGTTGATATTTGGGCCTTTCACACATTCTTCACATTTGTAGTGTTAAGGGTGTATCTATTGATGTGCGTGGGAGTGCTGTCCTATTTGCTATGCCAACGCATAAAAAATATTTCATTTTCAACCATTGGCCGGTGGGTATTAACGACTGCGGAGCTATCTGGGTATACTGTATGCATGCTGATTGCACTTTATCGCAATAGCATATACTATCAGTTTTGTTTCATATTGATCACAGCGCTTGTTTTGGCGGTCAGCTTTTCCCCGAAAAGCTTTGCTGGGAGTGCACTCCCAGCAAATGGATTTACTAACTTTTGTGCGGAGCTGTCTCTGAATTTATACCTGAGCCATGGCGCTGTATTATATTCTTTTCGGTATCTCTTTAAAGATGTTGACGACTTATACCGGCAAAAGTATGTATTTCTATTCTGCGCGCTCGCCGCAGCGCTGGCCTATACATACATCATGCGGGGAGTATTCAAATTGCTGCCAATTATAAAGGAAAAGCTGAGGTCTGCAATGTTGGAGGAATGAACGGATGGAAGAGAGAAAAACGCCCCGGAATGGTTTGATAGATGTAATGCGGCTGGGGTTTGCTGGGATAGTGATGATGTACCACTTTTATTCCAGTGGGAAGAAGCACTTTCCGGGGGGGTTCCTCGGCGTGGAATTTTTTGTAATTTTGGCGGGATTCCTGATGTTTTCGGCATGGGAGAGGCATCAAGTTTCGGGGTTGCCTTTAGACAAACGGCAGCAATATTGGCTGGGCTATATGAAAAAGCGGTATATCAAGTTCTTTTGGTATAACTTAATTGCGTTTGTTATGGTGTTTTTGGCAGGCCGGATCTGGTGTGATCAGGTTCATAGTGTTGTGGGGATAAGTGACGCGCTTTCCGAAGATGTCTGGGAGATCCTGCTTGTAAACATGAGTGGATTGAACCGCGGAAAATATCCGCTGAATGTTCCGGCGTGGACCATGAGCTGTATGCTTTTCGCAGAATTTTTCATGTTGGGAATGCTTGCTTTTTTTGGAAAGCCTTTTATATCCCTTTTGATGCCGCTGAGCCTCGTTGCGGGGATAGGATATTGGGCAAATTTAAAGGATGCCAGCCTCAGGTTCTTTCACACTTTTTTTACTTTTGGAGTGCTGCGAATATATATTTTGACCTGCTGTGGGATATTAACCTATTGGATATGCCAAAAAATAAAAGCGGTTCCATTTTCAGCCATTGGGCGGTGGGTCTTGACAGGTGCGGAGTTAACTGGCTATACTGTATGCGTGCTGATTGCACTTTATCGTAGTAGCATATACTATCTGTTTTGCTTTGTGTTGGTTGCAACACTTGTTCTGGCGGTCAGCTTTTCGGGGAAAAGCTTTGCTGGGAGCATGCTCCCAGCAAATAGGCTTACCTATTTTTGCGCTGAATTATCTTTGAGCCTGTATTTAACCCATTGGACTGTGCTCAAAGTTTTTCAACAGCTATTTCAGGACCCCAACGAGCTATACCGGCAAAAGTTTGTATTTCTGTGCTGTGCGCTGGCGGCGGCGCTGGGGTATACATATATCATGCGGGGAGTGTTTAAAATGCTGCCGATTGTGAAGGAAAAGCTAAAGCGCGTCATGCTGGAGCGGCCATGAGTATTTTAGAAGTACACAACGTATCAATCCGGTACATGACGGGGGACTTCAAAGAGATCGGGCTGAAGGAATACGTGATGCGGAAGATACGGGGGGAATACCGGGTACGGGAGTTCTGGGCGGACCGGAACATCAGCTTCAGCCTGGAAAAAGGGGATATGCTGGGGATCATCGGGACGAACGGGGCGGGGAAATCGACGCTGCTGAAGGCGGTGTCGGGGATCATGGAGCCCACCGGGGGATACGTGAAGCGGGAGGGGAGCATCGCGGCGCTGCTGGAGCTGGCCAGCGGGTTCGACGGGGACCTGACGGTGCGGGAGAACGCGTACCTGCGTGGAGCGATGCTGGGATACACGCGTAAGTTCATGGACGAGACGTACGGGAGGATCATCGAGTTTGCGGAGCTGCGGGAGTTTGAGGACAGGCCGTTCAAGCAGCTGTCGTCGGGGATGAAGTCGCGGCTGGCGTTTTCGATTGCATCGCTGGTGCAGCCGGACCTGCTGATACTGGACGAGGTGCTGTCGGTAGGGGACGGTGCGTTCCGGCGGAAGAGTGAGGCGAAGATGCGGGAGATCATGGCGGGCGGAGCGACGACAATCCTGGTGAGCCACTCGGTACAGCAGGTGGAGGAGCTGTGCAACAAGGCGCTGTGGCTGGAAAAGGGCCGGCAGGTGGCGTTTGGCGGGGCACGGAGGATCTGCGGGGCGTACCAGCAGTACCTGGACAAGGCGGTGACGCTGGAGCAGGCGAAAGCGGCGTGCGCGGCGGAAGCAGGGACGGAAACGGACGAAAGATAAGGAGGACGAGCAGATGAAACAGATGAAGCGGAAGCTGACGGCGCTGGCGGCGGCACTGGCGCTGTGCGCGGTACTGGTGGCGCCGGGGTTCGGTGCGCGCACGTACGAGACGGTATGGCTGGAGCGAGATGCGACGCTGGAGGAGGCGGGGTATGTGACGGACCCGCTGACGGCGGTGAACCATGGAGGCAAGTGGGGCTATGTGGACCGGGAGGGCCGGATGGTGGTGGCGGCGCAGTACGAGTACGCGCTGGAATACGCACAGGGCCTGGCTGCGGTGAGCAAGGGGGGC
>CAPOAR010000030.1:0-31540 GCA_948670295.1 uncultured Oscillospiraceae bacterium | reverse complement strand
CCAAGCCATCGGCGGTGGGCGTGTAGCCGTCCTGCTCCAGCAGATGGGCTTTGTATGCAGTCAGGTCGATGCCGCTGGCACGGATCAGCTCCTCCGATACGCCAGCGTCAAGCAGGAGCACCTCAGCGGAAGTCTCCAGATCGGCGCATTGAACCCAGTCATAGCATTGCAGGTTCTGGGAAATGTCCAGGGCAAACCGCAGGTTCCGGCAGTGCTCCAATTCCAGCGCGGCGGCATACCGCGCCATAAAGGTTGGCGAACCCTGGCCGCGCTCAGCCAGAACGTAACCCAGTTCCTGACCGTCATAGAGCAGATCCGCTAAATTGTCATACTGCTCCATAAGGTTTCCCGCTTCGGGCAGGATGCATTGGGCGTCCAGCAGGACACACTCGCTCCAATGCTGAACGTGAAGGGCCCGCAGCGTCAGCGACTCGCCTTGAAATGTATCATCATCCCAATTCGGCAGATCCGGCAGGCACATCCACACCCCCTCCGGCACAGCGGGGGAGGCGATCTTTAGCTTGACACTCCAGTCATTGTCCTCCGGCAGGGGCGAACCCTGGCCATGGTAGACGGGCTGGGGGACGCTTCGCGGATACTCCACATAGCAGTTCCCCACAAACAGGCCGGGGTGCTTGTCCTCATAGTGCTTTCCCATCTGCGTCAAATCAACGAATGGCAGGGCATTCTCCGGCATCTTGGTTTCATTGAGCAGATAGGCCATGCCCAGCGCCTCGTAGCTGACCGCGCCCATGCGGACCGTGTATTCGTCCAGCGTCTGGAGCTGGTTAATGGCCTGTGCCATGTCCTCGGGTGGATCTTTCAGGGTTGCGGCGGCTAAGATGGTTCCCTCCCGAACGCTCAGCGTTTCCAGCCGCTCTTGCAGCCAGCGCCGCTCCTGTTCCTCGCCGGGGAGATGGGCAAGGTAGTCAAAGTCATTCATTTTCAATATCATCTCCATCTCCTTTTTCGGGGGACATTTTTCCGAAAAAGCGCGAAAAAAAGAAGGGCCGATACCCTTGTCGGGAAAACGGCCCTTGTGTGGTGGTGGTATTATTGCATCGCCATCCCAGGCTCCTCCTGGGGCTGGGCGGGGGTGCTGAACTCATAGTGGAACTTGTTGGCGTTGCGGCGGATATAGCCCAAGCCATCGGCGGTGGGCGTGTAGCCGTCCTGCTCCAGCAGATGGGCTTTGTAGTGCGCCAGGTCAATGCCGCCGTCTCGGATCAGCTCCTCCGGCACGCCCCAGTCCAGCAGTAGCGCCATGCCGGAAGCCTTCAGGCCGGCGCTCTGCTCCCAGTCATAACATTTTAAATTCTGGGCGATGTCCAGCGCTTGCTTCAGGCTTTGGCAGTTTTCCAGCTGCATCGCGGCGGTATACCGCTCCATGAAGCAGGGGGGGCCTTGATCCTTCCGAGCCAGGATATGCCCCAGTACAGCGCCATCGTGAATCAGATTTCCAACGCTGCCGCTGTACTGTGCCAGCAGATCCCCCGCTTCGGGCAGAATGCTCTTGGCGTCCAGCAGGGTGCATTCGTCCCAGCTCTGGACGCGCAGCACCCGCACAGCCATCACCTCCTCGATGGAAGACCAATCGCAGTACAAGTCAAGCTGCGGCAGGCGCAGCCACACTCCATCCGGTACAGCAGGAGAGGCAATCTTCAGCTTGACGCTCCAGCTATCATCGGTGGGCAGGGCCATGCCAGACTGGTAGACTGGCTCGGGGGGAGCTGCTGGGTACTGGACATAGCAGTGGTCGATGAACAGGCCGGGGTGCTGAGCTTCGTATTTCTCCCCAATGTTCCGTAAATCGATGAAGGGGAAAGCATCGTCAGGCATCAGGGTTTCGAGGCGCAGATACCGTTCGCCCAGCTCCTCGTAGCTGCCCACGTCCAGGCACACCGTGTATTCGTCCAGCGCCTGGAGCTGGTTGATGGCCTGAACGGCGTCCTCGGGCGGGGCGGCCTGGGCAGCGGCGGTCAGGACGATGCCCTCCCGCACACTCAGGGTTCCCAGCCGCATTCTGATCCAGTTCTGCTCCCGCTCCTCGCCGGGGAGCTCGCTGAGATAGTCAAAGTCATTCAACTTCACATCATCTCCATTTCTCCGGCAGTCGGCTTTTGTGCCATGTTCAGGATCGGCTCACCGTCAACGCGCTGGATCAGGCCATAGCTGGTGAGCTGGCCATCCGTCTGCTCCAATACTGCCTGACCATACCGAGGCAGATCCACATAGGGCGCCAGGAGCTTGACCTCATTATCCGGCAGCATGGTTTTCAGGCACTCCATGGCCACATCCTCCTGCTCCAACAGATCCGGGGAGAAGGTGTACTGATCCAGCCCGTCCGCCAGAGCCAGCGCCCAGCGGATATCGTCACAGCCGGTGGCCTCCAGCAGGGCTTTGTACTTGGGCATTTCACCGTCCACGGTCAGGTAAGTCAGCCGGTGTGCCAGCATATCCAGTGTGGCCATGACGCCGCTGAGGCCGGTGAGGGCGGGGGCGGCACAGTCCACGCATAACACCGGCTCATCCCCCATGGGCTCGCCCAGCGGGACGGGGAGCTTGACCTCACAGCCGCTGGCGGTTGCCACCAGGATAGCGTAATCAGGTTTCTGCGGCACAAGGTTCAAGGTATCGCAGACCTGCCGCAGTTCACCGTGCTTCTGCACATAGCCGCCGCTGGTGAACACACCGGCCTCGTTCTGGCGGAACTCCCGCCCAATTTTTGCGAAATCCAGCAGCTCAAACGCTTCATCCGAGAGGTCGTCTGCTTCCGGGACAAAACTGTTTTCTGCGCAGAACCGGCCCAGCTGGGCATCGGTCACCACGCCCTCCACGAGAAGGCAGCAGTCTGTGCTGTAGGCCAGGTCGATCAGCCGGGACAGGGGGATGGGGGTGATGCCGGGCCGAGACTGCTCCATTCCGATCAGCCCCTCCATGATAACCAGCTCAGTTGTATTCAGTTCCGACAGCCGCTGGGTCAAGGCGTTCAACTCAGACAGAGAACCGCTTTCGCGCTTGAAGTACAGGGAGATATTTCCCACATCATGGGACGCAAGAATCTTCCACTGTGGGGCCTCCTGTTCCACCAGCCGAAGCTTTTCCAGCGCGTCCAGCAGGGCATAGGGCGCGGCGGGGAGGGCCAGCTGGGTGCAGCCGTTCTCAGACGCCAGCTCCACCTCAAATACTTTACGCAAGGTTCATCCCCCCTTGCAGGGTCTGATCCTGGGTTTGCTCATAGGCCCTGGGATCTGCGGCGGGGGAGTCCCAGCCTTGCAGACAGCCGCCCACCATCGCCTGCTCCTGGGCCGCGCTGATACCACGCTCCTTATTGAAGTGAGCCGCCAGATAACGGTTGGCCTCGGACTTTTCACCGCTGTCCTTAGACCGCTGCAGTCCAGCGCCCTTAATGATGTAAGCCAGGGAGCCATCCTCTGGAAGAACAGTGAAGCACATATCCGGCAGCCGCTCAGAAAAATGGGGATCAAAGCGATCCTGCTCCGGCATGATGCTCCAGCCGCTGCTCTGCCAGAGGTGGGCATAGACTTCCATTCCATTGCCCACCCTGATCTCGCGCTGCTCAAAGCTCTCGCCCACGCCATCACTGGCCTGTCCGCCGACCTCGTCAGTCAGACACTGCAGCTCCAGCGGGGTCAGGCTGCCCCGGATCCTGCACTCGGCCACGCCCCAGAGCTGGCCGTCCCGAACCTCGGCGTTAAAGAAATAGGACTGTACTTTCTGATCTACACTGTCAGGCCCGTCAAAATAGACCATCAGACCGCGTTCTGCCGCCTCCGGGCTCTCATTCTCCAGCCAGCGGCGTTCACTCTGCAGGGCGTTGATGATCTGAGGGGCGTACTCCGCGGCCTCTCGTGGGTCCATTGTGATGTCCTCCTCCAGACCGTCCTCCTCATCGTAGTAGGTCACCGTCATGGGCATATACAGTTTCAGTGTTTGGAGGGGCGGCGGGGAAACGGTGAAGGAGTCCTGGCCAATGATCAGCGGCAGCTTATCGCCGCCATCCCAGGCCACATCGAACACACCATCCTCACCGATATTCTCCAACGTCCCTGTAGCCCCCGGCTTGAGGGCATCAGGGGCGCCCTCGCCCGTCGACCTGAGCTTGATCCGGCTGCCCACGGGGTACTGTTCCCGCAGGAAGTCCAGCCATTCTTTTGGGATGCTCATGCTTTTTCAGTCCTTCCTTTTCTGATTTTTGCGCCGGAACTCCCTCCGGTCGGGCATGAAAAAGCCCCGCTTCATCGGACGAAACGGGGCGCGGTGACGTTTGCACCGGAACATATTCGCTTGCGGTTTCTGAGTTTTTCTGCCCATGGCTTCACCCCCTTCCGGCGCGGGACGGCGCTCGTGTTTCGTCATTTTTCATCGTCCTCCTATTCATGATTGTTGTGGTTGTACTGATCACAACCATACCAGTTTCCGGCTGGAAGAGCTATCACCATACCTACCAAGAATGGGCGTTGGAAGCCCAGCGATACCAACAACGGCGGGCCCTCATTCGATCCAGGCCCGGTCCGGCAGACAGTCCAACAGCTGATCGAAACGCTTTACCTCCGCGTACCAGCTGTACCATCCGGTTTCGTTTGCCGCTTCGTAAGCCGCCTCGATCTCCTTGATCTGCTTGAGGAGGGATGTGTTTTCATCCCGAAGGATATCGAAGGTGGCCTTGAGGTAGTCATATTGCTGCCGCAGATCCAGAAAGGCCAGCAGAATGCCGAAGCACTGCCCGATGGTGGAGAGCATTTCCGCCTTGGTTTTGCGCATGAGCCGTTTCCCGGCTTCGGTCTGGGCGAGCTTCTGTTCATAGGCGGTGAGGGCGAAATAGTCCTCCTCCATGGAATCCCAGCCCAGAAGCCTGTATCGGTTGCCGATCAGGGCCACCGTACAATCGTTGTAGGTCCGCTCAAAGCCATGTTCGATCCAAATAAAATAGTCGTCCATGACCTGCTCCAGTTCGTCCACCTTGGCCTCCAGATTGGAGAAGGCCATGCGGAATTCCCATTCCGCTTCGTCGTCCCCGTCCAGGGCGTTGAGCAGGGTTTCATCCCCCTGTTCCACGAACCAGTGGACATCGTTGCACGCCTCCCGGATATCCCACAGCTCAGTTTGCAGGGCGTCATAGCCTAACGAAGCCAGCGCGGGCCGTTTATGGCGCAGGTTTCGGGTGCGGTTCGCCTTAATGTCGCTCATATGCGTTCCCTCCTTCAAGCGGAACACTACCACAACGCGCCGTGAAAAGCTATCCGGAAAAATCAACAGAAAAGCCGCCCCGCTTTTGTGCTGAGGGGTTCCGGTACTTCTCCCAGGCGCAGGAGCGGAGGACGGACTTGACGTTGACGCCCTTTGCTACGCAGTGGGCCTTGCGCCATGCGGACAGCCGCATTAAGGCCGGATTGGGTAAGCTGCGACCATCGATGTCCACAGGCCAAAGTTCATCGCGCCGCCTGATTCCGTTCCATGATCCGGGCCACCTCGGTTCGGATGCACACGCCTTTATCCACGCTCCAGCAGACGAAGCCGTTGCCGGGATAGGGGCAGCCTGCGCACCGCTCAAAGGGTCCGGTAAGGGTGGGGGGCGGCTCACGGGTTACGGTGGTCAGGCACTCGGGCTCGTAAAACTGAACCATGCGGTTCTTTTTATATCGTACCTTCATGGCGCCATCTCCATCCCCGGCCCGCTGTCCGGCTCCTGTTCCGCTGCCTCCAGCTCCCGCTGGTTGGACAGGCTGACGCGCTCCTCCAGGTCGTCCACACTGTGCTTGATCCGGTCTGCCGCCGCCGTCAGAATCTTTTCCCGCTCCCTGGTAATGGGGTAGCCGCTGTCCAGCGTCTCATGGATGCAGCGGTACAGCTCGGTGAGCTGCTCATCCGTAAACTGGCGGCTTTCCTGCACCAGCCCGGACCGGCAGGCGAAGTCCAGCTTGGCGGCTCCGTAGTAGTGCCCGCCGTCGAAATAATCGCCGGATTCCACAGCGGTGCGGTCCGGGCTGCGCCGCCAGGTGGCGAACTTGTACCCCCAGTCGCCCTCCAGCTCCTGGCCTGCCAGCACCACGCCGTTGAAATCCGCCAGCAGCCGGAATCCCTCGTGGAGCCCCTCCGCCACCAGCGGCGGGGCGGACGCCATGGCTTCGGTGTACTCATAGACCTCACGGCTCAGCCTGAACGTGAGGTCATAGACGCTGTCCGCCTCCGGGCAACGCTCCACATCGGCGTTGAAGGCAACAGTGCCGCGGGGCATGACCAGCACAGCCGCCTGACCATCTGCCAGTACCGGCAGGCAATCCTTCTCCACTGGCCCGGTGGAAATGCCCTCCCGCTTCAGGCGGCGGGCCAGCTCGGGAAAAAACTTATCATTCATATCGCAGCTTCCTTTCTGTTTCATGTAATTGGGTCAGCCGATGCCGTCCATCGTCATGGATTCCTCCTGTTCCGGGCCGGTGATGTTGACATACTCCTCGATTACGCCCAGCGCCTCATAGTAGGTGGCGCACTCGCCGCCCATGATCCGCTCCCGCAGCTCCTCCGCCTGGTCGCCCAGGCCGTGGCGGCGAAGGGTGCGGGAGGCGACGCCGATCAGGTTGAAGATGTTCCCATCCTCACCGATCAGGACACAGTCCGGCTTTGCCATCAGCTCATCCCTCCCATCTCCGGGCCGCCAGCCAGCTCAGGCTCCTTTTCCTGGGCCTGATGCATCTCCTGCACCCGCAGGTCAAAGGCGGTGAGGTACGCCTGATAATCCCCCCGCACCGGGTTGCAGCGCAGGCAGTAGCGGTACTGCTCCGTTTCCACCACGTAGCCGTAATTTTGGGCACAGGAGCCGCCCGCGATCTCGCCGCCGTGGAGATGGCACCAGCGGAGCATGGTAGACAGGTCTTTCAGCACACCCCGGCGCAGCTGATCCACCACCTGGCCCAGCTCCCCCTTGAATTCCGGGGTGTTCAGCTCCTCGGGGCCGCGGGGCCACCAGGAGTGCCAGAACTCCCCGCCGTCATGACCGAAGTCGATGCGCACATGGCCCACCGTCCCCAGCGTTTCATCCTCTGCCGGATCAAGGGCAAAGAATAACCCCGCCTCATCGGGGGAGGCGGGGCGCATCTCAAATTTGATGGGGTTGTCGGGGAAGTCCAGCCCGTACTCCTCGCAGAAGCCCTCCAGATCCATGGTTTCCCCGTGGAGGATATAATCCCCCTCGCGGATTCGCCGGACTTTGGTGGAGGGCCGCTTCAGCGGCTTGGGGGAGAGGACGGTGCCGCTGTGGTCGAAGCTGGTGTAGTCCACCAGCTCGGCGTGGGCGCTGGGGTCACGATCCGTGCCGCGCATATCATAGCAAAACCACCCATCCGGCACCGTCTCGCGGGGGATCAGCCAGTTGGTGGTGAGCACGGGTTTCCCGAACAGCTGGGCGTGCTGCATCTCGTCTCTGAAAATATTGACTGACATAATTCTCTCCTTTTCTTATGATGATTTGTAATGATTCAGCACATCGTCTGGCCCTGCTCCGTCTGCTCGGGCCAGGGGGCGCTGAGGCGTTTGACCGGGCCATAGGAGCTTTCCCGAACACCATCCAGCTCCATCTCGGAGCGGCCAAGCGCATCAAAATCGGTGAAGCCGTCCAGCAGCTCCAGGATTTCATCGCCCGCCCCGGCGTAACGTAGCGCTTCCCGGCCATACTCCCTCTCGCTGCCGGGTACCAGTTCATAATCGTAGATGTCCATGGCGATAGTGCCTGCCTCTTGGAAGGAGCGCGGCTCCTCCACCTCCAGCACCGCGTGGAATACTCTCAGCTCCTGTCCTGTCATCGCTTGGACGCACTGGGCCAGGGTGTTGGTGTCCTCCAGTGTGATGTCGTCCATGGGGAGCAGGTGCGACCAGGTGTAGTCGATCTTCACATCGCTGATGGAGGCGCTGTCCAGACTGTCCAGCCCCAGCGCCCTTTTTGCCTGCTCCAGCTTGTCCTCCGAGGCGGGAAGGTTCAGACGGAAGGTGCCGGTGGGGGAGGCCAGGGTGAGGGCGAACTTGGATGGTTCCTCCACAGCTTGTTCCTGCACGACCTCCCTGCGTTTCACATAGCCATTGCGCGTGTAGGCCCCGCCGTGGCTGGCATAATGCTCCGCACCGATCCCGGCATAGTCCAGGTAGGGCCGCACCGCTTCGGGGAAATCCACCCCGGCCAGTCCATGCTCCACCAGCCAGCCGCCCAGTTCTTTATCGCAGGTCACGCCCTCCATAAACTCGTATCGATCCAGGCTGGAGGCGATAGCCAGGACATCATCCAGACCGTTGACGCTTTCCGCACAAAGTGCTCCGGCGAAAATATTCTGCGCCTCCATATCCATGGCGTCCACCAGCTCCGACAGCCTGTTCAGCTTCTGGACGCCATCCTCGCTGAACAGTTCGTCGCGCTTGATATAGCCGGTGAGGATGTTAGCGGCACCCTCGCCGCCTATAATGTGCGCCGGGGCATAACCGCCAAATTCCTCCAATGCGATCATGACACTCCTGACCTTGGCGGCTTCCGCTGGAAAGCTGATATGCTCCACTTCCGTACTGAAACTGCTTTTGGACACATGAAGTACCATTATGCCATCCCTCCCATCTCCTGGCGCTGTTCCGCAGGATCGTCATTCATCAGCTCCTCCAGCGTCAGGCTGCCGTGGTAAGCCACGTAGCCCAGCTCGGTGAGCTCACTGTCCGCCGCTGGGCTGTCCGGCTTGGGCATAAAGTCGAATTGATCCAGGTTTTCCGCCAGCTGGCGCACCTCGCTGGCGAACTTCGGCCCGGTCATCAGCGCCACCGCCTCCAGCTTTGTTTTCTCTGCCGCACTCATGGGCTCAAGCGCCCTGCACAGCGCATTGAGATCGCCAAGGCCATTGCAGGGGCGGCTGGCCACTGCGGACACCTGCGGCGGCAGTTCGTCCATGGTGACCTCGACCTGAAAGCTTGGATCGACAATCGCTGCCCGCTGCAGCGTCCGCTCAATCTGTCGGTCCGGGCAGGGCAGACAGAGATACCCCACAGCCGCGCCATCCTGCCCGGATTTGATCTCGACCGTCATCTGGGGCGGTTTGTAGTGATATTCCGGGAAATACCGCCCATCGTAGAGCGGCTCCAGCTTCATGCCGTTGTCGTACACCACACCGTAGGGGGTGATCACCCCGGCGCTGTTCAGAATGAGATCAAGGGCTACATTCCGACCTTCCAGTTTTTCGTACTCCTCTGTGGGCATAGAGCCGCCATTGATGTTCAGGCTGTGTTCTTTGCCCACCCGCTCCAGATCAGAGAAATCCGTGATTACCGTAGCCTGTTGACAGCTGAAGGTGAGGTTTATGAAGTCCTTGATGTCGAACAGGCCCAGCTTGCAGGCCATGGCCTCGAATTGCACGTCCTCGCCCTGAAAGAAGCTCCCCAGCCGCTTGGCCAGATAGTCCAGCTCGTCCACGTTGACGTTCTGGGTTGTCAGCCGGTTGAGGATGGGATACTCGGAGTCCAGCCCGTCCACCCGGCAGTCCTGGCCGGTGGGGGAGCCGATGCCCATGTCCTCCAGCAGATCAATGGTGTGGTCATACTCACTGTCGGGAATGGGGAAGGGAATGGTGGCCTGCCCGAATTCCGGGTGGGCTTTGTTGCTGACGGTCGCTTTGAAAATCATGGTGAACGCTCCTCTGTTGTTATATTCTGTGATATCCAGTTTCGGCTTGAGGGCATATGCCAGGCAGGACTGTACTGCGGATGCGCCCTTGATTCCAAAAATTGTTTAGATTTCCAAGTCCTTGATAATTAGGCGGGTTTTTGCGGTGAAATGTACAAAAAACCACTTCTGTTTTGTTTATTTTCCCTTGTTGAATCCGGAACACTGCTTTGTTATAATGCAGGGGGAGTGGTTAAAATGGTATATGTCTGCGACAATTGCGGCGCTCGATTCAGCAATACTGACCAGCAGAAGCATTGCCCTGGCTGCGGCACGAACCTGATCCGCCCTGCGGATCCAGTGGAGCAGCATGAGTATCTCTCCCAGATGGCGGAATTGATCCGGGAAGAATTTGTGGACGGGCGCCACTGCTCAAATACCGTAATGACAGAGATCCTGCTGTCGAGTTGTTTTTCCTTCAAGCTGCCTGTCACCGCGCTCCGCATTGACGATCCAATGATTGTGGAAATCCTTGTGGATTATGGGGAAAACTCGGCGCGGGGCGAGTTGACCGCCAATGTGTGGGTTCGGCAGGAGAACGGGAAAACAATGGATTTCCTTACGTCCATGTATCTGCCCAAGATAGATGGTGAGACGGCGCAGGAACAGGTAAACCGCATTTTCGCGGTGCTCAATGGAAACAGGGCATTTGTCAAAATGCTGTCCGATTTTGTGTCAGAGCGGTTTCGGTGCGGAAAATAACCGGGGCTATAAGCGGGATTGATAAAGGCCAGACATTCCAGGCTCAGAAGCCGTGGAGTGTCTGGCCTTGCTCTGTCTGCTGGGGCCAGGGGCTGTCGAGACGCCTGACCAGCCCAAAGGAGGTTTCCCGGACACCGGCCTGCTCCATTTTGGAGCGGCCCAGCGCGTCAAAATCGGTGAAGCCGTCCAGAAGTTCCAGAATTTCCTCACCAACTCCCGCATACCGCAGAACCTCCCGGCCATATTCTCCCTCGCTGCAATCCACAACATCATAGTTATCAATCTCCTCGGCAATGTAGACAGCCTCGACAAAGGTGATCGGCTGCTCGACCTCCAGCACCCCGCCAAACGCTTTCAGGTCGCTGTCCGACATCGCCCAGACCCAGTCGGCCAGAGCAATGGCGTCTCCCGGCGTGATGCTGTCCATGGGGAGCAGGTGCGCCCAGGGATAGCCAATCTCCAAATCCCTGATGCTGGCGCTGTCCAGGCTGACCAGCCCCAGCGCCTGTTCCGCTTGCTTCAGCTCATCCAGGTTGGCGGGCAGTTCAAGGCGATATGTATTCGTGGGGGAGGCCAGGGTGAGCCGGAAGGCGGGCCTCTCCGGTCTTTTCTGCGTCTGGGCTGTTTCTCTGCGTCTCACATAGCCGTTGGGCGTATATGCCCCGCAGTGGGTTTCGCGGTATTTCTCGCCGATCCAGGCGTGGTTCGCGTGACGCCGCACCTCTGCGGGAATGTCGTCCCATGCTGAGTCATGCTCTACCAGCCAGCGTCCAAGCTCAAAGTCTGATTCAATGCCCTCAATAAGCTCATACCGGCTCAGGTTGGAGGCGGCATCCAGAATTCCGTCCAGACCGGTGGCACCCTCCGACCGAAGCGCCCCGTCAAAAACCTTCTGTTCCGTGAGGTTCATAGCATCCACCAGGCTTGCCAGCCGGTTGAGCTTATGGATACCTTCTCCCTGGCGCAGACCAGCGGGATCAAGCTGATCCTCAAAGCGCCACGCGGGGCCTTCACCCCGGATAAACAGCAGCTGTCCATCGCCGCCCAGCCCTCGCAGCTCATCCTGAACCTGTTCCGCCGTGGCAGGGAATGGGATAGCCGCGCCCTCACCGCAGCGTTCTTTGGATACATAGAGTATCATGGTTATACACTTCCTTTCGGGTGGTTCCACATGAAAACCATTGGCTTTTTGCGCATACGCCTTTGCAGTGTGTCGCGGCGAACACTGTGGGACTCGGTTTAGGGGCACTGGCTGACAGGCGCATTGCACTGACTGGCAGCTATCGAAAACTGCCCTGACATCCGAAAGGCCAGACATTCCAGGTTCAGCGGCACGCTGGAGAATATCTGGCCTTTTCGTGCCTGCGGTGCTTTGCTCCTCTCAGCTGTCGTCGATCATCGGTCGAGTGTCGCCATCATTCTCGTCCATGCACTCAGCCATCATCCTGACGCCCAGGCGAAAGCCCAGGATGAAGTTGTCGCATGCCGTGATGTTGTCGATTTCGTACTGTGCATCGACCATTTCTTTGAGGAGTGACTGCTCACTTTCGTTGAGCTGCTCCATGAGCTGCTTCTCACACTGTGAGACTCTGTTCACGGCCCGCTGCAGATTTGAGCTGGGGGGCATCCTCCTCTCTGAGGGCGTCAGGTTTCCAAAGTAGAATTGCTTGAGCATTGTTCGCATTGCTGCCACCTCCTTTGCAGTGACACACCATACCACACCTTTGGGCAGATAGCCATGGGTCTGGTGGTGAATTATCAGTTTGTTATCATTTGGGGCATTGGACTCTGGATTTGACGGCTGGCGGTGCCTGCGTGCCGCTCCTCTGCTGTAGATGGCAGAACGCAAAAAAGGCCGGTACCTTCGGTTTGAAAAGGTACCGGCCAGTGGCTGAACTATGTGTGACCTTCGCTTTGGGATGCGGATGTATCGCTTTGCCCGATCCATCATGGAAACACCGGGACAGCGGTGGGTGCGTGGGTTCGAGTCGGGGCGGTTTGGGAAAACGGGCGGAATATAGCAAAAATCAACGGCCCTCGGATTTTCATGTCCGAGGGCCGTCAAGACGTTGAAATCACTGGCTTTGAGGGCGATATAGTGATTTCATTGTCCATAGTTGGTGCGCCTGAAGGGACTCGAACCCACACGCGTTGCCGCACGAGAACCTAAATCTCGCATGTCTACCAATTCCATCACAGGCGCATATGGAGCGACGGGCCCGGCCCGCCGCCGTTTTTACCAAATCAGGGTGGCGAAATAATCTTCCGGCGTCTCTGCCCGGCGCATCAGCTCCACCGAGCCGTCCTCCCGCAGCAGAAGCTCCGCCGAGCGCAGCTTGCCGTTGTAATTGTACCCCATGGAAAATCCATGGGCCCCGGTATCATGGATGACCAGCATGTCGCCAACCTCAATCTCGGGCAGCGCCCGGTCAATGGCGAACTTGTCGCTGTTCTCGCACAAGGAGCCCACCACATCGTATACGCGCTCACAAGGGGCGTCCTCCTTGCCCAGCACAGTGATGTGGTGATACGCCCCGTAGACGGCGGGACGCATCAGGTTAGCGGCGCAGGCGTCCACCCCGATATACTCCTTGTAGATGTGCTTTTCGTGGACGGCGGTGGTGACCAGATGGCCGAAGGGGGCCAGCATGAACCGCCCCAGCTCTGTGAAGATGGCCACATCCCCCATTCCGGCGGGGACTAGGATCTCCTCATAGGCCCGGCGCACCCCCTCGCCGATCACGGCGATGTCGTTGGCGCTCTGATCCGGGCGGTAGGGCACCCCCACGCCGCCGGACAGGTTGATGAACGCGATATGGCAGCCTGTCTCCTCGGCCACGTCCGCAGCGGTCTGAAACAGCAGCCGGGCCAGGGCGGGATAATACTCGTCGGAGATGGTATTGGAGGCCAGAAAGGCGTGGATGCCGAACCGCTTGGCCCCTAGCTCCCGCAGCCGGGTGAATGCCTGGGCCAGCTGGGGCCGGGTCATGCCGTATTTGGCGTCGCCCGGCTTGTCCATCACCTGGAAGCCCTCCTTGCTCTCCCCCAGGGTGAACACCCCGCCGGGGTTGAATCGGCAGCACACCGTCTCGGGCACGCGGCCCATGGTGCGGTACAGGAAATCCACGTGGGTCAGGTCGTCCAGGTTGATATAGGCGCCCAGCCGGGCGGCCAGCTCAAACTCCTCCGCCGGGGTCTCGTTGGAGGAGAACATGATCTCGCTGCCGGAAAACCCGCATTTCTCCGACATCATCAGCTCGGTGAGGGAGGAACAGTCCACGCCGCAGCCCTCCTCCCGTAGCAGCTTGAGGATGCCGGGGGTGGGGGTGGCCTTAACGGCAAAGTATTCCTTAAACCCCGGATTCCAGGCGAAAGCGGCCCGCAGTGCCCGGGCGTTTTCCCGGATGCCCCGCTCATCGTAGATGTGGAAGGGGGTGGGGTGGGTGCTGGCGATCTCCTTGGCCTGGGCCAGGGTGAGGAAGGGCTTTTTCATCGGTATATCTCCTTGGGTGGATTTGCCCCGCTATCATACCCGATTTTAGCCCGCTTGTCAACCGCCGGACAACGGTTTTGGATTGCCGTATTCCTTTGGGGGCCGCATAGCAGAGCCGGCGTGAGAACCCCTTCCCGCAGACCGCGAATATCAAAACCACATGATCTGTTCGTCCCGGAATTGCGGTTCTGGGCCTTTCTCATAAGGGTCATAACGGTCCTGATTGCAGCCAAATTCCTGGAGGAAGCAGATTTTTCCCCCGGCTGTCCAGCGGATGAGGCTTATTCCCTCAAAGGCATCCGCCTTTCCGCCGTCCATTCGGCACTCAAAAGCCCACTCCGCCACGGTCTGGTCCCCCCTGTGGAAAAACTGCCTGACCTCCCAACGCAGAACCACGCCCCGGGTGTTCCACTCCCGAAACCAGTGGCGGATTTTCGGCAGGCCGTGGTATTCAGGCCCCCAGCTCTCAATGTAGACCGCATCGGGGTCAAAAAGCTCCTCTACGCCCGCATCAGAGCCCTGAAGCCACATCTCAAACCAGGCCCGTATCGTCTGCTCCCGCTTGTCCATATCAAACCTCCTGTCCCGTCTCCCGCAGCAATCTGGTGCGCAGGGCGGAATACCGCCTCATCTGCCGGTCGTTGGCCACCATCCGGGCCATCAGCTCGCCGTCCCCCACCAGGATGAACAGCTCCCTGGCCCTTGTGATGGCGGTGTACAGCACCCCACGGGCCAGCAGGGAGGGCGGCACGTCGCTCAGGGCCAAAATCACCGCCCGGTACTCGCTGCCCTGGGCCTTGTGGACGGTGACGGCGTAGGCGGGCTCCAGCTCCCCCAGCAGCTCCGGGGGATAGGCGGCCAGCCGCCCCTCGAAGGACACGGTGATCCCACCCACGTCCACCTCCACAATGGTGCCGATGTCGCCGTTGAACACCCCCAGATCCTTTTCCCCGGTGTCGGGGTTTTCCCAGAACAGGTCGTAGTTATTTTTCACCTGCATCACCCGGTCCCCCTCCCGGAAGATGTAGGGGCCGAAGGCCCGCTCCCCCCGGCCCTCCTGGGCGGGGTTGAGCGCCTCTTGGAGGGCCCGGTTCAGCGCCGCCGTCCCCGCCCCCCGCTTCCGGGTAGGGGTGAGCACCTGAATTTGCTCCGGGGGGATGCCCATGTTCTGGGGCAGGCGGGTTTTGCAAAGCTCCACCACGGTGTCCACCGTCCTTGCCGCGTCCCTGCGGCCCAGGTAAAAGAAATCCCTGGCCTTGTTGTTCAGTTCAGGCACGTCCCCCCGGTTTACCCCGTGGGCGTTCATGACGATGGCGCTCTCCCTGGCCTGGCGGAAGATCTCCGTCAACGACACCGCGGGCACCGCCCCGGAGCGGATCAGGTGGTCCAGCACGTTGCCCGGCCCCACCGAGGGCAGCTGGTCCGGGTCGCCCACCAGCACCAGCCGACAGTCCCCCCGCAGCGCCGCCAGCAGCGCCGCCATGAGGGACACGTCCACCATGGAGGTCTCGTCCACGATCACCGCGTCCACCTCCAGGGGGTCGTCCTGGTTTTTGGTGAAGGCCAGCTGGCCGGTGAAGGGGTCCAGCTTGGTCTCCAGCAGCCGGTGGATGGTCAGGGCGTCTGTCCCGCAGGTCTCCCCCATCCGCTTGGCCGCCCGCCCCGTGGGGGCGGTGAGGGCGGTCTCCAGCCCCAGTGTCTCAAACAGGGCCAGCACCCCCCGCAGGGAGGTGGTCTTGCCGGTGCCCGGCCCGCCGGTGAGCAGCATCACCTGCCGGGAGGCACACAGCTCCACCGCCGTCCGCTGCTGCTTGGCGTAGCGGATGCCCTGCTCCTTCTGGATGGCGTCGATGAGCCTGCCCAGCCCCTCCGGCGGGGCGATCTCGGTGCGGCACATCTCCCCCAGCCGCATGGCCACGTAGCACTCCGCGCCGTACAGGCCCGCAGGGTAGCAGGCGGTCACCCCGGCGATGTCCTCGCGCACCACCTCCCCCCGCTCAATGAGCCCGTCCAGCCCCTGGGCCAGACAGTCCCCCTCCACCCCGATGAGGGCGGCGGTGGCGGTGAGCAGCTTGTTTTCCGGCAGGAACACGTGTCCGTTGTCGGCGTTGTGGTCCAGCTCGAAAATCAGCGCGGCCTCCACCCGCTGAGGGTCGTCCCCGGCCACCCCCAGCCCGATGGCCAGCTCGTCCACCTGGGCGAAGGGGATCTCCAGGGTGCGGTCGGCCAGCAGATAGGGGTTGTCCCGCACCACCTCCACCGCATAGTCGCCAAAGCGCTGGTACAGCGGCATGGCGGCGGCCAGGGGCAGGCGATGCTCGGAGAGGAATTCCGCCAGCCGGCGCATCCCCATTTTCTGCCGGAAATCCTCGCTGATGGCGCGGGCCCGCTTGGGGGACACCCCCCGGATCTCGCACAGCTTATCCGGCTCGTTTTCAATGACGGCCAGGGCGTCTTCGCCGAAGCGGTCCACAATCTGCCGGGCCAGCCCCATGCGCACGCCCTTCACCACCCCGGAGGCCAGGTACTCGAAGATGGCCTTCTCCCCCACCGGCATACGCCGGGTGACCACCTCCGCCTTGAACTGCTCGCCGTAGCTGGGGTGGCGGCCCCAGCTGCCCTCCAGCTCCAGCGCCTCGCCGGGGGCGGCGCCGGGCATACAGCCCACCGCCGTGATCTCCCCCCGCTCCCCGCAGTCCAGCTTGAGCACGGTGTATCCATTTTCCTCATTGCGGAACAGCACGGCGGATACCGTGCCCTCCACCTGGTTTTGCTGCGCCGCCCCGGCGATATCCGGCTGCATGGCCATCCCTCCGCACAAACAAACGTTTTAACGTATTATAGCAGGCCCCGCCGCATTTTTCAAGGGGGGCGTGAAAAAAACCGGCCAGACGGTGAATTGAGGTTGTGAATACAGGTTCTAGGCGCTGTTTGAAAATTGGAAATATGCCCAGCGGGAGAAATTTTTTTCGCCAGGCGAAGCCAGTTTGACGCAGGAATACTTTGTGTATTCCAAGGAAAATTGGCAAAGTATGGCGGAAAAAGAGCCTCCGTTTGGGCGTGTTGACAATCTTCAAACAAGCCCTAAGGGCAGGCTGGCAAAAATTTTTAAAAAAATTTGCCCGTACCCATTGCGGGAAAGCTGATTATATGATATACACAAATGAGAGCTGCGCGGCTTTGACGCGCCTATGTAAACTTGCCAAATGAATGGAGGTCCTTTGTATGTTGAAAGGAATCGCCGCCTCGGCGGGGGCGGCTGTGGCCCAGCTGTTTTATCTGGAGGAGCCCGACCTATCCGTTACCAAGGAGACCGGACTGGACCCTGTCCAGCAGCACCAGCGCTATGAGCAGGCCGCCGCCCAGGCCATCCGGGAGCTGGACGGCCTGTACGAAAAGGCCCGGGCCACCGACGAGAACGTGGCCCAGGTGTTTGATATCCACCGCATGATGCTGGAGGACCCCGACCTCATCGACGGCATCGACGGGCTGCTGGACCAGGGCTTTAACGCCGAATACGCCGTGCGGGAGACCGCCGACGGCCTGGCCGCCATGTTCAAGGCCATGGAGGACGAGTATATGCAGGCCCGCTCCGCCGATATTACGGACGTGGGCAACCGGCTGATCCGGGTGCTCAAGGGCATCCCGGATACCGCCGAGTTCCCCGAGGAGCCGGTGATTGTGGCGGCGGAGGACCTGCTGCCCAGCCAGACCGTCCGGCTGGATAAAAACCGGGTGGCGGGCTTTGTCACCAAGCTGGGCTCGTCCACCTCCCACTCCGTCATCCTGGCCCGCACCCTGGGCATCCCCTGCATCGTGGGCATGGGGGACGACTACGCCAGGCTGCCCCAGTCCGGCCTTGTGGCCATCGACGGCTCCACCGGCGAGGTGCTCCCCCATCCCGACGAGGCCGCCCGGGCGGACTTCACCCGGCGCAGGGAGGCGTTTTTGTCCGACCAGGCCGCGCTGGAGGCGTATAAGGACCGCAAGGCGGTGACCAAGAGCGGCCACAAGGTTCTGGTGTGCGCCAACATCGGCGGGCTGGGGGACATCGATGCGGTAATTGCCCGGGGGGGCGGCGGCGTTGGGCTGTTCCGCAGCGAGTTCATCTACCTGGACAGCCCCGATTTCCCCACCGAGGAGGCTCAGTTTGAGATCTATAAGGAGGTGCTGGCCCGGCTGGCTCCCCGGCCGGTGGTGGTGCGTACCCTGGATCTGGGCAGCGACAAGCAGGCCCCCTACTTCGGCATCAAGGGGGAGGAGAACCCCGCCATGGGCTACCGGGCCATCCGCATCTGCCTCAAGCAGCCGGATATCTTCCGCACCCAGCTGCGTGCGCTGCTGCGCGCGTCGGTATACGGCAAGCTGAACATCATGTTCCCCATGATCACCCACCTGGAGCAGGTGCTGGAGATTAAAACCATCCTGGCCCAGGTGCGCCAGGAGCTGGACAAGGAGGGCGTGCCCTACAGCCAGGACGTGGAGTACGGCGTCATGATCGAGACCCCCGCCGCCGCCGTCATGGCCGACGTGCTGGCCAAGGAGGTGGACTTCTTCTCCATCGGCACCAACGACCTGACCCAGTACACCCTGGCCGCCGACCGGATGAACGCCAACATCAGCCACCTCTTCGACTCCGGCCACCCGGCTGTCCTGCGCCTCATTGAGCGCACCGCCAAGGCCGCCCACGACGCGGGCATCTGGGTGGGCATCTGCGGGGAGTCCGCCGCCAACACCGCGCTCACCGGCTTCTATATGAGCGTGGGCATCGACGAGCTCTCCGTCTCCCCCGCCTCCATCCCCGCCGTCAAGCGGGCGGTTATCGAGTGCGACTGAGCCCCGCCCTTTCCGGGCAGCGGCTTGGCTGCGCCCCCGCCCTCCAGGGCTTTCATAGACGATCCCGGCGCCCGTTGGGCGCCGGGATCGTTTTTTACTCCACGTATGCGCCGTAGACCTCCCGCCGGGTGAAGCCCCGGGCAGGGGTGAACAGCCCGCCGGGCAGGGCGGTGACCGGGCCGCCGGACTTGATCCCCCGGGGGAGAAGGCCGTGGTCCATGCACCACTCCAGCGCGCCGCAATAGGCGTCCTCGCGCCGGCCGGTGGAACGGATCTTGGCCCAGCGCAGGTTCATGGCCTCCCCCTTGGGGGCCATCAGCATGGCCAACTCCCCCCAGGTCATGGGCTGGTCCAGCCGCACCCGGTTGTCCGAGTAGGCCACCGCCCGGTCCGCCTGGAGGCGGCACAGCTTGTCAAACAGCGGGTCGTCCCGGTCCAGGTCGGCAAAGGGGCTCTCCGCCATCAGCTCCGCCACCGTCACCACCTGGTAGCCGTATTTGCTTAAAAGCTCCAGCTGCCTGGGCAGCCCGAAGGCCACCGGGGTGCGCTTGGCCATGTTATAGCCGTCCTTCTGGAAGATGATCTGGCCGCAGAAAAAATCCGGGTTCTGCTCCAGGGCCTTTTTCATGGGCTCCACCATGGCGTTCACCTCCGCCTCCAAAGCGGCGTCGGGGTCGGCCAAGACGGAGGGCAGCCAGCCGGCCCCGTCGAAGGAGGCGGCCATGTACTGGTAGCCCATCCGGTCGCACACATCGTAGCTGGTGAAGCCGTCCTGCATTTGGTCTACATAGTGGGGCGGGCGGGTCATGGTCATCTGATAGCCGTATTTCTCCCGCAGCAGCAGATCCAGCCGGTTCAGGTCGTCCACCGCCCTGTCCACGCCGCCCAGGTACTCCCGCTGCCCGTAGACAAAGGGCTTTTTGCCGAAGATGATGTGGCGGTAGCCGTGGTTGGTGATCTGGTGGCCCCCGTCCAGGATGCGGCGCACCAGCCGCTCGCAGTGGGCCGCGCCCCCCCGGCTGTCCTTGCCGATGTCGGGATAGTGGTCGTATTTGACGCCGCCCCAGGCGGCGCTGCCCACCTTGCCCGCCTGGTCGGGATAGTTCTCGCTGGTGTCGCCGATGACATCGAAGGTGCCCTTGGCCCCAAATTCGGCCAGGGCGTCCAGCAGCACATCGGTGAGCGCCCGGCCCTCAAAGCGGTCCGGGGCAGCGGGCAGGTCCATGGGCCCGTCGTCGAAGGTCATGGCGCACACGCGCCGCTGTGTCTTGACCCGCTCGATCCGGCGGGTGTAGCTCAGCTGGCGCTTCTCCTCGGGCAGCAGCTTTTTTACCAGCCGCTTCCCCTTCTTTCCGATCTTCACTATGAGCGACATGGCTCAGTCTCCCCTCCAAAAAATATCCTGGGCGCAGCACTTGGCGGCGAAAGCCGCCCATTTCACATAGCTCAAGGGCTTTGCCCCGGTCTTGCGGCGCTTGGTGAGCTGGCTGCGGGCGGCATACCAGGCCCGGCTCCGCGTCCCCTGGGCCCGGGCGCACCCGGACAGCAGGGCCGTTTTTACCGCCTGTGCCGTCAGTGCGTCCGCCTCCACGCAGGTATAGCCGTTTCCCACCTCCTGGGGGCAGTGGGCGTCGCTCCCCCCGAAGCAGGGCAGGCGGCACACCTGGGCAAAGCTGGCGGCCAGACGGTTGGCGTCGCGGAGCTTCCGATCCGCCCGGCTGTTCCACACCTCTACCCCGTCCAGCAGGGGGACGGCGGGGGCCAGCCGGGCCCCGTCCCGGGAGTGCTCGAAGGGGTGGGCCAGCACTGCCAGCCCCCCCTGGCCGTGGATGATCTCCACCGCCTGGAAAAAGTCGCGGGTGTCCACCGGCCCGGTGACAAACAGCCCCAGCAGGTGGCCCAGCTGGGTGGACACCTCCACGCCGGGTATGAGGAGGAAGCCGTCATATTCCGGTGCCTGGGTCAGGGCCAGGTCGTGGTCGCACACCGCCGCGCCGTCCAGGCCCCCGGCCTTTGCCAGGGATACGATCTCGTCCAGCGTCATGATCCCGTCGGGGGAGCGCTGGGAGTGGATGTGCAGGTCTAATTTCAGCTCCATAATTACCTTCTCAGCAGTGTATTTCGCAGGTAGCGCCGCCATGGCGCGGGGTCATCCTTGGCGGACAGGGCTTCCTGGGCCCGGAACCAGTCGGCCACCCCCTGGAAAAAGGGGCCGGGCCGCCCGCGGCGCAGGTAGTCCAGCATGGCCGCGCCGTCGTTGAGGGTGAAGCGCATGCGCACCCCGGTTTTATAATCCTGGGGCCGGTAGTCCAGCCGCTCCCCCACTGCGGCCCGGGCGTAACGCTGGGCGAAGGGGCTGTCCGCCCGCTCGGTCATGGGGAAGCTGCCCCAGACGCGGGGGTTGACCTCCAGCACAAACGGCCCCTTGAACTCCACCATGGCCATGCCCACAAAGCCGAAGGAGGACAGCAGGCGGTAGGCATGGTCAATCATTTTTTCGTCATAAAAGCTCTCGCAGCAGGTGGACGGCCCGCCGGAGGCGGGGTACTCCCGGACGCGGCGGTGGCAGATGGCGGAAATGAGCCGCCCCTCCCGGTCCAGCAGCAGGCTGGCCCCCGCGCCCGTCCCCTCCACCTTCTCCTGGACGATGGGGCTGGGGTCGTACCGGGACATGAGCAGCCGGTAAACCTCATAATCCTGGGCGTTGTTTGCCTGGGCGTAGCGGTCCTGGGCCTTCAGCCCGAATTTTTCCCCGCAGTGTGGCTTGATAATCACGGGATAGCAATCCGGCTCCCCGTCAAACGAGCGGGGGACGGGTATGCCCAGCTCCCGGCAGCGCCGGTGGACCGCCTCCTTGTCGTTGAGGGCGTCCAGCGCCTCGGGCGTGGGGATGAGGAAATCACACGCTTGGGCAAAGCGCTCCCGCTGCTTCGCCACGGCGCTGAGGGTGGCCGCCCCCGCGCAGAACAGCACAGGATGGCCGTATCCCTCCAGCAGGGCGTACAGCCGGTCCGGGTAGTCCGAATCGGCGGCGGAGCCGTCCAGCCAGCGGGCTTCGGACACATAGCGGGAGGTAAATACCGGCGGCTCCAAAGGGCAGTCCCCCCGGCTCTGGACGGCGGCAACCCGCCAACCCGCCCTACCCAGCATCCGGGCGGCGGCGATGGAGGAGCGGTATTTCCCGTCGGTGATGACCACAGTGCCCATAACACCCCTCCTTTTCGAGTGGATTGGCAAACATTATATCAAAGCGGCGGGGAGATTGCAAGGGCCGCGCGGGCTTTGACAGCCCGGCCTCGACGGCGTATAATAGGGGCGGAATATCCAGCGAAAGGAGCAAAAGCCCTATGGTTTCCCTCCAGGATTATCTCGCCGACCCCTGCGGCACGCTGTCCATCCCCTATTGGAAGGCAAAGCGGATTTCCGTGCCCCCTGGGATGGATATCGTACATCACAGCCGGTTTTGCCCGCAGATGGCGCAGGGCCGCAGCCACAGCAGCTTTTTCCGGCTGATCCACCGCCTGGGGGCCGTGCCCCGCTTTGAGCCCCCGCCCGGCCTGGCCCTGGCCCAGATCTCCCCGGAACAGGCGGGGGAGATTGCCGCGCTCATCAACCGCTGCTACCGCCACTCCGGCATCCGGGTGACGCAGGAGGAGGTGCGGGGCTGGACCGGTTCCCCGGCCTGCCGCCCGGAGCTGTGGTTGGGGGCTTTCGCGGAGGGGGCGCTTATCGGCTCGGTGATCGGGGAGTTTGACCCGGAGGCGGGGGAGGGCGTTATCGAGTGGCTCCAGGTGCTGCCGGAGTGCCGGGGGCGGGGGATAGCCGCCGCGCTGATGGCCCGGACGCTGGAAACCATGGGCGGCTTTGCGGGGTTTGCCACGGTGTCCGGCGCGCGGGAAAACCCCACCCGGCCCGAGCGGGTGTACCGCGCCTGCGGCTTTGAAGGGGACGACGTGTGGCACATCCTGCGCTGAGGCCGGCCGTGCTGAGGCCGGCTGTTTTGCTTTTTTTAAAAATAGAGTTGATAAATCCGCCCGGCCGTGATAAAATAACTGCGGCTTGCAAGCGCCTCCGGCGTGAGGCAAGGCCGCGCTAGTCGGGGAGATAGCGGTGCCCTGTACCTGCAATCCGCTACAGCAGGGATGAATCCCGGCCCCCGGAGGCAGACTGTGCCGTCTGCCCCATATAAGCAGCGATGATGGACCGGTCCCGCGCAACGCTCACCCGTGAATCGTGTCAGGCGGGGAACCGAGCAGCACTAAGCGGACCTGGGCGTGTGCCGCGGGCGCGCCGGTCCTGAGCCGGCTGTATGGGTAACGGGCATATCCTGTCCTTCAAAGGCCGGTGCGCGGTCTTGTTTTGCGCCGAAGCGCGAGCGCAGGCCGGTTTTATGAAGCGTCCAAGCGCTCAAAGCGCAGCGTTGCAACAGCGCTGCGCGTTTCTTTTATGTTGGAGAGGTGATTTCAATGTACCAGGCCCTGTACCGCAAGTGGCGCTCCCGCACCTTTGACGAGGTGGTGGGCCAGGGCCACGTCACCCAGACCCTCAAGCGCCAGGTGGAGTCCGGGCGGCTGTCCCACGCCTACCTGTTCACCGGCACCCGGGGGACGGGCAAAACCTCCTGCGCCAAGCTGCTGGCCCGGGCGGTGAACTGTGAGCGCCCCCAGGACGGCAACCCCTGCAATGCCTGCCCCGCCTGCCTGGGCATTGAGAACGGCTCCATCCTGGATGTGCTGGAGCTGGACGCCGCCTCCAACAACCGCGTGGACGATATCCGCGCCATCCTGGACGAGGCGGTGTACACCCCCGCGGCGGTGAAAAAGCGGGTGTACATTGTGGACGAGGTGCACATGCTCTCCGCCCAGGCGTTCAACGCCCTGCTCCAGATTCTGGAGGAGCCTCCGGCGCATCTGATGTTCATCCTGGCCACCACTGAGGTGAACAAGGTGCCCGCCACCATCAAGAGCCGCTGCCAGCAGTTCGCCTTCAAGCGCATCCGGGCGGAGGACATCGCCGCCCATCTGCTCCATGTGGCGCAGGAGGAGGGCTTCGCCCTGTCCCAGGACGCCGCAGCCCTCATCGCCCGGCTGGCCGACGGCGGCATGCGGGACGCGCTGTCCCTGCTGGACCAGTGCTCCGGCGGCGGGGACGGGGTGGATGGGGAGCGGGTGCTGTCCACCCTGGGGCTGGCGGGCAATCTGGAGGCCGCCGCCCTGCTGGACTGCGCCGCCGCCGGCGACACCGCCGCCGCCCTGGAGCGGCTGGACAGGCTGTACGCCGGGGGGAAGGAGATGGCCGCCCTGGCGGGGGAGCTGTCCGCCCTGGTGCGGGACCTGCTGGTGCGCAAAACCGCTCCCAAGGCGGGCGCGGCCCTGATGACCGGGGGCTTCGACGGGGAGACGCTGAAAAGGCTGTGCGCCCAATTCGACGCGCCCCGGCTGGTGCAGATGCTGACCCTGCTGCAAAAAACGGCGGCGGACCTGGGCAGGTCCGCCAACCGCCGCACCGATATGGAGCTGTGCCTGGCCGCCCTGTGCGACCCGGCGCTGGACCCCACCCCGGCGGGTTTGGCCGCCCGGGTGGCCCGGCTGGAGCAGGGGGAAGGGAGTCCCCCCCGGCACACGCCCTCCCCCACGCCCCGCAGGGAGCCCCGCCCCGCCCCCCGGCAGGCGGAACCGGCCCGGGAAGAGCCCACCTGGGAGGAACCTCCCCTGCCCGACGAGCCCCCGCCCCGGGAGGAGGACGCCCCCCCCTGGGACGTGGAGCCGGAGCCCCGCCCTGCCCCGGCGAAAGGGCGCGCGCCCGGAGCCCCGCCCCGCGTCCCCCCGCGGGAGGACGGGCCCGCCCCCGCGGCGGCGCAGCCGTCCCCGCCCCAGGGGGCCATGGAGGGCTGGCCGGGCTGGCCCGCCTTCCGGGAGCGGCTAAAGGCAAAGCTGGCGGTGAGCGACTACAGCTTTATCAGCAACCCCGCCATGGCGGAGGGACGCTTCGACGGGCGGCAGGTGACCTTGTGGACGGCCAACGACTTTCTGCGGGACATGCTGGACCGCCCCGCCATCACCCGGCCCATGGCGGAGCTGTGCCAGGCCCTCACAGGCGCAGCCCATACCGTGGCGGTGAAGGTGGGGCAGGCCCCGCCGGAGGCCGCCCCCGCCCCCCAGGCCGCCCCTGTTGACGCGCTGGACGCGTTTCTGGCCCAGGGCGGGCCGAATATTACAGTGGAGTAAAAACGGGGCCCCCGCAAAGCCGCCCTTGGGCTTTGTGGGGAGAGGAGAAGCAAGGGAGCAAACGCAGTTTTCGCCACAGGCGGAAACGGAGTGGCGCGGACTTTGCGCCGACGAAGGAGGCAGACATATGGCAAAGGGATTCAACAGCCGCGGCATGGGCGGCATGGGCGGCGGGAACATGAACAGCATGATCCGCCAGGCACAGAAGATGCAGCAGGACATGCTCAAGGCCCAGGAGGAGCTGGAGGCCAAGACCTACGAGGCCGGGGCGGGGGGCGGCGTAGTCACCGCCACCGTGTCCGGCAAAAAGGAGCTGGTGAGCGTGGCCATCGACCCCGAGGCGGTGGACCCGGAGGACGTGGAGATGCTCCAGGACCTGATCGTGGCCGCCGTCAACGAGGCGCTGCGCAAGGCCGCAGAGGACGCCGCCGGGCAGATGTCCAAGCTGACGGGCGGTTTGAACCTGCCCTTCTAGGGCTTGCTTGAAAATTGTCAACACGCCCAATCGGCGGGCCTTTTTCCGCCGAGCTGCGTTGCTTTGCCTTGAAATACACAAAGTATTTCTGTGCCAAATCGCCTTGCCTGGCGAAAAAATTCCTTGCCGCTGGGCATATTGCCAATTTTCAAACGGCGCCTAGCGTCCGAGCCATTGGCAGCGGCCCCAACGGGGCCCCCGCAAAGCCGCCCCCTGGCTTTGCGGGAAGAGGAGGCACAGCGGAGGAGCCTTTCCCGAAGGGGAAAGCGAGTGGGCGCTGCTTGTGCCGGCGAGGCGGGGCGTGATGACGGGAGGCAACAAATTATGTACAACAGTACGTTGTGCTACCTGGAAAACCCCCGGGGGGAGTATCTGATGCTCCACCGGGTCAAGAAAAAGGCGGATATCAACAAGGGCAAATGGATCGGCGTGGGGGGCAAGTTCGAGGAGGGGGAGAGCCCCGACGAATGCCTGCGCCGGGAGGTGCGGGAGGAGACCGGCCTCACCCTCACCCATTGGCGTTTCCGGGGGGTGGTCACCTTCCTGTGTAACGACAGCGGCTCCGACCAGTTTATGTACCTGTTCACCGCCGGGGGGTGGACAGGGGAGCTGCGCATGGACTGCGACGAGGGCGAGCTGGCCTGGGTGCCCAAAGAGAAGGTCACGCAGCTGCCCATCTGGGAGGGGGACGAGATCTTCCTCAAGCTGCTGGCGGAGGACCGCCCGCCCTTCCTGCTCACCCTGGACTACAGGAGCGGGGACGAGCGGCTGGTCCGGGCAGTGCTGGATGGAGAGCGCGTCGTTTAAACCGTTTCACGTGAAACGTTCGTTCTAAATACATCAAGGAGGAATCATCATGAAGTTTTCCCAGATGCCCTATGAGCGCCCCGACCTGGAGGGGATGAAGCAGACCCTGTCCGGCTTGGTGGAGCGGCTGAAGGGCGCCGCCAGCTACGAGGAGGCCAAGGCCGTGTTCCTGGAGAAGGAGCAGGAGCTGAAGCACATCGACACCCAGGCCACCCTGGCCAGCGTGCGCCACTCCATCGACACCCGGGACCAGTTCTACGACGGGGAGGAGACCTTCTGGAACAGCGCTTTCCCCCAGCTCCAGGAGTACATGCAGGCGTGGACCGCGGCCATGCTGGCCTCCCCCTTCCGCAAGGATTTTGAGGCGGAGTACGGCGATCTGCTGTTTGTCAATGCGGAGATCCAGCTCAAGACCTTCTCCCCGGAGATCATCCCCCAGCTCCAGCAGGAGAACGACCTGACCACCGAGTATGAGAAGCTGCTGGCTTCCGCCCAGATCCCCTTCGAGGGCAAAACCTACACCCTGTCCCAGCTCACCCCCTTCAAGACGGACGCGGACGACGCCCGCCGCCTGGCGGCCTGGAAGGCGGAGGGCCAGTGGTACAAGGACCACCAGGATGACCTGGACCGCATCTACGACCAGCTCACCCACCTGCGGGACGCCATGGGCAAAAAGCTGGGCTACGAGGGGTACACCACCCTGGGCTACTACCGCATGGGCCGCAACTGCTACACCAAGGAGGACGTGGAGAAGTTCCGCGCCGCCGTGGTGAAGTACCTGGTGCCGGTGGCCGACCGTATCTACCGGGAGCAGGCCAAGCGTCTGGGCAAGCAGTACCCCATGAGCTTTGCCGACAACGCCCTGGAGTTCCGCTCCGGCAACCCCCGGCCACAGGGGACTCCCGACGATATCCTGGCCCAGGGAAAGAAGTTCTATGATGAGCTGTCCCCCGAGACCAGCGAGTTCTTCCAGACCATGCTGGACAATGAACTGCTGGATGTGCTGTCCACCGAGGGCAAGCGCTCCGGCGGCTACTGCACCTCCATCGCGGACTACCGGGTGCCCTTCATCTTCGCCAACTTCAACGGCACCCAGGGGGATGTGGAGGTGGTCACCCACGAGGCGGGCCACGCCTTCGCCGCCTGGATGAACCGGGACCGGGTGCCCATGGAGTACGTCTGGCCCGGCATGGAGGCCTGCGAGGTCCACTCCATGTCCATGGAGTTCATGGCCTGGCCCTGGGCGGAGGGCTTCTTCGGCAAGGACACCAAGAAGTTCCTGTACAGCCACCTGTCCGGCGCCCTCACCTTCATCCCCTACGGCACCATGGTGGACCACTTCCAGCACGAGGTTTACGCCAACCCGGATATGACCCCGGCCCAGCGCCACGCTGTCTGGAAGGAGCTGCTGGGGGTGTATATGCCCTGGGTGAAGCTGGACGGGGACATCCCCTTCTACGCCCAGGGGGAGGGCTGGCAGCGCCAGCACCACATCTATTCCAGCCCCTTCTACTATATCGACTACTGCCTGGCCCAGACCGTGTCCCTTCAGTTCTGGGCCCTGCTCCAGAAGGATCGCGGGCTGGCCTGGGAGAAGTACATGGCCTACACGAAGCAGGGCGGCAGCCGCACCTTCACCGGCCTGCTGGAAAACGCCGGGCTGGAGAGTCCCTTCGGCGAGGCGTGCCTGCGGGGCGTGTGCGAGACCGCCAGCGCCTGGCTGGACAAGTTCGATTTGAGCGGCATCGAGTAAGAATGATACGCAAAGCGCCCCTCCCCCGCTTGGGGGAGGGGCGCTTTTTTATCCCTCCGTGGTGGTCTTGGCCGCGTACCAGGAGTAGACGGCCCCGGCGATGCCGGCGGCTGTGAGGGCCAGAACCATCCATACCCAGCACCACACGCCCTCCACCAGCAGGGCGGCCAGGATGCTGCCCGCCCCCGCCGCCGCGAAGGACCAGCCGCCGAACCGCTGGCATTTGCGCCAGACCGCCGTGCTTTTCATGCTCCAGCGGGTGCGCAGGCCCACCGGGCCGGGCTCCTTCAGCTTGGGTATCCAGTTACCCAGGGCGATGAGCCCCAGGCCGCTCACTCCGCACAGCAGCTGGTTGAGGTCCAAGGGCATGAAGGCCAGGATTTCCACCTGCCGGAAGCTGGTATACAAAAAGTACGCGGTCATCAGGTCGAACACGGCGAACTGGACAATGCCCCCGATGACTATGATGCGCTCCCCCAGCTCCCCGGAGGAAAATTCCCGGCACATCCGGCAGGTGCCCAGAAACAGCGCCCCGTAGGGGAGCACGAGGCCCGGAAAGATCAGCATTTCAAATTTGCTCCCCCAGCGGTTCACGACACCCGCTGCGTCATAGTGGGCCGGGATGCGGTCCGGCAGAAAGGGCAGCGCCGCCAGCACCAGAATCAGCGTCAGAAGGATCAGCAGGACGCAGGCAGTATACATTTTTTTCAGCGTTTTGTTCATGATCCGCGCCTCCTCTCAAGTTGTCCAGCCACAAAATGGCCTCGTCCAGCACCGTCAGGTCCAGCTCGTAGAAGATGAAGTTCTTCCGCCGGGTCTCGTAGATCAGCTCCGCCTCCCGCAGCTTTTTCAGGTGGTAGGACAGGGCCTGGGGGGTCATGCCCACCGCCTGGGCCAGCTCGCCGGAGGAGACGCGGCCCTGCTTCAGCGCGGTCAGGATTCTGCGCCGGTTTTCGTCGGCCAGCGCCGACAGGATATCGGATACAGGCATGAGAAGCTCCCTCCAAGACAGCACCTAATTCAAAATTTATTTAAATACATGATAGCAGAGGGCGGGCACGCCGTCAAGAGGAATTTCAAAATTATTTTAAACAGCTTGCCTGCCGCCTGCGGGCACGCCGCCCGGGGTTCGACAGCGATGCACACATAAAGACATATGTTAAATATTACAGGAGCAGGAAAAAACAGGAAAACCAGAAATACAAGGATTATACCTGTCATTTTCAACAAAAATTTGTGGATAAATATGGTCAAAGAGACAAAAACATCAAAAATATGTCGTGATGTTGGGCGATATGCACCGAAAGCGTCTAAAGTCACATCTGGGCATATTCCTGAAAACACCGTCCATTTACAGCGCCGGGGCCAAAGCGGTATCATCTGCTTACAAACGCTGCCCCTGAGCGGCAGCGGCGAGAAAATGAAGCAGAGGAGTGGTGTTTATGAAAAAGATCCCCCGCATCACGGCGCTGGTCTTGGCCTTGGCGCTGCTGCTGTCCCTGTGCGGCTGCGGCTCCGTGGACGGCAAGACCCACCTCAAATTCCAGATCTGGGACGTGGCCCAGCGCGAGAGCATGCAGGCCATCTGCGACGCCTACACCCAAAAGCACCCCGATGTGGTCATCGAGGTACAGGTCACCAGCTGGAACGAGTACTGGACCAAGCTGGAGGCCGCAGCCGAATCCAACACCATGCCGGATATCTTCTGGATGCACACCAACCAGATCTTGTACTATTCCGATTTCGGCATCCTGGCGGATGTCACCGGCCTCTATGACGACGTGGAGGCGGGCTATTATCAGAACCATTTCTCCGAGATCTCCATCGGCAACGCCCAGGGCAGCGACGGCAGGATGTACGGCGTGCCCAAGGACAAGGATAACATCTTCCTGGTGTACAATAAGGAAATGTTCGACGCCGCCGGGGTGTCCTACCCCGATGAGAACTGGACCTGGGACGACCTGCTCAGCGCCTCCCAGGCCATCTACGACAACACCGGCAATTACGGCTTCATGGCCTACAACGACGACCAGATGGGCTACTGGAGCTTCGTCTACCAGGCCGGCGGGTACATTTTGAACGAGGACTTCACCCGCGCGGGCTTCGACCAGCCCGGCACCAAGAAGGGCATGGAGTTCTATGTGGGAATGCAGAGCTATGACTGGTGCCCCAAGCAGGCCTATTTCGCCGAGACCGCCCCCGGCACCGCCTTCTTCTCCGGCATCGGCTCCATGTACGTGGAGGGCAACTGGGAGCTGATGAACAAGTGCGTCAACTTCCCCAACATGGACGGCAAGTGGGATATCGCCCCCATGCCCAAGTGCCCCGACCCCGTCAGCGGCGACGGCCGGGCCACCATCTCCAACGGCCTGTGCTACTCCACCGCCGCCAAGGGCAAGACCCGCGATATCGCCCTGGACGTGATCAAGTTCTTCGGCACCGAGGAGGCCCAGCTGCTGGCCAGCTCCTACGGCGCGGCCATCTCCGCCTACAACGGCACCGAGCAGCCCTATTTCGACGCCTTTGACGAGAAGGGCTACGATATCAACGTGGAGATGGTGATGGACCAGTTCGAGTACGGCGTGCAGAACGTGAACAACTCTGCCAAGCCCAAGTGGAAGAGCCCCGTCCTGGACGAGCTGAACAAGGTCTATAACGGCCAGCAGAGCCTGGACGAGGCCATGGCCAAGATGCAGAGCATTGTAGACACCGAGACCGCCAAGAAGCTGGCGGGTAACTGAGAGGAGGGTCAACTGTGAAAAAGAACAAGCTGTCCCCGGCGGCCCGCCGGGAGCAAAACTGGGCCTACCTCATGGTGGCCCCCACCATCATCGGCCTGATCGTACTCAATCTGTGGCCCTTTGTGCAGACCATCTACACCAGCTTCTGCGAGCACCTGGGCTTCGGCCACTACAAGTTCATCGGCCTTGCCAACTACGCAGAGATGTTCCAGACCCCCGAGTTCTGGAAGGCCACCTGGAACACCGTCCTGTTTTGTATCCTCACCGTCCCCGTGGGGCTGTTCCTGTCCCTGCTGGTGGCCATGCTCCTGAACGCGAAAATCAAGTTCAAGGGCGGCTTCCGCACCATCTTCTTCCTGCCCATGGTGTGCGCCCCCGCCGCCGTCACCATGGTGTGGCGCTGGATCTTCAACGGTGAGTACGGCATCCTCAACCAGGCGCTGGGCGCCAAGATCGGCTGGATCACCGACCCCAACTTCGTCATGGTCTCCTGCGCCATCGTGGCCATCTGGAGCAATATCGGCTATGACGCCGTCCTGCTGCTGGCGGGGCTCCAGAACATCCCCAAAACCCTCTACGAGGCCAACAGCATCGACGGCGCGGGCAAGGTAAAGCAGTTCTTCACCATCACCCTGCCCATGGTGTCCCCCACCCTGTTCGTGGTGATGATTATGCGCCTGATGGCCTCCGTCAAGGTGTACGACCTGATCTATATGATGGTGGAGGAGACCAACCCCGCCGTCACCAGCGTACAGAGCCTGATGTACCTGTTCTACCGGGAGTCCTTCGTGGCGGGC
>CAPOAR010000029.1:0-32618 GCA_948670295.1 uncultured Oscillospiraceae bacterium | reverse complement strand
GCTGCTGGCTCTGCGGCGTGCGGACATTGAACCGCTGTGCTTTGCCGATGGAGCGCTGGAAAAGTGGGGCACGATATGTATGGGGCTGGAAGTGGTGCCGCCCCAGGCGCTGACGGAGCGTTTTGGTGCTAATATTTTGGTATTTGTCTGTATCAATACTGATGGACATGCCTACTGCCGCAGCTTTGACGAGGCGCTGCGAGAGGGGGGGCACAGCGGCGTTCACCGGCGGCTCCACGACTGCGGCTGCGTTAACGTGGTGGATTATATTGCCCTGCGCCGCTGCTTTGCCCTGTTCCGGGGGGACAATACAGGAAATCTGCCATCCTGTCCCGATGTGGACTGCATATGGGAGAACAGGGAGAGGATTGCACGGGTTTACAGGGAACTGGCAGAGGGGCGCTCCCAGGAAATCTATGCCAACATCCTTACCTTTCGGCTGTTTGGCGATGGGCCGGAGATCCCAACTCTGGCCCAGGAGGAGAAGTACTTTCCCAAGGAGCTGTTTACCCCGTCTGCTGGGGAGCATTTTGTGGACTGTGGGGCCTTTGATGGGCAGACACTGCGGGATCTTCTGGCGCTGACTGGAGATAGGATCGGGGCGTATTATGCCATGGAACCTGACCCGGCCAATTATAAGCGTCTGGAATGCTTTGCCGAGCAGCTGCCGGGCGCGCTGAGGGAGAAGCTCACCCTGTCTCCGTGCGCGGCCTGGAACGAGGGGGGAGAGGTTTCGCTTTACGCTCTGCATGGCCCGGGGAGCTTTGCCGTTCCCTATGGAGAGACGCAGGCCGTGGCGGTCACCATCGACAAGCTGCTAGACGGACGGCGGGCTACAGCCATCAAGATGAACATTGAGGGCTCGGAGCTGGCGGCGCTGGAGGGGGCACAGGAGACCATTCGCCGCTGGCACCCTAGGCTGTTGATTGCGGGGTACCACAAGACCTGGGACTTCTGGGAAGTGCCGGAGCGAATGCTGGAGGCGGGATATAGGGTCTATTTACGATCCTATATGCACCATTTGTCGTTTGTGTTTTATGGATTGGAATAATGGTGAAGAGATTGCACAGAAAAGAGGAAAGGAATGCTTGTTAATATAAATGGGGTTGTGTCAAAAAATGTGAAGAGTTTGTCCACTTTTTCTTGCACACAGCCAAATCTGCGCGGAGTGAAAGATTTTCCAGCCTTGATCTTAGACCGTTACAGCGGAATTAAAGGGCTGACAATCTGGGCAAGGCTTGGCGAAGAGGTCGGTGTAGCGGGAGGATGCTATTCTGTGTATATTGGGGCCTTTTGCCCTATATCTAATCAGATTATGCTTTTAGTTGATGTGGATCATGATTATGCGTCGGTCTCTATGTCAAACCAGGTGCCTGACCTGATCCCAGGCTCCAGCAGGAAACGGCGCAAGGGATCTATTATAATCCAGAACGATGTGTGGATTGGGTATGGAGTTACCATCATGGGCGGGGTTACGATCCATAACGGTGCGGTGATTGCGGCAAACTCCACTGTGACGAGGGATGTGCCTCCATATGCCATCGTGGCCGGGAACCCGGCACGTGTGATCAAATATCGGTTTGACCCGGAGACGATTGAGCGGCTGCAAAGAATTCAGTGGTGGTACTGGGATGAGGAGACTATAAAGATGCGGAGCGAATGGTTTACCCGCCCACCGGAGGAATTTGCAAAGCAATTTGATGTGTCCGTGGAGGGGGGGCATATGTCCACACATCAAAGGCTTGATGATGCACATCTTGAGGGGACTGCGCGGAACCACCTTTATTTGACATTCTCAGATTTAGACAGTCCATACAGCATTTTGCAAAAGGTAGTGGAATCGTTTGCCCTGAGCCACTCGGAGGAAGACTGCCTGATCGTTTCTGTGCCGAAGGATGGCACGGAAGAACAGAAAACACAGGCCATTTACGAGTTTGCTGAGAGGATAGACGCCGATTGTGGCCTTTATGTGCGATGCACTGAGCACGAAGAAATCCCGGCATTGATCTCAACCTGCGGTACGTTGATTACGAGCAGGGTGTCGGAGTTGGTTCGGTATACCTGCATTGCGGATCTTGCACATACAAATGTGGTATCAGGGGTGGATATTCCGATTTTTTGATTATTGACAGTAGGAGGAAGACTTAAAATGTTGAATATTGAATCATTACTCGGCCAAATTCCGAAGGAGCTTGCAGACCGCAAAAAAAAAGAAGCGGGAGATGCAGAAGCTATTTCAAACATATGGGCAGGAGCTTGTTGTATATGGGCACGGAAATTTGGGAATTGAGCTGGAGAAGGGGCTTGAAAATGCGGATTGGCCCGTTCGATGTTTTTTAGATGCGAAAAAGCCGACTGATTTATCACAAAAAAACATAAATTTAAAGGATGCAAAACAATATTTGAGTGAAAATGCGATTATTATTGTGGCTCTATATGATATTTTTTCCGAATATCCATCCATCCAGCGCAATTTGAAAGAGAAGGGCTTCCAGAATATCTTTAGTATACTTGACCTATGTGTTTTATGCGGTTCCACAAGATCGGGTGCGTTCTAAATGAACCAGTTAGAATTATCCCAGGATTTTGAGCGTATTTCGGCATGTGCGCTTCCATGGGATCATTTGAAAGGCAAGCGGATATTCATAACAGGCGCAACCGGCTTTACTTGCGGATATTTGGCAAGAGCCCTGTGCTGGCTGAACGGTCAACTGTCATTAGGATTGAGTCTGGGACTTTTCCACCGCGCTGGCACCCCAGGCTGATGATCGCGGGGTATCACAAGACCTGGGATTTCTGGGAGGTGCCGGAGCGAATGCTGGAGGCGGGATATAGGGTCTATTTACGATCCTATATGCACTATTTGTCGTTTGTGTTTTATGGAAATTAAATGAGGAGGTTCATGGATGAATGTGCCAAATTACAGTCGGACACACCGGGTATGCCCGATATGCGGCTGCACCCGTGCTGAATTTGTGTATCATTATCAGGATGAAATGATTTTGTTCAATAAGCTTCCACAGGAATTTGACATTGTTTCATGCACTGCCTGCGGATTTGTATATTCTGATATTGCCACATCGCAAAGCATATATGATGAGTATTATTCTGAATGCTCTGTATATGACAATTTGGGGGTTACATATGGAACAGTGACGGATGATCATTCCGGCGATGTCTATGCACAGCGGGCAAAGGAAATTTCGTCATTTGCGTCCAGAGATGCCTCAATTTTGGAAATTGGCTCCGCGAACGGACTCCTGCTGGAGGAATTGAAAAAGCTGGGCTTTGAGAACTTGAGTGCTTTGGATTTGAGTAAAGAATCGCTGGACAACTTAGCTCAAAGGGGATTTCGGACACACTTAGGAGGGATTTTTTCCAGTGCCATATCAGACCAAATCCACAAGCCATTAACGGAGCAATTTGACTGCGTCTGCCTCACCCAAGTGATGGAGCACATCTATGATGTTCAGGGGGCAATGCGGAATATGAGCCAGATGTTGAAGCCGGGAGGACATCTATACATTGAAGTGCCTGATGCCGGACGATTCCAGGACTTCAGCGATTATCCCATCTGTCTGTTTAATTATGAGCATATCGGGTATTTTGATGAGGCATCAATGCGCAATCTGGCAAGTACAAATGGCCTGCGGATTGTGAATATCATTCATAAAAATATCCATTTCAGCACGGAACAGGATGTGTATCCTTGTGTGGTGGGCGTGTTTCAAAAGCCGAGCCTTGCGCGAAGCGGCTGTGGCCTTACTCTCAAGAAATACGCATCAGAGTTTGAAGCAAACCTGAGCCGCTATGAGAATATCATTCCGCCCCAAGAAGAAGTCGCTATATGGGGCATGGGCAATTTTGCGCGGCAACTGCTTAAGGAAGTCGGAGGACGGTGGAATATCAAATACCTAATTGACAGCAATCCGTTACATCAAGGAAAAATCGTCTTGGGATATCCGATTAACATTCCGGAAAAATTGGCAGAAGATAAATTTTCTGGGACAATTTTAATTACAACCTCTCTGTATGCGGACGAGGTTGCTGATCAGATTCAAAATTTGGGCTTATCCTGCCACGTTAAAAAGATGAGCCCATGACACATATTGAATGTTTGGAGTGAGGAGTTTGGGGGCCAGCGCAATAATCAATGAGGATTTTGGTAAAATTAGTCTGCTTCCTTTGCCTTGGGCCAAATTAAGGGGTGCCAGAATTTTTTGCACTGGGGCCACCGGGTTTGTCGGTAGCTACCTTGCCACAATGCTCAGCAAGCTTGGGAGCGAAAAGGATCTCAACTTGAATCTTAAGCTGTTCCGGCGGGCGGGTTCTCTAACAAAGGTATCAATACCTGGTATTCACTGGATTGATGGGGATATCACGGGGGAATTTTTGCCCCATGATTTTGCGCCGGATATAATCATCCATGCAGCCAGCCCGGCAAATACGCAGGCCTATGCCAAGAATCCAGAAGGGCTGTTTCAGACCAATATTCTGGCCACGCACTATCTGTTGGATCAGGCTAGAAAAAACGGCTCCACATTTATATATTTCAGCAGCGCGGCGGTTTATCAAAACCAGCACGGGCGTCTGTCAGAGGTAGCTCCCGGAGCACTAATGGAAAATGGGGCTCGGTTTACCGTTTATGCTGCAAGCAAGCTGGGTGGTGAGCTGCTCTGCCAGGATTACCGCGAAAAATATGGTGTAGACTGCCGCGTGATCCGGCCATTCAATATACATGGGCCAGGGGAATCGTTTAAACATGGCCGGTTTTTTCCAGATCTGATACGTCAGGCTTTGGAGAAAACAGAAATCGTTGTAATGGGAAGTGGAAGTCCGGTGCGTGATTCCTGTTATATTATGGATTTTGTCAGTGGGCTACTGTACATCTTGTTGAACGGAAAAAGTGCCATATATAACATCGGAAATGAAGAAAATACCTATACAATTTTAGAGTTGGCCCAGCAAATTGCTGAGCAGAGCGGCAAAATTGAGGTCGTGGGGCCGCTGTGTGCAACATTACACACCGCCGGAGATTCACTTGTCCCGGACACCACAAAGCTCCGGCAGCTTGGCTGGCGGCCCCAGGTCAATCTACAGGAATGTATCAGACGGTGCATGAACAGCTATCAATAAAGGGAGCGATGGAATGACAGTCTCCGAATACATCTTCGATTTTCTGCAAAAAAGGGGCTGCGACACCGTCTACATGGTGTCCGGCAGCTCCGCCATGTGGCTCACCGACGCGCTTCAGCGCAATCAGATGCTGAAGGCAGTTTGCTGCCACCATGAGCAGGCGGCGGCCATGGCGGCGGACTGCTATGGCCGCACCCAGGGCATTCCCGGTGTTTGCCTGGCCACCATCGGGCCCGGGGCCACCAACGCCATCACCGGCGTGGCAGGGGCGTTTGTAGACTCCTCCCCCATGTTTGTGCTGACTGGGCAGGCCAATTCGCGGCTGATTCGGTACGAGATGGACACCGGCGTCCGCCAGCATGGCACTCAGAGCCTGAACCTGGAGCCCATCGTATCCCCCATGGTGAAATACTTTGCCTGTGTGCTGGAACCCGCCGATATCCGCCGGGTGATGGAGCGGGCTTGGTATGAAGCCATGGAAGGCCGTAAGGGGCCGGTGTGGATTGATGTGCCGGTAGATGTACAGAATAAGCAGGTTCCGAATGAGATGGAGGGGAGCCCTGTGCCTGATCAAGCGGTGGAAGAAGTGGATTTGACCGCAGTGGCCCAGGGGCTTGCCAGGGCGGAAAAACCGCTGATCCTGGCTGGAGGCGGTGTGCGCGGAGCAAGAGCGGCGGAGCTGCTGGGCCAGCTGTGCCAGATGTTCCAGATTCCTGTGGCCGTATCCCGGGGCGGTATTGACGTGATTGCCTCCGACTCCCCGTATTTTGTGGGCCGCCCTGGGAGCTATGGGGATCGCGCATCCCATTTTGCCATTCAGCAGTGTGATTATTTGCTGATTCTGGGCAGCCGTCTGTCTATATCTACCACCGGCTATTATCCGCAGCGGTTTGGGCAGAATGCCTATAAAGTGATGGTAGACATAGACCAAAAGGAGCTGGACAAGCCGGACGTGCCGGTGGATTTGAAGCTCTCCATGGACGTTGGGACATTTTTAAAGGGACTGATCAATTGCTGTGCCGGGTTAAAACAAGAGGACCGCTCGGCATGGCTGACCCATTGCCAGGGGATGCGGCGGCAGTATCCCAATGTCTTGTCCGGCTATGCCCAGGAGCGGCCCTTGAACAGTTATCATGTTTCAAGGCTGCTGTCCCGGTGCGCACCGGCAAACTGCGACATTGTGGTGGACACGGGCAGCGTCTGCAATATCGTGTCCCAGAGCTGGGAGCTGCGGAAAGGGCAGCGCTATCTGATCTCCGGCGGCTTGTCCGCCATGGGTTTTTGGGCTGGGGCCATCGGTGCGGTCCGGGAGGGGCGGCAGGTGATTGCGTTGTCTGGCGATGGCAGCGTGCAGATGAACGTGCAGGAATTTGCTACGCTGCACTATAATCAATTGCCTGTCAAGCTGTTTGTGTTCCAAAACAGCGGCTATATGCTCATCCGGCACAACCAGCACAACTACATGGATGACCGGTTTTTGGGCGTTGGTCCGGACAGCGGGCTGGAGACGCCGGACTTTTGCAAGGTGGCGGCGGCATATGGGCTAGACAGTTGTGAGCTTACTGCCGATGATGATCTGGAGGCGGAATTCAAAGCGATTTTGGCGAAAGATGGGCCGTTTGTGTGTCAGATTCGGGTGCAGGAGTTCGGGGAGATCGCGCCAAGGATTGCCTCCCGGGTGATGACGGACGGATCGTTGAAGGCGGCGGAATTTGACGATCTCTATCCGTTCTTGTGAGGGAAAGGCGGCGCTGGACTGGCTGCCGGTATCATTTGCTGCAAAATAAAGTGCGCTCCGCAGGCGGGCTGCCTGCCGGGCGCACTTTCCTATGTTCCGGCGCGTCAAAAATCGAATAAAAATCCCGGCGGCTGAAAATTGATTTTCCGATTCCGGCATGGTATACTTTCTCCTGGAGAGGAGTGACTGCCATGGAACCCGTTTATTACACTGTCACCGCCGTTGACGGGGATTATGCCCGCATGATCAGCGACGCCGGCGTGGAGAACCAGGTGGCCATGTTCCTGCTGCCGGAGGGGGTTGATGCGGGCAGCCGTCTGGTACGGGAAAACTTTGAATGGAGCCTGCTCTAAAACAGATCATCTAATAAGGAGAAAAATGACATGTTAGAAGTGGGAACAAAAGCGCCGGGCTTTACCCTGCCTGATGCGGAGGGGAATCTGGTCTCCCTGGCGGACTTTGCTGGGAAGCGGGTGGTGCTGTATTTCTATCCCCGGGACAATACCCCCGGCTGCACCCGTCAGGCGTGCGCCTACGCGGGGGCCTATGAGGAGTTCAAGCGGATGAACGCGGCGGTGATCGGGATCAGCAAGGACTCTGCCGCATCCCACAAGAAGTTCGCGGAAAAGCACGGCCTGCCCTTCATCCTGCTCTCCGACCCGGAGCTGACGGCCATCCAGGGCTACGGCGTATGGCAGGAGAAAAAGAACTACGGCAAGGTGAGCATGGGGGTAGTGCGCTCAACCTTCGTGATCAGCGAGGACGGTGTGATCGAAAGGGTTATGCCCAAGGTGAAGCCGGACACCAACGCGGCGGAGGTGCTGGCCTACCTCAAAGGGGAAGCATAAGAGCGAAAAGGGCTCCCGCAAGCTGTGGGGAGCCCTTTCTGCGTCAATCGGATTTTAGAAATACGTCGTGGCCCTCGTCTGACATCTCACGCTGAAAGCGATACCCCAGCTGGTCAAACGCCCGGATATCCGCCCGGGCAGTGATATGGTTCTGCGCCAGCCAGCGCACCATCTGGCCCCGGGCCATTTTGCACATGGTGCCTTTTTCCACAATCCTGCCGTTTTTGCGCTCCCCAAAGGTGCAGGCGACCAGGCGGACACGGCCGGGTAAATGGGGCTCCACCGCCCGGCTGTACTCTTTGGAGGCAAGATTCAATATAAAATCCGTCTCGTCTGCCAGGGTCCGGGCCAGAAGGCCGTTCCAAAAGCCGTAGAGGTCCTTGCAACCGTCAATGGCCAGCCGGGCCTGCATCTCCAGCCGGTAGGGAACCACGCCGTCAAAGGGGCGCAGCAGGCCATAGAAGCCGGATAAAATGCGCAGATGCTCCCGCAGATAGTCCAATTGAGGGATTTCCATCACCCTGGGGGCCATATACTGGTACTGGATACCCTCGTAGGCGAGGACGGCGGGGGTCAGCTGGCGGTGCAGGTCCATGTCCGCCAGCCGTGCCGCATTCTGCGCGGTGATGGCGTCATTGCACTTCCAGAGGGATTGCAATTCCTGACGGGACATCCCCTGTAAAGCGGTTTTCAACCGCTCTGTGTGCGCTAAAAAGGCGGGCAGTCCCTCCGCCGGGAGGGTGTCCGTGTCCGCCGCCATTTTTTTAGCGGGTGAAATGATGATACGCATGGGTTGTCCCTCCCTGCGCGCAGCGGCGCCGATTGATTGAAACAGCTATTGCGCTGCGCCGTCCATGGTGGGGACAGCGGGATGCGCTTTTTATAAAATACCACAAAACGTGCCGAAAGGCAATGTGCCGGAAGTTTTTGCCGGAGGGGATTTTCGGATGGCGGTATGCGCCGAAAACCGGGCAGTTCCGGCTTTACGCAGACATTCGCTGGAGGGATCTGCCGGGCAGGCCAAATACAAAACGGCGCGCTTCCAGAGAAAACCAGCGGATGAACTTGAATACCCTTCCAAATCCTGCGGATAATACAGTTGGAACGATACAAACAAAGCCGCGGAAAGCCGCGGCAGGAAGCAGGAGGAAAACCATGAAAGCAACCGGGATCGTGCGCCGCATCGACGATCTGGGCCGGGTGGTGATTCCCAAGGAGATCCGCCGCACCATGCGCATTCGGGAGGGCGACCCGTCACAGATAACGTTGGAACGGTGGGAACGGTTCTGCTTCGGGATGATGGGTTTAGAGAGACGGATGGGGCTGGAATACATAAGCGAATCCTGTTGTCAGTTGGGGCGAAACGTGTTACAATAAACAATCATTGTGCAGCCTGAAAGGACACGTTTTATGGATGAATTGATGAAAAGGAAGAACGAACTGAGCGCTCCCCAGTCGGAAGATACCTACCGTTCCATCCGGGGTTATGTGATCGAGGCTCAGCGGCAAGTTTATGCGGCGGTCAACTCCGCCATGGTGATGGCCTACTGGAAAATCGGCAAGTCTATTTTTGAGGCTTGCGGAGAAAATGACCGGGCGGCCTACGGCAAACAAGTGCTTCAATACATTTCCGGGCGAATGACCGCCGAGTTTGGAAAAGGATTTGACATCAGCAATCTTCGCAATATGCGGCGGTTCTATCTCGCCTTTCCAATTCAGGACGCACTGCGTCCCGAATTGAGTTGGACGCATTACCGCTATCTGATGAAGGTTAATGACACCGAAGCAAGAACTTTTTATATGGAAGAAGCTGTAAAAGCCGGATGGAGTTCACGTCAGCTGGAGCGGCAGATCAACACCCTATATTATCAGCGTATCCTGGCCAGCCGGGACAAGGAGAGCGTCGCAGCGGAGATCCAGACCACCGAGCCGAAGCCGGAGTATGAGCGTATCATCAAAGACCCTTATGTGTTAGAATTCCTTGACCTTCCGGCAAATGAGCATTTTTATGAATCCACGTTGGAGCAGGCGCTGATCGACCATTTACAAAAGTTCCTTCTGGAGCTGGGGCGCGGGTTTTCCTTTGTGGCAAGACAGAAGCATTTTAACGTGGACGGAAGGCATTTTTACATTGACCTTGTTTTTTACAACTATATCTTGAAATGCTTCGTGTTGATCGATCTGAAAACGGATGATCTCACGCACCAGGATATCGGGCAGATGCAGATGTATGTGAACTACTTCACCCGGTATATGATGAACGATGGGGACAACCCACCGGTGGGGCTGCTTCTGTGTGCTCAGAAAAGCGACACGCTGGTGCAGTTGACCTTGCCGGAGGATAACCGGCAAATCTATGCCGCGAGGTATATGCCCTATCTGCCCACAGAGGAGGAGCTGAAACGGGAGCTGAAGCTGGAGGAATTTGAACGGCTGGAGGATGTGTGACGGAAAGCCGAGGGATATAAAAGAAAATGCTGCAAGCGTGTAGGGGACATACGCTTGCGGCATTTTTTCATAGGCGTAACATGATTGTTTAATGTGCCGATTTATAGGACTTTTAATGTGATATCATTGAATCATGGAAAAATATTCAGATGAAGGAGGCCTTTCTATGAATCCCATCGGCTTCAATCCCTTTGGCAGACGTACAAACAAAGATAGCGAAAAAAGGCCAGAGCTCAAGGTAAAAGGTGAAATAAAACCCACTATTGTGCAGATATTTTTCCCTGACCGAAACCGCACTCTGTCATACTATAATGATCGCTTTGATCTGCACATGGGGGACATTGTGTTTGTGGACGGCAAGCTGGAGGGCCTGCGGGGCCGGGTGACGGCGGTAAGCACCCACTTTAAGGTGAAGGTGGAGGACTACAAGCGGGTGGTCGGACTGGCAGATACCCATGTGGTTGGGCAGCTTTACCAGTCAAATACCCACCTTATTACCTTTGACCCACAGGTACTGCCTTGGAAACAGTTTTGTTCCTGGGTGAAGCCGCCGAAGGAGGATGAGACGGAATATTACATCAGCTATGATGACGAGGGTTTTCCACTGGATGATTTCAGCGGGCTGGACGTGTCCGACGCGGTATTTGAGCGTGGCCTGGACTACTACAGGGAGAACCGGGTGCGGTATCTATGCCTGAATGGTATCCAGGGACGGGCCATCGTAGAGGGGACAAAGCCCTATGAGGCGGAATTCCAGTATCGGGACGGGCGGATCAGCAACCTGTTCTGCGATTGCCCCTGCGGGTATACCTGTAAGCATGAGGTGGCGGTGCTGCTTCAGCTCCGGGAGACGCTGGAAATCATCGACAGGGACTACGCGGCACAGCGGGGCGGTTATTTTGCTATCGTGTCCAAGCCCATGTTTTACACCTTCGCCGTGGACGCCAATCCCAAGGCAGTGTTGAGCTTGAGTTAAGCACCGGATTGGACTTGATGATTTTCTGCTGGTGCTTTTGTGGCGGACGATCAGTGGACAACTTACGGTGCGCCTTCACTCGGAAAAAAGTACAATAGGCGCTCCGCCTTTGAGAGGAAGTTCCCAAACCAAGTCACAATTGTGGGGTTCCTCCGTTTTTCGTACAGCATAGGAGCCAATGAAATCAAAATCACCCTTTCGTTGGGCGTGAAACAGGAAGCCTTCCGTTCCATCCATGAGGTAAGGCTCATCTGAACTGAGTTTCGGGTAGTAGTCAATCAGTTCACCACCGTACTTCTCGGAGAGTACCCGCTGAAGGAACATGACAGCGTGAAGATACGGCTGCTCCTGATCGCTGGCAGCGTATGTATTTAGATTTGAGACAATGTTTTGAAAGCAGATTTGCGCCGGGCTGATATCGGGGTGTTCCAGCAACCAAAAATGATACAAAATAGAGCCCAAATGGTCGCAGATCTGCTGGAATTTTCCAGGGTCGCGCAGACGACAAATAATCTCGATTAGCGTATGCCAGATTTGGCCGCAGTGGGTCTCATCCAAGCCGCACAGGGCGTTCCATTCGGGGTATATGCCTTCACGTTCAATTGTTGCCGTCAGGAATTGCTTCAGATTGTACCGCGACTGGTGAATATTGATATAGTCGCGTAGGTACTCCTCCTGAGTTGGGCCGATACAGCCCTGCAATGACAGAATCTCGGCTATGGGAAACATAGGCGCTAATTCCTTCAGGGCCTCCGATTTTTCCTCATCTATGGTGTGACATTGAGAAAAACAGAGCTCATTGAGCAGCAATCCCAGATAAAAGACTGAGTTTGCGATTTCATTCCAATGAGACTTGATTTCCTCTGCCCGTTTCTGCTGTTCTTTTTTCTGACGATGGGACGCAAACGAGAGAGCAAGGGCCAAGTTTGTCAAAAAGTCCATAGCGATCCACCACCTCGTTCTTACTATGTACTCATTAAAATACCATAGTCAGAGAAGAAAAGCAAATCACTTCTTTGATGCGCTGGGTGTCAGCCTTCTTAAAACGTTAATATAGCCCGGTTTAGAGGACACTTTCTGTGATGTGCTTCTATCATTATTTATCCGGCTCCAAAGGGAAAAGTAGCGCCTCGAAAAGGGACGAAGCGGTACAAAAAGGCCCAAAAACATCAAAAAGAGCAAGAGCACAGGACAACGATCAAAAATGTGTTGGAACTAATCGAGTTGGCGGCACCATAACAGTGAGTAAATCCCCTTGGTACAGGTTGAAATTTGGCGGATTCGGGCGTATAATATAAAAGGATAATATATCTGTTCACATAAGGTCAATTTATGAAACGTTGGGAGAGCAATGCCATGGTTAGTAAAAGCGTAGTGCCAAAATATGGGGATCTAATCACCGCAACATATGCCGTCTTGAAAGCTTTGGGTGGTTCTGGAAAAAATGAAGAAATCAATGAAAAGGTAGCAGAACTGCTTGCACTCTCAGATGAAGTGTTGGAAATCCCACATCTTAATAGCAGCAGTTTGAGTGAGGTGAATTACAGGCTGGCATGGGCGCGGACTTTGTTGAAAAAGCATGGGGCCATTACCAATAGTGCGCGAGGCGTATGGTCTATTATGCCGGAGTTTTCCGATGTGGAGGCCGTTGACGGGAATGCCATCGAAAAAGCCCGCCACAAAAATGGCGCCTCTGCCAAAGATACTTTAATAAGCGATGACCTTGAAGATGTGCCGGAGGAAGTGCGTCCTTGGCGCAAGAAGCTGTATGAAGTTTTGACTAAAATGAATCCGTACGCGTTTGAGCGGCTCACGCAAAGAGTGCTGCGCGAGTGCGGTTTTACCCAGGTTGAGGTGACAAAAAAGTCCGGGGATGGAGGAATCGACGGGACGGGCAAGCTCAGAATCAACGGGATATTCAGCTTTAACATTGCGTTCCAGTGCAAACGATACCAGGGGGTGGTGAGTTCCGGAGATATCCGGGATTTCAGGGGATCGCTGACAACCAATATTGAAAAAGGCGTCTTTATTACAACCGGCTCGTTTTCTAAGGCGGCGGTTGAAGAGGCATCTTCTCCAGGCAAACAGCAAATTGATCTCATTGATGGCGAAGAATTTATCACGAAACTGGCTGAATTTGGAATTGGGGTCAAAGAAGTGAAGGATTATGAGATAGACGAGGACTATTTTGCGAAACTGTGAGGCCGTTTGCATCGTGGTGCGTGTCTAAATTTTGACCTGTGCACCATAGACAATTTCCCGGTATACCCGGTCATGAACCAAAATCCAGCCATCCATGTATTCCAGCCGGACATCCATCCATCCTCTATCGTAATATTGAAAGCAGTCGCCGCAGTGGAGCCCGCCGTACAAGGCGCCGTTGTCCAGCGCAATGTCAGGGCGGTCACCGTTAAAAATCAAAATTCCAACCATAGTTTACTCCTATTAGGGGGATCATCATGAAATTATTTGATGCGGTTCCCAGCGACCTCTTTTCTGTTTTGGCATCTCCTAACCGGGTCATATATTCGGATGCCCTCGATGTGCTCTACGAGGCGTATCAGGAGGGGCTGAGAATCCCGGAGGACAGGCTGTATTCCATGCTGCGCAGCAGATTGGAGCAGCAGCTGGCGGAGGCCACCTTTGAGGGGGAGGACATTGACGAGGAGGAGCTGCGGGATGTCTCCGGGCGGGCCCGGTTCCTGATTCGGAAATTGGGCGGCAAGGGCTGGTTTGAGAAAGAACGCGGGGAGGATTTTAACGAATATATCACCGTCCCTGGGTACAGCAGCCGTATTTTGGAGCTGTTTCACCAACTGCGGGACGACAGCCCTATGCGGGGCTATTCCTATGTGTTCGGTACCTACTCCACGCTGAAAGTGGCCAGCGAGGGGGACAGCGTCTATGACAAAATGGCGGCAGTTTACAGCGCCTATGATAATACACAGTCGCTGATTAAATTGTTGCAAATGGTCTATCACAACGTAAAACATTTTTTCCAGCTTCAGATCAATATGCGGGAGGTCAACACAGTGTTGGCGTCCCACTTTGACGATTTTGGCCAGAAAGTGGTGGAGGCATACATCCGCCCCTTGAAAATCAAGGATTCTGTTCCGAAATACCGGGTGCCTATTCAGACAATCCTGAACGAGTGGTTGGAGGACGACGCCCAGCTTACGGCCATGGCTGGCGCGGCCCTTCAGGATCGGCGGGCAGACAATCTGGACGCCTGCCGGAGCGACCTGCTGCGCAAAATGTTCTGGGTCAAGGAGCGGTACGACAGTATTCAGCCTGACTATCTGGACGAGATTGACCAGCAGGTTCGGCGGTATACCCGGGCCACCACCCAGAAGATTGAAAATTTGACCAACCAGGATCACAATGTGAAAGGGAACCTAAATTATCTCCTGACGGCGCTGTCCAGGAACCGCCGGGTGGGGGAACTGGTGGAGCAGATCCAGTCGGTGTTCCAGCTCTACGAGCAGGCCTGTCTCTCTCCACGCAGCCTTTGGTACCGCAAGCGGCCGGGGAAACGGGTCAAGGCGGCCCCCGTGCTGGTGGAGGAAGAGGCGCCCAGCCCGGAGACGGTGTTGCAAGCGGAGCGGCTGCTCCACTCCGAGTATGACCGGAACGCCGTAGCCGCTTACATTGAGAGATGGCTGGGAGAATTCAGCGTGGGCTATTCGTCGGACTTGAAGCTGCGGGACGACAAAGCGTATATCATGAGCCTGCTGGCAGTGCTGACAAGCGGCGACGCCAGGGCGAAATACAGGGTAGTGGAGCTGGAGGGCAGGTATTCTGAGAACGGCTATACGATTCCACAGCTTCAAATTACGTGCAGGGAGGGAACGGGGTGAACGTCGACTGGATCAATGGGGCAACCCCAAAGGAGCTGGATCAGTTCAAGTCCGTGTGCGGCCAGCTGCTTGGCCGAACCTACGTGGTAAAGACGCTGTGCAGGCCGGACAAGAGCCGGGTCAACAATCCGGACTATCTGTTCCTTTCCGCCCACTATGAGGAGGTGCGGGAGTACCTCTACCTGCTGGATTGGGATCTGCGCTGGGACAAGTTTAACGGCTATTTCTACGTCATCAATACCGATGAGGCCAACCGCTGCAACTTGGACAAGAAGCAGACTGCGTTTCTGCTGGCCATTCGGATGATCTACGACGAGAACCAGGAGCGGCTTGGCCTGGAGCACGATGCCATCTGTACCGTCCGGGATCTGCTGGAAAAGGTGGTGACAGACTATGCCATTCTCCCGGCCAAGCCCAACATGGAAGAGGTGAAGCGTGCCTTGACCCTGTTGGACAACCACAGCGTGATCCAGTGCCTGGAGGGGAAATACAACCAGGGAAGCTGCAAATTTGCCATCCTGCCCACGGTGTTGACGGTGGTATCCAGCGAAAAGCTGGAGGCAGTGGTGTCCGTGCTGAGAAAGGAGGAGGACGGTGAAGAAGCTGAAGAAGATCCTGCTGATTAACTGGCTCTACTTTTCCAAGCAGCTCATTGAGGTGGGGGACGTGAACTTCCTGACCGGGAAAAACGGCGCGGGGAAGTCCACCGTCATTGATGCGCTCCAGATTGTCCTCCTGGGCGAGACCAATGCCCGAAACTTCAACCAGGCCGCCAATGAGAAATCCCAACGCACCCTGGACGGTTACCTCCGGGCCGATATGGATGACAATTCCCCCTACTCCCGAAGGGGAAAGGATTTTTCCAGCTATATTGCCTGTGAGTTCCAGGACGAGACGGAAGGGACACAATTCGTCACTGGAGTGGTCTTCGACTGCCGCAGCGACGGGGTCAACCAGGAGCACTTCTTCATCTATGACGGCGTCATTCCCGACCACTGCTTTTTGGCGGGCCGAGAGGCTATGGATACCCCAAGTCTGCGCACATTTCTTCGACAGCAGTATGGCGCCCGCGCCAAGCTGTACGACACCCAGAAGCAGTATCGGACGGATATGCTGGCCAAATGGAATGTCCACAGCGAGCAGGTCAGCCGGATGCTGAAAAAGGCGGTGTCCTTCCGGCCCATCGTGGATATCCAGAAGTTTATCACCGAAAACATCTGCGATATCCCAGATAAGCCGGACATCGAGGCCATGCAGCAGAACATCCGGGATTACAAGCGCCATGAGCAGCTGGCCCAGCGGCAAGAGGAAAAGCTGGAAAAGCTGCGTGAAATCGCTCGGCTTTTCCGGGAGATGCAGGCCGCGCTGGATCGCTGGGAACAGCAGAGCTTCCTGGTTCTCTGGGCGGAAAAAGAGGATTTGGAGGGAAAGATTGTCCGGAAACAGAATGAGGAGAAGGACTGCCGGGCCGGGGTGGAACGGGAGGAAAGCGCCTTCCGGCAGGCCGCGGGGCAGATTGAGGAGAAGCAGAGACGGCAGGAGGAGTTGACTGCGGCCTGCGCCCAGAGCGATGTGGTTCATGAGGAAAACCGGCTGAATGCGGAAAAAAGAGCCTTGCTGAAAGAACAAAAGGGATTGTTCGGCCAGGTGCAGTCTACGGCGCTGGAGATCAAGCGGGAAGCCAATCGGCTGTGCGGGCTGTGCCAGAAGATCTCCGGCTGGGATGGGAGCCCGCTCTTAATATCTGTGCTTACCGCCGCGGAGGAACTCCAGCGGGTGTACGCCAGTTTTTGCGGCTGCGATGACCGGGTGTTCACCCAGCCGTTGGACGTATTCGAGCGGGCCCAGGAGACAGCATCCAGGTTTATGGCCGCTGTCCGGGAGGCGGCCTATAAGGTGGAAGAAATGCTCCGCCAGCTGAACAGCGAACAAGACCAACGGCGGGCGGCGCTGGCCAACCTGCGCAGGAATGTCAAGGATTACCCGAAGGGACTGCGGCAGCTGCGCGACCGCCTTTCCGTTGAGCTGAAGCGTCAAACAGGCCGGGAGATCCACATCGATATTCTGGCCGATGTTCTGGAAATCGCGGAGGGCGAGGAACACTGGCGGAAAGCGGTGGAGGGCTATCTGAACGCACAGAAGTTTTATCTGCTGATCGAGCCAGAGCACTATCCAAAAGCGCTGGCCCTTTATGACGAAATCAAAAGCAATTACAGTGGCCGATCCTTTGGCCTGGTGGATATCGCGAAGCTGCGGGAGCGGGAGCATATCAAGCCGTGGGGCGACAGCCTGGCGCAGAAAATCGAGACGGATAACGAGCTGGCTCGCACGTACATCGACTACCTGCTGGGCCGGGTGGTGTGCTGCACCCATGTGAGCCAGCTGCGGAGATATAAGACGGCGGTCACTGCGGATGGTATCGTGGAAAGCGTCCGGCTGCTGCGAAAGATGGGCTTGCAGGCTATCATCTGCACCCCGCCGGACAAGCTGGCCGACATTATGCCATTAGCGGACAGAACCCTGCTGGTCAGCAAAGACAAGTACAAAATGCATATCCTGTCCTACGAAAAGGAGATGGCTGAGCAGTGGAGCGAGACATAATCCTATCCCGCCTGTTGGACAAATACGAGAGGAGCAAGCACCTGCTGGAACTGGGTGCTTCAAGCCGCCGGGTTATGCTTCGCGTGGATAAGAAGGAGCTGCCGGAGTATCAGTATCAGGAGGCGGAGACTCGCGATGCGTTCAACCAGGCTGCAGAGAGGCTGGTACAGGAAGGGCTTGTTTCTGCCGAATGGGTGAAGGACAGGCCGGTATTGTCGGCGTTGGTACTCAATCTGGAGGCCTTGGAGCGGTGCTACCAGGCCGCGGGCCGGACGCACCCCAGAGCGCGGGCGGAGCGGGTCGCAGGAGAGGTTCAGGCTGAGTTGGCCCATGTGGAGACACATTGGATCGCAGCCTGGCGGGACGAGGTGTGCACGAAAGCGCAGAGCACATATGCGGTTCCGCAATTCTGCAAAAAGGACGCGGCACTTTTACCCGACTTATTGACCGCGTTGGTACAGTATGATGCGTTGCGGGGCGAGTCGGTGACTATGCGGGCGTTTAGCAGCCGGTGCTATCACGACAGCAAATGGTTTGAGCGCAACGTCCGTGAAACATTTTTGGGCATTGCCCAAAAATATTGCCCAGAATTGGCGGAGGCCTGTGAGCAGGACGGCATGGGCGAGCGGGATCAGCTTGCCTTTCTTGGCATTTATGCGCGGCCTGAGCTGTACGAGCTGTCCGGTAAGTGTGTACTTACCACAGAGGCAGGGAGCATCCGGGTGGACGCTGTCTGGCCCTTTGGGATTGCTCTGCCCAGTACAGCCGTCGATTCAATCCTGTCAACTGATTTGAGCCATATACATAAAGTTGTATTCATTGAAAATAAAACGAATTATGATGAATTTCTGCTGTCTGAATTGGATGCGGATACGTTTGCGATCTACCACGGGGGATTCCTCAGCCCACAAAAACGCAAACTGTTCACAAAAATTGCGCAGGCAGTTCCGGAAGGGGCGCAGGTGTTCTTTTGGGCCGACATTGATTTGGGGGGATTTCGGATGTTTACTCAATTGCAGGCGCTGATTCCTGGGCTGCTGCCTCTTCGCATGAGCGGGGAGGATGTTGCTGCATACCGGGAAAACGGGTTGCCCCGTTCTCAAAAATATCTGGAGCGATTGGTACAAGCGCTGGAGAATGGGGAGTTCCCACTGTTTGACGGCGCAATCCGACGAATTTTAGAGCATGGCGTGACCATTGAGCAGGAAATCTTTTTAGGAAACAGATAGACTGCGCCCCTTTGTCGCACCGCGAACCGTGTGAGGCGGTGCCTGAACTATGCTGAAACCCAGCCTGTATGAACAAATCATCAGCGGATAGCTGGAGGCATATTGCCAGCGGCTGAGTAAATAAATTCTGCCATCACAAAATAAGGGCCACGTCTCCTACCGTCAGTAGGAAGCGCGGCCCTTATTCTGCTCATGTGGCTGAACCGTCCCGTCCATATTTTTCCCGCAAGCTTGCAGCACCGTCCCGATCCTGTCTGGCCAGATCCTCTGCCGAGAAATACTGCCACTGTGCATCAGCGCCTTGGCCAAAATCCAGGCACATCATGGGCTGATACGCCAGCGCCGGGTCAAAATCAATATTGTGTACCACACGTTGCCGCCAGGCGGTATCCTTTGGATCATACAGCTTGGCTTCCTCCGCATCATAACTGTCCAGATCTCTGTAAACGTCGATCCGGCGGAGAAACTCCGGGGCGGTCAGCCGACCGGCCAGGTAGTCCATCCGGGCTGCATGGGACAAGTCAAGCCATGCGCTGTATTGGGTGGCGTCCATGGGGAACAGGTTGCCGCGCTTCCATTCGGCGGCCAGTTCGTACCGGTTCAGCCGCTGGGCCATACGTGCCCGGAGCTGGTCATAGATGCGTAGTGCACCATCAAGCTCCGGCCCCACCTTCCGCTTCAGGTTTGGCCCCAGCTGTTTGCAGGTCTTGCTATCAAACTCGCGGTCACAATACAGCGTCTCTTTCTTTGTGGCCGGGACAAAATAGCCCCAGCAATATTCACAGCGGGCGATGCGCTGTTTGTCCTGCTGGAAATACAGGTTGAGTTCCAACAGATAAAGGTCATATAGTGACCGCAGCGTATATTCAAAACCTCCGCCCAGCGGCAAGCTGGTTTCGCTCTCCGATTCTGTCCTGCGGCAGAAAAAGAAGTTATCCAATGCGGTGGGAAAAGCTCCCTTCAGTGCGGCATACCGCTCCCGCTGGGTTCCGCGTTCGAGATTGTCAAAGGCAATCTCAAAAATATTCCGCAGCCGGATCTGGGTCAAAACCGGCTCCTCCAAAATTTTCAAAACCCGCTCCCCGCTCTCCAACAAAAATGCGGCGGAGCCATCATCAGCCGTTGGCGAGTGCTGGATGAAAGAAGTCAGCCGCTGGACGGCTACGAAGTATGCCACCGGGTCGATCTCACGCAGGAATTCCTCCGGGAGCGCGAAAGCCTGTGCGCACAGGTCGAGCAGGTCTGCTTCCGGGACATCCGGCTTTGCCTCTAACAACGGATGCCCGTCGCGGAGCCGCTGGATTTCCCTGCGATAGCTGGAATAGTCAGTCCCCATTGCCCGCACCAGATCGTCTGCGGGAGTTGTTTTCGACAGGAGACCTTCCGTCCCATTTTCATCCCGCAATATGATTTGAACCTCCGGCCCGATGTCTGTCAGCAGATAGATGCCGGGCATATTTCGTTCCAGCATAGGGATCCCTCCGCAGCAAAGTGGGTGAAAAATCAAGTGGTTTGCTTCACTATGTGAACGCAGTTCATTTCCCTGTAAAGTATACCATGGGCAGCAGAGAAAGGAAATACCGAAACAAGAAAAGGAGGGCCTTTATGTACAACAAATTATCAACCATTGACGGCGAGACGCTGATGAGCAAGCCGCTCCAGCCGCTGAACTTTGTGGTGGACACGCTGATCTCCCAGGGCCTGCACATCCTGGCCGGATCGCCCAAGGTGGGCAAATCCTGGCTGGCGCTGTGGCTGGCCGTCACCGTGGCTAAAGGGGAATCCGTGTGGGGCCTGCCGGTGAAGCAGGGCACCACGCTGTATCTCTGCTTGGAGGACTCCCAGCTGCGTATTCAGAACCGGCTGTTCGACGTAACGGAGGACGCGCCGCCCAACGTCCACTTCTGCACGGAGAGCCGCATCCTGGGTGATGGGCTGGAGGAACAGTTCCGGCAGTTTCTGGCGGAGCACCTGGACACAGTACTGGTCATTATCGATACGCTTCAGATGATCCGCAACGCGAGCTTTGACAACACCTACGCCAATGACTACCGCGACCTGTCCGCGCTGAAAAGGCTGGCCGACGCCCATGGCATCGCCATCCTGCTCATCCACCATCTGCGGAAAGAAAAGGCGGACGATGTGTTCAACCGCATCTCCGGCACCACCGCCATCAGCGGCGCGGTGGACACCAGCTTTACGTTGGTGGAGGAACAGCGGGGAAGCGGCAGGGCGCGTCTCAGCTGCATTGGTCGGGACATCAAGTACCGGGAGCTGGAGCTGCGCCGCAACGCCGACAACGTGTGGGAGGTGGCGGCGGACAGCTACCAACAACCGGAATTGCTGGGCAGCCGCATCATTTTTCTCCTCTCTGAATTGCTGCGCGGCAGCGCCGGATTCATCGGCACTCCCACCGAGCTGGCACAGCGCATCGACCCTGACGGGGTGGAGGGCATCACGCCGAAAAACGTGTCTCGCAAAATCCTGCAAAGCGTTGCGGCTCTAAGCGAAGTTGGAATCACAGCGGTGGTGCGCCGTAGCAACGGCAAGCGCCTGATCGAGCTGCGCCGTGCCGAAAGTGCCGGTAACGCTGGGGCCGGAACTACCGTCCCTGTCGACCCTCCGGCCGTGTGACCGCCGCGTTGGCCCGTGTGCGGCCCTGTGTCCGCTTTTGCGGCGCAGGACGGGATTGTACCCGCAGATCGGACCAGGCGCGGTGTGCGGCCTTTGTGGGCCGTTTGTGGGGAGAGCCCTGTTTGCGGTACCCGCAGAAACGCCCCATTGGGGCGAAAAATCCCTCCTTTAGGAGGGTGCCAGCATCGCGTTTGTCTGGACGTCGGCTTCCGCCGCCGCCCCGCCAAACACAAAAGTGGGGCGTTGCCCCATACCCCGTAAATGCAGGAGGAAGCATGAACAAAGACGCAAAGCTCAGCATCCGCATTTCCACGGAGGATTTAGAGAACATCAGGCGTAGGGCAAGGCAGGCCCGGATGTCCCAGAGTGACTATATCACCCACTGCTGTCTGGGCCGACAGGTGGTGGTCATTGAGGATCTGAAGGAGGTGCTGAAGCAGCTCCGGGCTATCGGCAGCAACCTGAATCGGATCACGGTGCTGGCCAACATGGGTCGGATCAGCGCGGCGGGTCTGAACCGCACGGCGGAGGAACTGGCCTGCATCAGCGCCGCCCTGCGAGAGCTTCAGGAACGCAGGAGGTGGAAGCCATAGCCATCGTCCACTTCGTCAACTATCCCAAGGGTCAGGATCGCCCGTGCATGGCGGGGGTGATGCGCTACACCGCCCAGGAGGAAAAGACCATGTGGGAGGATCGCCACCTGGTGAGCGGATTTAACTGCTGCCCGGAGAGCGTGTACGATGACTTCCTGTCCACCAAGCTGCTGCACCGCAAAGAGGGAGGTACCCTGTTCTATCATCTGGTGCAGTCCTTCCCCGCGGGGGAACGGGTTGACCCGGCCGCCGCCCACGCCGCCGCCTTAAAGCTGGCGGAATATTTCCAGGGACGGGAGGTGCTGGTATGCACCCACACCGACCGGGATCACATCCATTCCCACCTGATCATCAACAGCGTCAGCCTGGAGGACGGCAAAAAGCTCCACATCGGCAAGCGGGAGCTGGAGGAGCTGCGCCGGCGCAACGACGAGGTGTGCGCGGCGTTGGATCTGCCGGTGTTCCAGCCGAACCCGGAACGAAAACCCCCGCCCATGCCCGACACCGAGTACCGTTCCGCCGCCAGGGGCGAGAGCTGGAAGTTCCAGACCATGAACGCCATCGACTGGTGCATGAGGCGGACGGCCAGCCGGGAGGAGTTCGTCCGCGCAATGGAGCGCCTGGGCTACGGCATCCGCTGGGAGCCGGGGCGGCAGAACATCACCTACACCCATCCCAATGGCAAAAGGGTGCGGGACAGGAAACTGCACGAGGAAAAATATTTGAAGGAAAGGATGGAGCGGGAATTTGCAATCAGGCAGCAGATTATCTCCGGAGGAATTGAAGCGGCGCAACGAGCTGCCGCAAGAGCCTCCGACAGCGCAGACCGGGCAAACACAGATCCATCCCACGGCAGAGGAATGGCAGGAACTGCGGGGAATTCTGTGGGGCATGGGCGAGTTGCTGGGGACACAGGCCATTGTCCTGGAGGAACTGTCCCGCCGCCTGCCGACCTTGCCGTATTCCGAGCAGACGCGGGACGCGGCCAGGGATCTGGCGGCAATTCGGAAACTGCTGGAGCAGGAGCGGCAGAGGCAGGAACAAGCTGGGAAGAAGAGCGGGCGGCGTTTTTCGCCTCGCTGGCCCAGCCTTCCACTGGCCCCGTTCGAGCCGGGGTGGCTGTTCCTGCCGCTGGGACTGGCCTTGCTGTTGGCGGTGCTATGCTGTGTGCTGCGGCTCTGGACGAATGGCGCGGTGCTTACGTGACCCGCCCCCGCAGCGAGAGCAAGGCCCTCCGCCGGGAACGGGAAAAGAAGATTGCCGCCGGACATAAGGCCGATGACCGCGAGGAGAACCAGGGGCCAAACCTGGCCCTGTGAATAAACCAGGGGGGTAACTGCGGAAGATATTGGAAGCTGAAGGGAGCCGTGATAACAAATTGGAGATCAATGTCAGGGATGACAACAAGCTGGTGGAGGTGTGGATGACCAACGTGGAACAGCAGGATCATGCCCTGCGGGAAAAGTTGAAGCCCCTTTATCAAGAATACAAGAGAAAAAAATACTTGGTGGCCGTGTTCCTGTCCGGTGCGAATGATCTGGAACAGCGAACCTGTGACCTGTTGTGCTACAACAAAAAGCGTATCGCGGAGCTGGCGGTGCAGCGGGAAAGGACACAGATCCAGGACATGACCATGTAAGTATCGGGGCGGGGACAAAATTGCTCCCGCCCCGATTTTTTGGTTGCTTTTCCTTGCGGGAGATGATACAATGTCATCTAACATAAAATCGGATTAAAGCACATATATTGATAGAAAGGAGGCGGGCACATGATCGAACACTTCGACATCGCCGGCTACTGTCGCATCTCCGTGGACGAGGAGCTGGACCGGGACAACACCTCCATCGAAAACCAGAAAGCCATCATCGCGGACTTCGTGAAGCAAAAATTCCCAGGCAGCACCTTGACCTTCTACGAGGACCGGGACCGCTCCGGCTACACCTTCGAGCAGCGGGAGAACTACCAGACCATGCGGCGGGAGCTGGTGAGTCACAAAAAGGACATCCTCATCGTCAAAGACTTCTCCCGCTTCTCCCGCCGGAACAGCCGCGGTCTGGTGGAGCTGGAAGACCTCCGAGACGCCGGAGTCCGCATCATCTCCATCGGGGAGAACGTGGACTTTCCCAACGACGACGATTGGCTGAAAATTCAATTTACCTTCATCATCAACGAGATGCCCGTCACCGACACCAGCAAAAAAGTGAAAACGGTTATCAAGCGCCGCCAGCAGGACGGCAAATGGATTTGCGCCGCCCCCTACGGCTATATTGTCAACAAGCGGCAGGAGTTTGAGGTTGTCCCCACAGAGGCGGAAATTGTCCGTCGGATTTTCCAGCTCTACATCGACGGCTGGGGCTACAAGAAAATTGCTAACCAACTCACGGATGAGGGCGTCCCCACCCCCCGCATGGCGGAACGGGACCGCAAGGAGGCTGCAGGGGAGAATTACCGCCGCGCGGTTAAGCCCGCCTGGGCCATCGTGACCGTGCAGGGCATCATCGACAATGACTTCTACATCGGGACTCTCCGGCAGGGGAAATACACCCGCAAGAAAATCAACGGCAAAGAGGTCAAGCGGGACGAGTTGGACCACATCGTCATTGAGCACCATCACCAGGAAATCATCGACTATCGAACCTTTGCCACCGCCCGCGCCCTGCGGGAGAGCCGCTCTACCGCCCACTACCGGGGCCAGAAAAAGTATGACAACGTATACTCCGGCTTCTTGGAGTGCGGCGACTGCGGTTCCCCCATGTTCGCCATGAGCCGCCGGGACATCAAGGACGCCTACCGCTGCGGCACCTATCACCGCCGGGGGCTGAAGGGCTGCACCAGCCACCACATCCGGGTGGACAAGCTGGACGAGCTGTTGAAAGTTTACGTTCAAAAAGTGAAAGACAATTCCGCCGCCATGCTGGACCGTCTCAACGCGGATCTTGAAAAAGAAGCGGAGGACGTAGCGGAGACGGAGCAGAGCGCTGCCAATCTGGAAGCAGTGCTGGCAGACCTCCAAGAGGAGCTGAAAGCCACCAAGCGCCAGCGTATCCGGGACATTATGAAGCACCCCGACCAGGAGGAGACCCTGGAGGAAACCTACGACGAGTTGGAGAGCGACCTCCTCCGCCGCATCGAGGGTATCCAAAACCAGATTGCCATGACAGTAGACAAGCGCAACACCATCATCCAGGTCAACCGAGCGGCCAAAACGGCCATGGAGGTTTTTGACGACATCCTGGCCAAGCCCAAACTGGACCGCAACGACCTCCAGCTCATCATTCAAAAAATCAGGGTTTATGAGGACCACATTGAAGTCCAGCTCCAAGCCGATGTGGACAGCATCCTGCGCAGCGGAACTCTCCCGGAGGAAAAGCCGGAGGCCGTGGCGGCAATGGCCCCCGTCAGCAACCACCCCTATGAAATTCAAATCACCCAGGAAAGCGGCAAACATGCTGACAAGATTTTCACTGTCAAAGTTATCAGCAACGGCGACCCCTTGGAAATCTACACCGACCGGGAAGGCGGCGTCATTTTCAAAAAATACTCTCAATTGGGCGATGTATCCGACTTTGCCACCCAGCTGTGCGACACCATCAGCCGGGTGGCGGGACTGCCCGCCGTCATCACGGACAGGGACAGCGTGATTGCCGCCGGCGGCGTCCCCCGCCGGGAGGTGGTGGACAAGCGGGTGTCCCCGCAGATCGAGCAGATCATGGAGGAACGCCGCAGCGTTCAGGCCGAGCAGGCCCTGTCCCTGTGCGACGGCAGCGATAAGTACCGGGTGCTCATCGCGGTGCCCATCCTGTCCGAGGGCGACGTGCTGGGCTGTGTGGCCTTTGTCAGCGACGGCGACGCCCCGGCGCTGAGCGAGGTGGAGCTGAAGCTGGCCCAGACGGTGGCCGGCTTTCTGGGCCGCCATATGGAGAGCTGAGCTGCTTCGGATATGGTAGGGCTGTAAAAAAGGGCGCGGAGCGAAAGGCCCCGGAGGGAGAACTCCCTCCGGGGCCCTGTTTTAGGGGTTACTCCTGCGCCATGGACTCAATGATGGCGTCGGCCAGGGAATCCAGCTCGGACGCCTTGTCCGCGTGAAGGGCGGAGGCCAGGCTGAGCCGGTCGCCCAGGACGGTCATGTTCTTCATCTCGTCCTCCAGGAATTTGTGCATCAGGTCGCCGGATTTGACGGCCCAGGAGCCGTTTTCGATGATGGCGCAGGTGCGGTTCTGGAAGTTGAGCGCCTTGAGGTGCATCAGGAAATCGTGCATCACCGGGTAGATGCCCAGATTGTAGGTGACGGAGGCGAACACCAGATGGCTGAGGCGGAAGGCCTCGCTGACCAGCTGGGACACATGAGTGTTGGACACGTCGTACACCCACACGTTGGTGCAGCCCTTTTCGCACAGCTTGGCGGCCAGGGCCTGGGCGGCGCCCTCGGTATTGCCGTACATGGAGGCGTAGGCGATCATCACGCCCTGCTCCTCGGGCTGGTACTTGCTCCACTTGTCGTACTTGTCCACGAAGTAGAGCAGGTCCTTGCGCCACACCGGCCCATGGAGGGGGCAGATGAATTTGATCTGGTCCAGGATGCCGCCGGCCTTCTTCAGCAGCGCCTGAACCTGGGGGCCATACTTGCCCACAATGTTGGTGAGGTAGCGGCGGGCCTCGTCGATCCAGTCCCGGTCAAAATTCACCTCGTCGGCGAACAGCTTGCCGTCCAGGGCGATGAAGGAGCCAAAGGCGTCGGCGGAGAACAGCGCGCCGTTGGTGGTGTCGAAGGTGACCATGGCCTCGGGCCAGTGGACCATGGGGGCGGCGATGAAGGTGACGTTGTGCTCGCCAAAGCTGAAGGTATCACCCTCCTTGACCTCGATGAGCTCCTGGTTGTCCACGGTGAAGCCGAACTGCCGCATGAGCATAAAGGCTTTGGCGGTGGAGATGATTTTCACGCCGGGCCAGCGGATGAGGATCTCCTCAATGGACGCGCCGTGGTCGGGCTCCATATGGTTGATGACCAGGTAGTCCAGGGGGCGGTCTCCCAGCAGGTGGTCCAGGTTTTCCATGAGCTGGCGGCAGACGGACCAATCCACGGTATCGAACAGCACGGTGGATTTGTCCATGAGCAGATAGGCGTTGTAGCTCACGCCCCGGGGGATGGGATGGATGTTCTCAAACAGATGGGTGCGGTGGTCGTTGGCGCCCACCCAGTACAGGTTGTCGGTGACAGTGCGGACACAGTACATATTGAAATTCCTCCTTTACGTTAATAACAGCTCAGCGCTCACGCCTCGATGAACTGGTCCCGGGCCTCGGCGCACTCGGGGCAGACCCAGCCCTCGGGCAGCTTCTCAAACAGGGTGCCGGGGGCGGCGTCGCCGTCCGGGTCGCCCAGCTCGGGCACGTACTCGTAGCCGCAGCCCATGCACACATAGCGCTTGCCGATGGGCTCGGGCTTGGGGGGCTGGGGCCGTTTCATCTTGACCATGGGGGGCGCGGGCTGCTTGTCCTCCAGCCCCAGGGCCTGGGCCAGCAGGGGCAGGATCTCGTTCACGTCGCCCACAATGCCATAGTCGCAGTTCTTGAAAATGGGGGCGTTGGGGCTCTTGTTGACGGCCACGATGGTGGACGCGTCCTTGATGCCCTTCAGGTGCTGCACCGCCCCGGAGATGCCGCAGGCGATGTACAGATTGCCCTTGAACTTCTGACCGGACATGCCCACGTAGCGGTTGAGGGGCACATACTTGTGGGTTTCGGCCACCGGGCGGCTGGAGCCGACGGCGGCGCCCGCGGCCTTGGCCAGATCCTCGATGAGCTTCATATTCTCCTTGGAGCCGATGCCCTGTCCGGCGGACACCACCCGCTCCGCCTGGGCGATGGGGGTGTCCATGGGGATGCCCACAGAGAAGTCGTAGCCGTCCTTCTTGAGGGCCGCCACCAGGGTGTCCACCTGCTCGCGGGCGTCCCCCTCCTTGAGGATGAGGCCCTTGCGCACCCCGGTGATGGGGGCGGGCTTTTTGGCGGCGCTGGACGAGCCGCCCTCGCGCTTGGGGGGCTTGCCCATGATGGACGCGCCGATGACCATGCGCTGCACCTCGCTGGTGCCCTCGTAGATGGTGGTGATCTTTGCGTCGCGGTACATGCGCTCCACGTCCATGCCCCGGAGGAAGCCGGTGCCGCCGAAGATCTGCACTGCGTCGTTGGTGACCTCCAGGGCGGTCTCGGAGGCGTACAGCTTGGCCATGGCGGCGTCCACGCTGTAGGGCTCGTGGGCCTCCTTTTTCTCGGCGGCGGAGTACACCAGCATCCGGGCGCACTTCAGCTTGGTGGCCATGTCGGCCAGCTTGAAGGTGAGGGCCTGGTTAAAGCCGATGGGCTTGCCGAACTGGACGCGCTCCTTGGCGTACTCCACGGCGGACTCGTAGGCCCCCTGGGCGATGCCCAGGGCCTGGGAGGCGATGCCGATGCGTCCTCCGTCCAGCGTGGCCATGGCGATCTTAAAGCCCTGGCCCTCCTTGCCCAGCAGGTTCTCCTTGGGTATCTTCACGTCGTCGAAGTTGAGCTGGCAGGTCTCGGAGGACCGAATACCCATTTTATCATAGTGGGGCTCAAAGGTAAAGCCCTTCCAGCCCTTTTCCACAATAAAGGCGGAGATGCCCCGGGTGCCGATGTCGGGGGTGGTGACGGCGAAGACCACGTATGTGTCCGCCACGCCGCCGTTGGTGATGAAAATCTTCTGGCCGTTGAGCAGCCAGTAATCGCCCTTGTCCACGGCGGTGGTCTCGGTGCCGCCCGCGTCGGAACCGGCGTTGGGCTCGGTGAGGCCGAAGGCGCCGATCTTCTCCCCCTTGGCCAGGGGGACCAGGTACTTTTTCTTCTGCTCCTCGGTGCCGAAGGCAAAGATGGGCCAGGTGCCCAGGGACACATGGGCGGAGAGAATCACGCCCGTGCCGCCGTCCACCCGGGACAGCTCCTCCACCGCGATGGCGTAGCTGAGCACATCCAGCCCTGCGCCGCCGTACTCCTTGGGGTAAGGGATGCCCATCAGGCCCATCTTGGCCAGGGTTTTGACGGCCCCGGCGGGGAAGCGGCTCTCCTGGTCCATCAGGATGGCGACTGGCTTCACCTCCGCCTCGGCAAAGGCGCGGATCTTGGCGCGCAGCTCCTCGTGGGCCTGTGTGGTCTGGAACAACATACGGGAACCTCCTTTTATAGTGATGCGTGATAATAATAAATAATAGGAATCATTATCCACTCATTTCAACTGTAGCATGCTGGGGGTGGTTTGTCAATCTGGATTTTTAGGTTTTGCACAAAAAAATCGGGATACCCCCAGAGGCGCCCGACAAAACGACCAAAAAACCGTTGCCATTCCCGCTGGGGGGTGATATGATAAGAGGGAGCGCATGTACAGTGAAAAAGGGCATGATCCCGATCAAAAGGAAGGAAATACGATGAAAGAAAACGCATGGGACCGGCACTACCCCCGCCCCCAGCTCCGGCGGGACAGCTTTTATCCTCTGAACCAGGGCTGGACCCTGAACGGGCGGCCCATCCGGCTCCCCTGGCCGCCCCAGGCGCTCCTGTCCGGCTGGCGGGGGGAGGTGGGGGAGGTGCTGCGCTATGAGACGGCCTTCACCCTCCCGGAGGGCTTCGCCCCCCAGGGGCGGCGGGTGCTGCTCCACTTTGGCGCGGTGGACCAGGTGGCCCAGGTGTGGGTGAACGGCGCGCCGGTGGTCCGCCACGAGGGGGGCTATCTGCCCTTTTGCGCAGATGTGACGGACGTGCTGGTCCCGGGGGCCAACCGTCTGGAGGTGAAGGCGGTGGATACCCTGTCCCACGACTACCCCTACGGCAAGCAGCACAAGCGGCCCCATGGTATGTGGTATACCCCCGTGTCCGGCATCTGGCAGGGGGTGTGGCTGGAGGCGGTTCCGGCCCGGGGGGCGGTGGCCTCCCTGCGCCTCACGGCCGATCTGACCGGGGTGAGCGTGGAGGCGGATACCGGCGGGGCGGACTACAGCCTGGCCATTGCGCTGGACGGGGGCCAAGTGCTCACCGCCGCCGGGAAGAGCGGGACGCCCCTCCGTCTGGAGGTGCCCCAGCCCCGGCTGTGGACCCCGGAGGACCCCTACCTCTACACCATGACCATCGCCACCGCCACCGACCAGGTGGAGAGCTATTTCGCTCTGCGCACCGTGACCACCCGGGAGGCCGGCGGCCACACCTGGCTGTGCCTCAATGGAACGCCCATCTTCCTCCATGGGGTGCTGGACCAGGGCTATTTCCAGGACGGCCTGTTCCTGCCCAGGGACCCGGAGGAGTATGACCGGGACATTCTGCGCATGAAGGCGCTGGGCTTCAACACCCTGCGCAAGCACGTCAAGGTGGAGCCGGAGGCGTTCTACTGCGCCTGCGACCGGCTGGGGATGCTGGTGGTGCAGGACATGGTGAACTCAGGGGAGTACCGCTATGTGCGGGACACGGTGATCCCCACCTTTGTGAGCAAAAAGCGCGGCGACCTGGGGGTGGGCGGAAGCGAACGGCGCAAGCTGTTTTTCGAGCGCCACTGTTTGGACACCGTGGCCCATCTGCAAAACCACCCCTGCATCGTGGGCTGGACCATCTTCAACGAGGGGTGGGGACAGTACGACTCGGACCGCATCTACCGCCTGCTCAAGGCAGCCGACCCCACCCGGTTTTTCATGACCACCTCCGGCTGGTTTGCCCAGCGGGAGAGCGACGTGGAGAGCGAGCATGTCTATTTTAACAGCCGGGTGCTGGAGGGGACGAGGCCGGGGAAGTTCCTCTTCCTCAGCGAGTGCGGCGGCTTCTCCCGCCGGGTGGAGGGCCATGTGGCGCCGGAGCGGAAAAACTACGGCTACGGGGAGCGCTGCCGCTCGGAGAGGGAGCTGACGGCCCGCATCCGGGAGATGTACGGCGGCATGGTGCTGCCCTCCATCCCCAGGGGGCTGTGCGGGTGCGTTTACACCCAGCTCAGCGATGTGGAGGGGGAGACCAACGGGCTTTACACCTACGACCGGGCGGTGCGCAAGGTGGACCAGGAGGCCCTGCTGGATATCGCGGGGCAGGTAAGGGACGCGCTGGCCCGGGCGGCGGAAAACGGTTGACACCGGGGCAAATCATGCTATACTGTTACGTGGAAGGCGCGGCATAGCGCGTAATATAGGAGGGGCTGGATAAACCGGCAAGGGCGGTTTGCGGGGAATTTTGCGCCGCAGCCGGGTTGAATCAGCGCTTGCTTCAAAGATAAGGAGTGTTTTATCATGGATAACAAGGTGTTCCAGCTGCTGAACGACCAGATCAATAAGGAGCTGTATTCCGCCTATCTGTACCTGGACATGGCCAACTTCTACAGCTCCAAGGGGCTGGACGGCTTCGCCAACTGGTACGAGATCCAGGCCAAGGAGGAGCAGGACCACGCCATGCTCATGTACCGCTACCTCCACAACAACGGCCAGGGCGTCACCCTGGAGGCGGTGGCCAAGCCGGACAAGGAGTTTAAGGATCTGTCCGATCCGCTGAAGGCGGCCTATGAGCACGAGCAGTACGTCACCGGGCTCATCGGGGCCATCTACGCCGCCGCCCAGGAGGTTCGCGACTATCGCACCGTCCAGTTTTTGGACTGGTTTGTGAAGGAGCAGGGGGAAGAGGAGAAGAACGCCTGCGACCTCATCACCAAGATGGAGCTGTTCGGCGGCGATGCCAAGGGCCTGTACATGCTCAACAGCGAGTTGGGCGGGCGGGTGTACTCCGCGCCGTCGCTGGTGCTGTAAGAAGTGCGGAGGAGCGGCCGGCGAGGGAGCTTGGAGCGAAGCGAGGCCGGGCGCAGGGGTGCGCAGCGCCCCGGAGACTGGGCCGAGACGGAGCGAAGCCGCGCGTGGCGAACAGGCGCAGCGTGACAGAATAAGAAGCGCGGAGCCGTCGTGAGCAGCGCGGATGGAGCGGCGTGAGGGGCAAAGCCCGCCGCCGCAGGCAGCGCACGATACCCAGGATCGCACATGCAAGGGCCCGGCCCCCCGCGGGGGGCCGGGCCCTGCTATACGTTTCACGTGAAACGTTAGTTCTAACCCTCGGGCAGATAGCCGGTGGGGTCCACCGGGACGCCATCCTGGTACATGGCGAAGTGAAGGTGGGCGGCCTGGCCGCTCTCGGAGGCGGCGGTCTGGCCCACCGAGCCGATGACCGCGCCGGTGGTCACCGTGTCGCCCACCGATACCGTGGGGGTCTCAGCCAGGTTGGCGTACTGGCTGACCAGACCCTCGCCGTGGTCGATCTCCACCACCGTGCCCATCATGTCGTCCTGATAGATGTGGGACACCACGCCGTTAGCGGTGGAGAGCACCTTGGCGCCCAGGTCGGCGGTGATGTCCAGCCCGCTGTGGGTGCGCCAGTCCCCCATGGTCTCGTTATAGGCCAGGGTCTCCACCGCGAAACCGGCGGCCACCGTGCCCTTCACCGGCCAGGTGAAAACCAGCGGCGCGGGGGCGGCGGAGGGGGCGGGCGCCGTGGAGGGCGAGGGCGCGGCGGAGGCGGGCGGGGTGGAGAT
>CAPOAR010000028.1:0-33011 GCA_948670295.1 uncultured Oscillospiraceae bacterium | reverse complement strand
GAGCATCTCTTCGTGCTCACGCAGAATCCGGCGCGCGTACACGAGAACCTGCTCGCCCTCCGGCGTCAGCGTGGCTTTTTTAAAGCTCCGGTCAAACAGCCGCGTGGACAGCTCCTTTTCCAGCGCGATGATCTGCTTGGACAGCGCCGATTGTGTCATGTGCAGCCGCTTTGCCGCCGAGGTGAATTGACGGCACTCGCAAACCGTCGCCAACAGCTTTAACTGCCGTATTGTCATGGTAGTTCCTCCATATATCTCTGCATATATCTGCGGGCCCGCTTTTACCACTGATTATAGCACATCCCGGCCTTCCGCGAAAGGCGCAATGTCATGCTGCCGGGCAACGGCCTTATTTGACGGCATTGTCCATGATGGCAGGGAAGTCCGTTCACGCGGCCTTGTGTAACCTAAATAATAATGGCCGTCACCCCCCACGGAAACGCAACTGGCACTTGTTTTCCGGCACCTTGTATGGTAAGCTATTCTGGAGCGAGACCGGCTGAGAGAGGAGAGGCTTAGCCATGCTGATCAAAACCAGACAAAACCTCCGCGCCTTGGCCTTGGCGGCGCTTTGCGCATGTTCCCTGGGCCTGAGCGGATGCCAGGCCGCCCCGCCCGTCTCATCGGACCCTCCGGCGGTCCAGTCTGCGTCCGGCGGCCCTGCGGATGCGGTCCGGTTTGACCGGACGCTGGACGGCTACAGCCCGGGCAAAAAGGAATACCACTTCTATTTCACCTATAAAATGGTCCATCCCTGGTGGGATGCGGTGGCTCTCGGCATGGAGGACGCCGCCCGGCAGTACGAGGAGCTGGGCGTAGTGGTCAACTACGAATATCTGGCCCCCACCGAGGTGTCCGCCCTGGACCAGCTCCGGCGGCTGCGGGAGGCCGCCGAGCGGGGCTTCGACGTGATCGGCGTGGACGTGGCCGACGTGGGCACTGTGACCCCCGCCATTAACGCCCTTCTGGACCAGGGCCAAAAGGTCATGACCTTTTCCAGCTCCGACGCCTCTGCGGAAAACGGCTGCCGCCGCATCGCCTACGTGGGCAATACCCACAACTACGAGGACGGGGCCGACCTGACCCGGGCGCTGTGCGAAAAGCTGGGTGGCAGGGGCAAGGTGGCCCTCCTGGTGGGCACCCCCGGCGCCCCCTGCCACGAGGACCGGGCCCTGGGCGCCCGGCGCGTCATCGGGCAGTACCCGGACATGGAGATCGTGGAGACCGAATATGATAGGGACACGGTGGAGCTGGCCTACCAGTACACCAAGGAGTTTTTAGCCAGCCACCCGGACCTGGCCGGCATCATCTGCTGCAATATGAGCAATCCCGTGGGCGCGGCCCGGGCGGTGGTGGAGGCCGGACGGCAGGATCAGGTGGTGATCGTGGGCATGGACCACGATCAGGAGGCCCTGGGCTATCTCCGGGACGGGGTAATCTACGCCCTGGGGGTGCAGGACTGCTATTCCATCGGCTTTGACACCATCCAGGTGGCGGTAAAAATCGCCGATGGGCTGCTTCCGGGGGACTTATATCCCGAAAAGACGGAGGAAATCACAACCATCATCTACCAGGAGGACGCAGCTTCCATGCTGCGCATCCTGTATGGTGAGATAGATTGAGAATGGCGGGTATCGAACATGGATCAATCACAGCAGAGCATCAATGAAACGCAGAGACGCCAAACTGTGGCGGCCGCCATATGCGGCGGCATCCTCATCGCCATCATCCTGCTGATCACAACTGTGTGGGTGTCCACCGCAGCTCGGACCGGCACCAGCCAGGCCGTCGCCCAGGTGAGCGAGTTCTATTTGGAGGAGCTGGCCGGACGCAGGGCCCAGGTGGTGTCGGAGGAGCTGAAAAACAACTTTACTTATATGGAAAACGCCCTGGCGGTGCTGGACAGCTCCGATCTGGAGTCCCAGGACACCCTGCGGCGTTTCCTGGGCAAGGTCAAGCAGCTGTACGGGGTGAACAAATTCGCCCTGGTGGACGAGAACGGCATCGTCTACACCCAGCACAGCACCACCTCCGGCCTGAGCCGCTATCCCTTCCTGGCCCAGAAGGTGACCGAGCCGGTCATCACCATGTCCAGCCTCTACGGGGCGAAAAAGCAGGTCATCCTGGCCATCCCGGTGGAGGGAATCTCCTTTGAGGGTTCCCGGATTGAGGTGTGCTTCATCCAGCTCAACATCAGCGAAATGATCAGCTCCCTCACCCTCCAGACCGGCGGCAACGAGACCTTCTGCAACCTCTATCACCGCAGCGGCGAGAGCCTGACGGACAACAATTTCGGCTATCTCACCTCGGGCCACAACCTGCTCTCCGCCCTGCGGGAGTCGGAGCTGGACCCCGGCTACAGCTACCAGCAGCTGGAGGACGATTTCAACGCCGGCCAGATGGGGCAGATTTCCTTCCGCTACCGGGGCGGGCACGAGGATCTGTGCTATATCCCGGTGGAGGGCACCAGCTGGATGCTCACCATCCTGATCCGGGACAATGTCATTAACGACCAGATCAGCTCCATCAGCTCCGGCATGCTGCGCCGCAGCGTCATCCAGATCGCCATCACGCTGGCGGCCACGCTGGGCGTGTCCATCGCCCTCATCGCCCAGTACCGCCGCAACGCCCAGATCCTGCTCGCCCGGGAAAAGGCGGACGGGGACCGCATCCGGGCGGCCTATGCCCAGGTGGAGCGGCAGCAGACCGCCATGGAGATGATCCACGCCGCCATGGGCTCCGGCCAGTGGCACATGGACTTTGACGAGGACGCCAAAATGGTGTCGTGCACCTGGTCCGACGTATTCCGAAACATGCTGGGCTATGAGAGTGAGGAGGACTTCCCCAACCTGCTGGAATCCTGGTCTGAGCTGCTCCACGACGAGGACCGGGAGCGTGTGCTGCGAGCCTACTGGGCCGCAGTGCGGGACTACACCGGCGGCACCGCCTACGACGTGGAATACCGCCTGTTCACCAAGCACGCCGGCTGGCGGTGGTTCCACTCCGCCGGGCGGCTGTCCCGGCGGGAGGACGGCTCCCCCATCACCTTTGTGGGGCTGTTCCTGGACGTGGACGACTCCAAGACCATGGCCATCCAGCTGGAGCAGCAGCGGCTGGATCTCCAGGACGCCCTGGTTGCCGCCCAGCACGCCAACCGGGCCAAGACCACCTTCCTGAACAACATGTCCCACGACATCCGCACCCCCATGAACGCCATCATCGGCTTCACCTCCCTGGCCGCCGCCCACATCGACAACACCGAGCAGGTCCAGGACTACCTGGCCAAGATCACCACCTCCAGCAACCACCTGCTCAGCCTCATTAACGACGTGCTGGACATGAGCCGCATTGAGAGCGGCAAGGTGAAGATCGAGGAGAAGGAGACCTCCCTGCCCGAGGTGATGCACGATCTGAAAACCATCGTCCAGTCGGATATCGCCTCCAAGCAGCTGGAGTTTTACATCGACACCGCAGACGTGGTGAACGAGCATGTGCTGTGTGACAAGCTGCGGCTCAACCAGGTGCTGCTCAACCTGTTGAGCAACGCCATGAAGTTCACCATGCCCGGCGGTATTGTCAGCGTCCGGGTCATCCAGAAGCCGGGCGCGGCGGACGGCTGGGCGGCCTACGACTTCCAGGTAAAGGATACCGGCATCGGCATGAGCCAGGAATTCCTAGCCCACGTCTTCGACCCCTTTGAGCGGGAGCGGACCAGCACCGTCAGCGGCATCCAGGGCACGGGGCTTGGCATGGCCATCACCAAAAACATTGTGGACATGATGGGCGGCGCCATCTCCGTGGCCAGCGAGGAGGGCAAGGGCTCCACCTTCACCGTCTCCCTCCACTTCCAAACCTGCTCCGGCCCGGTGCGGCAGGAGGAGATCCCCCAGCTCAAGGGGCTGCGGGCGCTGGTGGCGGACGACGATTTCAACACCTGCTCCAGCGTCACCAAAATGCTGTCCACCATCGGTATGCGCTCGGATTGGACCACCTCCGGCAAGGAGGCGGTGCTGCGCACCCGCCTGGCCGCGGACCAGGGGGACGAGTACGCCGTCTTTATCATCGACTGGCTCATGCCCGACATGAACGGCGTGGAGGTGGTGCGGCGCATCCGCACCATCATCGGCGAGGACAAACCCATTATCATCCTCACCGCATACGACTGGTCGGATATTGAGGAGGAGGCCAGGGATGCCGGGGTCACCGCCTTCTGCTCCAAGCCCATCTTCCTGTCCGAGCTGCGGGAGCTGCTGGAGACGCCCTTTATCCCCCGTGGCCAGGAGCAGCTCTCCTCCGCCCCGGACATCTCCTTTGCGGGCAAAAAAATCCTCCTGGCGGAGGACAATGAGCTCAACCAGGAGATCGCCATTGAGATCCTCCAGAGCTCCGGCTTTGACCTGGACGTGGTGGACGACGGCCAGACTGCGGTGGAGCGCATGAGCACCGCCCAGCCGGGCCAGTACGACCTGATCCTGATGGATATTCAAATGCCCATCATGGACGGCTACGAGGCCGCCCAGCGCATCCGGGCCATGAACCGCCCGGGCGTCACCGACATCCCCATCATCGCCATGACCGCCAACGCCTTTGACGAAGACCGGCGGGCGGCCCTGGATGCGGGGATGAACGGGCACATCGCAAAGCCCATCGACGTTCCCAAGCTGATGGAGCTTTTGCAGACACAGCTGGCATAGGGCGGCTTCCCGGCTGAGCCGGCCCGCCCATAGAAAGGATGACGGCGATGAACTACCGCAGATTGGGCAAAACCGGGCTGATGGTCAGCGAAATCGGCTTCGGCGCGGAATGGATGGAGCGCCACACCGCCGGGGAGTGCAAAGCGGTGCTGGCGCGGGCGGAGGAGCTGGGCATCAATATTTTGGACTGCTGGATGTCTAATCCCGAGGTGCGCACCAGCCTGGGCCTGGCCCTGGCCGGGCGGCGGGAGCGCTGGTACATCCAGGGCCACATCGGCTCCACCTGGCAGGACGGGCAGTATGTCCGCACCCGGGATGTGGGGCAGTGCCGGGCGGCCTTTGAGGACCTGCTGGAACGGCTCCAGACCGACTATATCGACCTGGGCATGATCCACTTTGTGGACACCCAGGCCGACTGGGACGGGGCTATGGACGGGCCCTTCCTGGACTATGTAAAACAGCTCAAGGCCCAGGGGACCATCCGCCACATCGGCATGAGCACCCACAATCCCGCCATGGCCAAAAAGGCGGTGGAGGGCGGCCTGGTGGAGATGATTCTGTTCAGCGTCAATCCCGCCTTTGACATGCACCCCGCCACCGACGACCTGGACACCTATTTTGATTGGGAGAACTATCAGGCAGACCTGGGCGGCATCGACCCCCAGCGCGCCGAGCTGTACAAGCTGTGCGAGCAGAACGATGTGGGCATCACCGTGATGAAGCCCTATGCCGGCGGGCGGCTGTTTGATGCGGAGCGCTCCCCCTTCGGCGTGGCCCTCACTCCGGTACAGTGCCTCCACTACTGCCTCACCCGGCCCGGGGTGGCGGCGGTGATGGCCGGGTACGACACCCCTGAGCATGTGGAGCAGGCTGCGGCCTATGAGACCGCCTCCCAGGAGGAGCGTGACTATGCCAGCGTCCTGGCCCGCGCCCCCCGCCACACTTTCGGCCAGGGGGAATGCACCTACTGCGGCCACTGCAAGCCCTGTCCCGTCAATATCGACATTGCCATGGTCAATAAATATTATGATCTGGCCGTCATGCAGCCGGAACCGCCCGCCACGATACGGGCCCACTATCTGGCCCTGGACCACCGTGCGGACCAGTGCATCGGCTGCCGGGCCTGCGAGAGCCGCTGTCCCTTTGGGGTGAAAATCGCCCGGCGCATGGAGCAGGCCGCCCGGCTGTTCCGGGACTGACCCGCCCCAGGCCGTCCAAATCCCCGGCGGCTCCTGTCCTGAAACCACAAAAAGAAGCGGCGCAGCCAAAAAGGCTGCGCCGCTTTTCCATGTAAGCATACCTCCCAGAAACAGCCGCGGGGGCTTTCCCCCATGGCAGGGCGGCAGGGGATTACCTGCCCTCCGCCCGGGCCATAGCCAGCTGGAAATCCCTCTGGTCGGTGAATATCTCGCTGCGGTAGGGGTTCTTTTTTTGCTCAATGGACCGCTTGATAATGAAGGCCAGGGCCACCACATTCACCGCCAGCGCGATGATGGCCACCACGCCCTGCATGGTGGGGTCGGCGGAGGCAGGCCGCACCGCCGGGTTCATCACCCCGTCGGAGTACAGAACGGGGAGCACAGCGAAGCGCCCCTCATCCTGGAACAGGGGGAATACCTGGGCGAACATGCACCACAGGGCCAGGGTGTTGGCCCGGTTCTGGATCCAGCCGCCCTTGTTCCACAGCGCGTTGGCAAAGGTGGGGGCCAGCAGCAGGGCCAGCCCGCAGTACCAGGTGTGGGTGGGCAGGTTGTTATAGGTATACTCAAAGTTCCACAGGTCGTAGGCCAGAATGTACACGAAGGTCATGTCCGGCCACAGCATGTCCCGCTTGTCCTTGGAGGCGTAGATCCCCCACCAGCCGGTCATGCACAGGATATTGATGATGCCGGCAATGCCGTTGACCCAGTTCCACCAGCCGCCGTACAGCCACACATTCTCGCTGGACAGCCACCAGCGGTCCCCGTACGCCCGGAGGGCCGCAAGGCCCTTGATGCCGGATTCAAAATCGCTCACCACGGCGATGAGGATGTTGATGGCCACGATGACAAAGGGGAACACCTTGAACCACTCCGTCCCGCCGATGCTCCACTTGTATTTCAGCATCATAAAGCCGATGCAGCCCGCGGTGGCGGCATACAGCTTGGCATAGTGGAACCAGCTGTTCATGTGGGTATAGGTCTGGTTGTTCAGCGCCCAGTCCATACCCATGCCGGCGCACACATAGATGGCAATGAAATAGATCGTGAGCACCGCCGGGATGCCCAAGAAGCAGATCATCCCGCCCAGCTTGCTGCGCCGGGCGAATTCGTTGGCCAGCACAAGCCCGGTGAACACCAGCAGCCAGCCGAAAAGCTGCCAGCCCGCGCCGTCGCCATAAATTTGAAATAGCATTGTTTCTTCCTCCTCTTGTGGGGTTTCCCCCGTTTTTCTCTCTTTTCATCAGGTATGCCGGTCAGTATCCCTCAATCTCCTTGATATTCACCTCGTTTCCCGTCAAAAGCCAGGTGCTGCCGCTCCCGCAGCGGGGGCAGGTGCGCCCGTGGGCCACCGTGGGATAGTCTGTGCCGCAGCCATCGCAGTGGGTGACGGCGGGCAGGGTCTCAATCCTCAGCTCCGCCCCGCTGACCGTCTCCGACTTGGCCGCCGCCCATTTCCAGCAGTCGGTGAGGTAGTCCGGCACCACGCCGGACACCTCCCCCAGCTCCAGCACCACGGCAGACACCTTTTTCAGGTGGTTTTCCGCCGCCGTCCCCTCCACCCCGCCGATGATATGGAACACAATGCCCAGCTCGTGCATGGCCTACTTCCTGTTCTTTCGGGCGGCCCGCTTGATCTTGATCTCCCGTTTCACCATATTGGGCAGGATCGCCTTCATCTTGTCCTCGCTCTTAATCATGGTGGAGCACTCCGGCCGCTCCCTGTGGAGGTGGATGGCGTCAAACTCACAGCGGGTTGTGCACAGCCCGCAGCCGATGCACTTGTTGGGGTCCACGATGGACGCGCCGCAGCCCAGGCAGCGGGCGGTCTCCGCCTTGACCTGCTCCTCGGTAAAGGTGCGCTTGGCGTCGCGGAACGACTTTTTCCAGTCAAAGCTGCCGTCCATGCCGGGAATCTGCCGCTGGGCGCTGTCGTACTGCTCCACTTTGATGTTGTTCTTGTCCAGCTCCACGAAGTACCGGGGGTCCCGGCCGATGGTCATGCTGGTGTCCGGCTGGACAAAGCGGTGGAGGGAGACGGCGGCCTCCTTGCCCGCGGCGATGGCGTCAATGGCAAACTTGGGGCCGGTATAAACGTCCCCGCCCACAAACACGTCGGGCTGGGCGGTCTGATAGGTCTTGGCATCCGCCTTGGCCCAGCCGCCCCGGGCCAGCTCCACCCGGCTGCCCTCCAGCAGCTGGCCCCACTCCACGCTCTGGCCGATGGACAGCACCACATGGTCGCAGGGAACGGTGACGGTATCCTGCTCGTCGTACTGGGGGGCGAAGCGGCCCTGGCTGTCCCACACGCTGGTACAGCGCATGAACACCACCCCGGACACCTTGCCGTTTTCGCTCAGCACCTCCTTGGGGCCCCAGCCGCACTGGATGGCGATGTCCTCCTCCTCCGCCTCGGCGATCTCCTCCAGGGAGGCGGGCATTTTCTCCCGGGGCTCCAGGCAGTACATGGCCACGGAATCCGCCCCGCAGCGGTGGGCTGTCCGGGCCGCGTCGATGGCCACATTGCCGCCGCCCACAACAACGCACCTGCCCGGGACCTTCAGGCTCTCGTCCGCCAGGACCTGGCGCAAGAACTCCACCGCGGAGTACACGCCCTGGGCCGTCTCGCCGGGAATACCGGGCAGGCGGCCGCGCTGGCAGCCGATGGCGATGTAAAACGCCTCATAGCCCTGGGCGCGCAGGTCGTCCAGGGTCAGGTCCCGGCCCACCTCCACGCCGCAGAGCAAGTCCACCCCCAGGGCGCGGATCACGTCGATCTCCGCGTCCAGCACGTCCTTTTCCAGCTTAAAGCTGGGGATGCCGTAGCGCAGCATACCGCCCAGCTCCTGATTTTTCTCAAACACGGTGGGCTCGTAGCCCTTGAGGGCCAGGTAGAAGGCGCAGGACAGCCCCGCCGGGCCGCCGCCGATGACGGCGATCTTCTGGGAGAAGGTCCCCTCCACCTTGGGGATCACCTTTTCCGGCACAAAGCGGCGCTCAGCGTTCAAATCCTGCTGGGCGATAAACTTCTTCACCTCGTCGATGGCCACAGCCTGGTCGATGGTCTCTCGGGTGCAGGCGTCCTCGCACCGGCGGTTGCAAACCCGGCCGCACACGGCGGGGAAGGGGTTCTCCTTTTTGATGAGCTCCAGCGCCTCGGTGTACTTCCCCTGGGCCGCCAGCTTCAGATAGCCCTGGACGGCGATGTGGGCAGGGCAGGCGGTCTTGCAGGGGGCGGTGCCCGTCTCATGGGTGTTGATCCGGTTCTTGTCCCGGTAGTCCACCGACCACTTCTCCGGGCCCCACTTCACCTCGTCGGGCAGCTCCTGCCGGGGGTACTGGATGGGTGCGCCGTCCTTGGCGCACAGCTTTTGCCCCAGCTTGGCCGCCCCGGCGGGGCACACCTCCACACAGCCGCCGCAGGCCACGCACTTGTCCTGCTCCACCTTGGCCACATAGGCCGACCGGCTCATGTTGGGGGTATTGAACAGCTGGGAGGTGCGCAGGGCGTTACACACGTTCACATTGCAGTTGCAGATGGCGAAAATCTTCTGGTCCCCGTCGATGTTGGTGATCTGGTGGACATAGCCGTTGGCCTCCGCCTTGCGGAAGATCTCCAGGGCCTCCTCCTTGGTGATGTAGCGCCCCCCCTTGTCGGTCTCCACCACGTAGTCGGCCATGTCGCCCACGGCGATGCACCAGTCGTCGGCGTCGTCGCCGCAGCCCTCGCCCAGCTTGGCCCGGCTCATCCGGCAGGAGCAGGGGGAGGCGGCGTATTTGCCCTCGTACTTGTCCAGCCAGTGGGAGATATGCTCGATGGAGATGGACTGGCTCTCCATGCCGATGGCCTGCTCCACCGGGATGACGTGCATCCCGATGCCCGCCCCGCCGGGGGGCACCATGGGGGTGATTTTCTCCAGGGGCAGGAAGGTCATGCGCTCGAAAAAGGCGGCCACCTCGGGGTGCTCGTCGATCTGGGCGCGGCGCATGTTGAAGAACTCCGCACTGCCGGGGACGAACATAGGCAGGACATACCGCTTCTCATGGTTGGGGTTCTTGCCGTCCAGGTTCTCCCAGTGGTACTCGATGAGGCCGATGAGGCTCATCTCGTCCAGCAGCTTTTGCAGCTTGTCCGGCTCCATGCCGGTGAGCTTCTGAATCTGCTGGAAGGTCTTGGGCTTGCGCACCTTCATCTTCATGGCCACGTCGGCCATCTCGTCGGTGACCAGCCCCGCCAGCCCCCAGTACTCCGGGTCCTCCCCGGTGACGCCGTGGAGCTTGGCGGGCACCCGGTCGGTGATCATCCTGCCCAGCTTGACGATCTTCTCCCGGGGCTGGTCCGTCTTGGGGATCTGAAAGGACAGCCTGCCCTCGTCCAAGGGGAATTTTGTCTCGCTCATGTCTTTTCTCCTCTCTCTTTCATCAAGGTGCTCAGCCTCTCCAGGCTTGAACCTGCTCCCGCAGCCAGCCGGCCCATTCCTCCACCCCCTCGCCGGTCTTGGCGCAGATGGGGATGACCTTGGCGTTGGGATTGCGCATCCTGATATACTCCCTGCACTTTTCCAGGTCGAAGTCGAAGTAGGGGGCCACGTCCATTTTGTTGATGAGCACCACGTCGCACACCTGGAACATCAGGGGGTATTTCAGCGGCTTGTCGTCCCCCTCGGGCACCGAGAGGATGGCCGCATTTTTCACCGCCCCCGTGTCGAACTCCGCGGGGCACACCAGATTGCCCACATTCTCCAAAACAGCCAGTTCCACGCCGCCGCCGTCCAGCAGCTCATCCAGCCCCTGACGGGTCATGTCGGCGTCCAGGTGGCACATGCCCCCGGTGTGGAGCTGGATGGACCTCACCCCCGCCGCCGCCATGGCCCGGGCGTCCACATCGGAGTCGATATCCGCCTCCATCACGCCGATGTTCATCTCGTCCTTCAACAGCTCCGCCGTCCGCCGCAGGGTGGTGGTTTTGCCCGAGCCGGGGGAGCTCATGAGGTTGAGCAGAAAAACGCCCCGCTCCTTCAGCTCCCGGCGCAGCTGGGCCGCCCGCCTGTCGTTATCGGCGAACACGCTCTGCTTCACCTCAATGACGCGAACCGGGTTCATGCCGCATCCTCTCCTTTCTCTGGTTCGACCAGATAGCATCATAATTTTACCATTTCCCCGTCTTTGCGTCAACTGCCCGGAAATCTTTCCACATTTTCAGCTTTATTCACAGTTTTTCCTCCTTGCTTTTGTAGGTCTTGTATGATAAACTTTTCTTCTGAACTGTGGTATGACCAGAACCAGAGGAGGTTTTCACATGGAATTTGCCAAGCTGTCCGCCCCCAGCCTGAAGGACCTGTTTGTACAGCAGCTCCAGGGTATGATCCTGTCCGGGGCGCTGCCTGTGGGCACCCAGCTGCCCCCGGAGCGGGTGCTGGCCGAGCAGATGCAGGTGAGCCGCACAGTGGTAAACAGCGGCCTTGCCGAACTGTCCGGCCAGGGGTTTTTGGAGGTCCGCCCCCGGCAGGGCACCTGTGTGGCCGACTACCGCCGCCGGGGGAATTTGAGCACCCTCATCGCCATCATGCAGTACAAGGGCGGCGCGCTGGGAAAGGAGGAGGTCCGCTCCATTCTGGAGGTGCGCCGGGCCCTGGAGCATCTGGCGGCGGAGCGGGCCATCCTGTACGCCTCCGACCAGGCGCTGGACCTGCTGGGGGAGCATCTGGAGCGGATGTCGGCCTCCTCTGCCCCCGGTGAGGCGGCGGAGGCCGCCTTTGCCTTTCAGCACGAGCTGGCCCTGGTGGGAGGGAACAGCATTGTGCCGCTGATCTACTACTCCTTCAAGCCGCCGGTGATCGCCCTGTGGGTGCGCTTCTGCACCCTGTACGGCATCCCCGCCCTGGTGCGCAACACCCAGACCCTGTACTCCCTCCTCCGCGCCCGGGACGCCCAGGGGGCCTCCCGTTGGATCGACGCCTACCTGGAACAGGCCATCAGCGGCGGCCAGCAGATTTACCAGCCCCGCTAACGGAAGGTCTTGACAAACCGCCCTTTCAATTGTATACTAATTTTCGATATTTAGTTTACAATAGGAGGAGTTCCCATGACTGTAAAACCCTTGGCAGGCCCCCGGCAGCTGACGCTGTGCGCGGTGATGGCCGCGGTAATGTGTGTACTGGCCCCCATCTCCATCCCCATCGGCCCCATCTCCCTCACCGGCGGCACGCTGGCCATCTACCTGGCAGCCTATCTGCTGGGCGGGGCCTGGGGGACGGCGGCCACCCTGGTTTACCTGCTGCTGGGCTTTGTGGGCCTGCCGGTATTCAGCAACTACATGGGCGGCGCCGAGCGGCTGGCCGGCCCCACAGGGGGCTATCTGGTGGGCTACCTGCCCATGGCCTTTATCGCGGGGGCGGTGGTCACCCTGACCCTGACCCGCTTCCGGGACAGTGCGCCCAGGGGCATGGCCATCGCCCTCGCCCTCCAATTCCTGGGGATGGTGCTGGCCACCGCCGTGCTGTACGCCTTCGGCACCGCCTGGTACTGCGTCCAAGCGGAAGTGGATCTGCAAAAGGCGCTGGCAGTCTGCGTGATCCCCTTTATTCCCTTCGACCTGATTAAGATGGCCTTGGCACTGGCGGTGGCCGCCCCGGTGCGGCGGCGTCTGGAACGGGCCGGACTGCTCTAAGGCGCGGGAAAGGGGCCCTCTCCGGCTGTGCCGGAGAGGGCCCCTGATTTTATCGCTCCGGCACGTTCCCTGCCCCTGATTTCGCCGGAAGGCTGCCTGCATTTTTGCCCCGTATTTTGCGGCCCACAGGTTGCAATGCCCCCTGGGCTATGCTATAATGAGGACGGAAGATTTTGCCCCATTTCCATCCATGAGGTGATCTTATGATAAACAGTATTTCCGCCATGGGCCCCTGGTCCTCCTACGGCGTCTATGGCGCGTCCTACGCCGGCCGCGCCGCCCAGGCCCAGGGCCCGGATAAGGCCCAGTCCGTCCAGCGCCCCTCCGCGGTGTGGACCGCCCGCAGGGCCGCACAGCCCGATACCCCCGTCCAGCCTGTCACCCCCGCCAAGGCGGTGGGCAGCAGCGAGATGAAGCCCGGCCAGTTCTCCCTGAACGTCCGGGAGGGCGCCGACCCGGTGGAGATGGCGGTGCGTATGCGCATCAGGTATGCGGGGGACGGCCCCGCCGGGCAGGGCGCCGCCGCCCAAGCAGCCGGTGCGGACAAGGCCAAGGCCCCCGAGTTGGCCGGCCTCAAGGGCACCGATGCCCAGCAGGCGGCGGACCCCTCCGCCATCGAGGCCAAGAGCGCCCAGGAGGTCATGGAGGAGGGCGAGTGCCAGACCTGTAAGGAGCGCACCTACCAGGACGGCTCCGACGATCCCGGCGTGTCCTTTAAAACCCCCACCAACATCGCCCCCGAGCAGGTGGCCTCCGCCGTGCGGGGACATGAAAACGAGCATGTGGTCCGGGAGCAGGCCAAGGCCCGCCAGGAGGATCGGAAGGTGGTCAGCCAGTCCGTCACCTATCACACCGCCATCTGTCCTGAGTGCGGCAAAGCCTACGTCTCCGGCGGCACCACCCGCACCGTCACCAAGGCCAACAGCGGCCAGCAGGCGGATCAGCAGACCGGGCGGCAGGACCCCCGCGTCCCCTTCTCCGCCGTGGCGTAAGCAGCACAAAAAAGAGCTTCGGGAAATTCCCGAAGCTCTTTTCTTACGCTCTGGCGGCCTTCTTCAGCACCCGCCGGGAGATGGTTTCCAGCGAGGCGGTGGGGTTGCTCCGCCGCAGCCGGGCAATGCAGCCCAGACAGGCGGGGATGAGGAACGCATCCGCGCAGATCCACGCCGCCGGGGAGGCAAAGCAGGCGGCGGTGTAGCCCATACCAGGCACGAAGAACCAGCCCACCACAGTCCGGGCGATCATCTCCAGCACCCCCGCCAGAATGGCAAAGACGCTGAAGCCCATGCCCTGAATGGAGAAACGCAAAATGTTCACCAGGGCCAGGGGGAAGAAAAACGCGGTCTGGAGGACGATATACTGGCAGGTCAGACTCAGCAGCAGCCCCAGCTGGGGATCGGAGGAGCTGAGGAACAGCATGGCGCACTGCGGGGCGAAGAGAAGCATTCCGCCCAGGGCGATGGCGGAGTAGCCCGCCCCCAGCACAGAGCAGGAGCGCACCCCCTGGGGCAGGCGGTCAAGCTGCCCGGCGCCCGCATTCTGGCCGCAGTAGGTGGCCATGGCGGCCCCCATGGCGTCAAAGGGGCAGGCCAGCAGCTGATACACCTTGCCGGCGGTAGCCACGGCGGTCACGTAGACGCTGCCCAGGCCGTTTACGGCGGTCTGCATCACGATGGAGCCGATGGCGGTGATGGAGTATTGCAAGCCCATGGGCAGGCCCATGGCGCAAAGGGACTTGCAGGCGTCGGCGTCAAGCCGCCCCTCCTCCCGGGTAATTCGGAGAATGGGGAACCGCTTCACCATATACACCAGGCACGCCACGCCGGACACCGCCTGGGACACCACCGTGGCAATGCCGGCCCCGGCCACACCCCAGTCCAGCAGCAAAATGAAGCCCAGGTCCAGCACGATGTTCAGCCCGGCGGACAGCGCCAGGAAGTAAACCGGGGTCCGGCTGTCCCCCAGGGCGCGGATGATGGACGCCAGCAGGTTATACAGGAATACCACAGGAATGCCCATGAAGATGACGAAGATATAGGCGTTGGCATCCCAAAAGAGGTCGGCCGGGGTGTCCATGGCGATCAGGATATCCCGGCAGAGGATGCCAGTGCCCACGGTGAGCACCAGGGCAATGACGGCGGACAGGTAGGCGGCGTTGGCCACATACCGGCGCATCTGGGGGTAGTCCTTGGCGCCCATCCGCTGGGCCACGGGGATGGCGAAGCCGGAGCACACCCCCAGGCAGAATCCGATGACGAAAAAGTTGATGGAGCCGGTGGAGCCCACCGCCCCCAGGGCCTGGGAGCCCAGCAGCTTGCCCACGATCATGGCGTCCACCATGTTATAGAGCTGCTGGAACAGCAGCCCCAGCAGGGTGGGTACCGTAAAGCCCAGGATCAGCCGCATGGGGCTGCCCGAGGTAAGGTCTTTAGTCATAATTGATTGCCTCCTTTCCAAAGGCCGGTTCACATAATATTGCCTCCCTGGAGCTCCTCAGGCCCCAGCTTTCGCACTATTATAGACGCTTCCCCCAGGAATGCAAGAGGTTTTTTCCACAATATTTCCTTTCGTTTTTTTGCTTATATCGGGAATTTACCAGTCATGAAATCTTAAATAGTATAAATTTTCTCCTTTCGCCGATCCACCTTTGTTGAAAACGACGAGACCCCCGCACCTTCCTCTGGGAAGGCGCGGGGGTCTTGCTCTCCGAATGTCCGGGCCTACAGCTCATCCCGGTCCTTCTGGCTTCTGATCTCCTCACGCTGAACAACGAAAATGGCCCGCAGCAGGCGGTCCTGCTCCTTGGGGGGGAGGGCCTCAAACTGGCAGCCGTAGCGGATGACGCCCATATCCGGCTTGCCCACCCGGCGCACCTGGCAGCTGAAGCTGAAGGGCTCCAGCCCCTCGGCCAGGTAGATCCCCGTGATGGAAAGCCGGTCGTTCACCTCGTACTCCTCCCGGCTGGAGATAAGCATTCCGCCGGCGCTCACGTCCAGGATCTGGCAGGGCGCGGCCTTTTTGGCCGGCCCGTTGATCCCCGCCCGCCGGGAGCACAGCGCCGCCGTATCCGGGCTGATGCTCTGCCGGAAGAACGCCCGCTGCTCTTGGGTGTACTTGCTCTCCAGCCGGTCCACTTTCCAAATCAGGTTGGTGCTGCCGCACACGCGGGCGTTGACCACCACGCTGCCCCGCTCCCCCTGGAAGTAGCGCAGCTTGATCTCCTTATTGTACATCACCGGCGGCAGGCTGTCCCCCTTGGCCTCCCGGAGGACCACTGCCCCATTGCGCACCATTTCCACCTTCCCCACAAAGGTAAGGCGGTTGTCCATGGTCAGCACCTCCACCGTCATGTCCGGGTGCAGCCCAAAGATCGACGCTATATTCACCTGGGAGAACTGCTCTGTATCGGGCGTCTGATTCATAGTCCCGTCTCCTTTTCCTCTTGATTGTGGCGGCGGTCACATGGTCATTACAAAGTGGAGGATCACCGCGATTTCCGCCCGGGTAATGTCGCCGCGGGGGTTCAGGCGTCCCCGGTTGTCGCCGTTCACCGCGCCAATGCGCACCAGCGTGCCCACCGCGTCCCGCGCGTAGCTGGACACCTCGCGGCTGTCCACAAAGCGGGACAGGTCCACCGATGTGCCGCTGCCCAGGCTCCAGCCCGAGGCGGTCAGGGCGTTTTTAATCATCACCATGGCGTCCTGCCGGGTCACGGAGCTGTTGGGCCTGAAGTTTACCCCGTCCCCGTTGACGATGCCCATCCGCTTGGCTGTGGCCACCGCATTGGCGTAATAGGCGTTGGTGGGCACATCGGCAAAGCTGTAGCCGCTGCCGCCGGTGAAGTCAAACGCCCGGCACAGCATCAGCACAAAGTCCCTGCGCAGCATCTTCTGATTGGGCCCGTACCGGCCCGGGGCCACGCCGTTGGTCACATCGTTCGCATAGAGATAATCCACCGCCGCCGCAGCCCAGGCGTGCTTGCCCATGTCGGTGAAATAGCGGGACGTGCCGCTGCTGGTGAGGGTGAAGTTAATCCGGCCGCTCACCCGTTCGCCGCTGCTGCTGTAGCCGGTGTAGGTCACTGTGGCCGTCCCCTGGGCGCCGCCCCGGGGCACGAAATACAGCTGGTCGATGCTGGGATTGCTGGAGCAGTAGTACCGTCCGCCCACATTGGCCAGGGTGCCCGAACCGAAGCCGCTGTAGTTGGCATACAGCTGGCCCAGGGTGGAGGAGGGCAGGCTGGTGATCTCAATATAGGACAGCTCCCGGCTGAGCACCGGATTGCAGACGTTTCGCAGGGTGGCGCTGCTCAGGCGGATGGGGCTGGAGCTGCTGACGGTATAATTCACGTCGCTGGGGGTTGGATTGCTCACCTGGACCGCCACCGTGCCGGTAAAGCTCTGCCCGTTGATGGCGTAGCCGGTGTAGTTGAAGTAGGACGTGCCCACGTAATTGGAGCTGGGCACAAAGGAGATATTCCCGATCAGGTTTTGATAGCCGCTGCCGGTGCGGTAATAGGATGTGCCCGCATACACCCGGTTGCCGTAGCTGCTGTTGCTGCTGTAGTTGTAATACAGCGTCCCCTGATTGGAGCTGGGCAGCTGGAACTGCACGTAATTCAGGGCTGCCCCGGTGGCGGCAACGCTGGCATTGTTGAAGTCGTTCACCTGGAATACCGCCGGCCTGCCCTGATAGGCGCTGTACTGGATGCTCTGGGCCACGCCGCCGCCATAGCTGTCCAGCCGGATAAACACCGTACCGGCGAAGGAGGCCCCCCCGGCGCCGATGCCCGTGAAGGGGATGGATACCGTGTCCGGGGCGGTGGAGGAGGGGACAAAGCACACGCCGCCCACGCTGGGCATCCCGCTGCGGTAGTAGTTGGTCCCGGCGCTTACGGGGGTGTTGTAGCCCCCGCCGGAGTAGTAGTTATAGTACAGCGTGCCCTCGCTGGAGGGGGGGAGCTGGAAGCGCACATAGCTCAGCATCTCGTTGGTGGCGTTATAGCAGGCCATGTTGAAATCATTGGCCTGGAAGTACACCGGGGCGCGCTTGCTGCCGGCATAGTTCACCAGGCCCTGCCCCGCCTGGGAGGTGACCTTGATGGTCACCTGGCCGACGAAAGCCGATCCCCCCTGGGGATAGGCCCGGTAGCTCACCGTAATTGTCCCCGAATAGCCCTGGGCGGGGACAAAGCTCACGTTGTCCAGATGGTTGACGCCGCTGCTGCGGTAGCGGGTGCCGGAATCCACCCGCTCGCCATAGCCGCCCACATACTTGTAATACAGCGTGCCATAGGCGCTGGAGGGCAGGTTGAAGGTGACATAATCCAGTCCCCGGCCCGTCCTGGCCCAGCACACCTCCTCAAAGTCCGCCGCCTGGAAACGGGCGGGCTGTCCCTCGTTGGCGGTGTAGGTGATGCCGCTGGTGGGGGCCGCGCCGTTCACCGGCACCCGGATGATGCCGCTGAACGCCTGCCCTCCCACGGTCCAGGCGGTGTAGCTGATATCCGCGCTGCCGGTAAAGGAGGCCCTGGGCACAAAGGACACCTGATTCAGCGCCAGCAGGCCCTGGGCCCCGCTCACATAGTACTGCTCCGTGCTGCCCACACCAGCCCCCGGGTCCGCCTCGGACACGTAGCCGTAATACAGCACGCCCTGGGCGGTGGACACCGACAGGTTTGTTACATAGCTCAGCGGGCTTTTGTACTTGTACTGGGCCAGGGAGTTGAGGACGTTGGCAATGGTGCCGCTGTAATAGGGCTGGTCCGGGTCGCCCACGTTAAAGACGGTGGACGCGGCGGCGGTGGACATGTTCATGGGGCTGCCCGCGGACACATTGCCCGCCTGGATCAGGCCGCTGGTGTCCTCGGACACGGTGACCACACACTCAGCCGAATAAAGGCCGTCCTTCGTGGTGGCGGTGATCTTGGCGGTGCCCGCCTGGTTCCGGGCGGTCACAACGCCTCCGCTGACCATGGCGATGTCCGCGCGGTCACTGCTCCACGTCACCGCCTGGCCCGCCGCCTCGCCGAAAAAGGGCTGCTTCACCGCCAGGGTTTCCGACTTGCCCATAGCCAGGCTGAGGGACGTGCGGTTGAGGGTGATGCCGGACACCACCAGCTCAAAGTCGTCGCTCAGGGTCCGCGCGCCGCTGGTGACAACCACCGTGATGGTGGTTTTGCCGGGCTGGTTCCCCCGGGTCACAACCCCGGTTACGGGGGCGGCGTTGGCCGCGGTGGACGCCGTCACGGTGGCCACGCTGGGGTCGGAGCTCTTCCACTCCACCTTATCAATGGTGGCGTCCTCCGGCATCAGCTTAGGCGTGTACTCCCAGCTGTTGCCGTCGTTCTTGTTTTTCTGGTCCGTCTTTTTTGTGAAGCTCAGGCTGTTGGCCTCAACAAACTTCTTGGTGACGGTCACCTGGCAGGTTTTGATTTTGTTCCCGTCCGCTGTTACCACCGTGATGACGGCGGTCCCCTCTTTGAGCCCCTTGACGGTGGCCTCCCCGGCTGTTCCGCTGGGGGTCACGGTTGCCACGTCCGTCCTGTCAATGCTCCAGGTCACAGCCTTGTTGCTGGCGTTGGCGGGGTCCACCAGGGCGTTCAGGGTTTTTTCCTCACCCTCGCAGAGGGTGAGGCTGGCGGGCTCTATCGCCACGCCAGCGACTGGGACGTTGGCGGCATCGCTGGTGACGGACACCTTCATCGTGTCGGTCACCACATCCTTGTTGTCAGTTTTGTTGACCAGCGTAGCGGTAACTACATAATCCCCCGCCTGGGCGGGCACGGTCATTGTGGTTTCAAAAGAATCGCCGGAAGCCGGATTAAAGGCGAGCGAACTACCCCCGACACTGGAGCTGGTCCATGTGAGAGTACCGGCGCCCGGATTCCAACCCTGGCCCGCAAACTCAATTTTCAGCTTCGCCGTCCCGCCGGACTTTATTTGCAGCGTATCGGTCGCGTTATTATAGTAGCCATCGGTAAACTGGTCCGCCGTGATTTGGATGCTGGTGCCTCCCTCCCCGGGAGCCGCCCACGCGGGCGTGACCGCAAGGGGCAGCGCCAGGGCAAGCGCCAGCATCAGCGCGCCGAAACGGCGCAAACAATCATTTTTCATAGCCGCACTCCTTTGAGTTCATGCCAGAAGCCGGGGGGCGGGGCACGCCCCCCGGCTTGGGTGGTTACTTGTCCGTCCGGGCGTCCCAGTCGGCCGGCACGATAAAGCTGGCCACATACTCCACGGGGATGTCCTTGGTCCCCGTTCCGGGCACCTTTGTAATCTGGACCTTGACTGTCAGCGGACTGCGGTCCAGGCCGTTTTTCTCCTTGTCGCACACGCTGCCGTCAAACGAGATACCAAACCCGCTCTGCACATTGGCCACATTCAGCTCGATCACCGAGATGGGGGCCTTTGCCGCCGCAGTGCTGTGGCTTTTTTCATAGCGCACCTTCACGCCGGAATTACTTGAAGTCGTGATGATGCCGCTCAGCGCGGCGTACTTTTTCGCCGCCTCCGTATCATGCACATCAGTGCCGGAAGTGGCCACCCTGCAACCGTCTATAGGCAGCGTCTTCTGCTCGGTGCCCGACTGGGTGTTGGAATACAGCCCCTCGCTGAACACTATGCTGATGGTGCCCTCCGCAATCTGGGGCAGCTTGTTTCCCTTTCCGTCCTCCGCCCATTTTGTCACCGCGATGATGGCGCTGGTGATCATGGGCGGCTCGGTATCCGCCTTCTGCACCGGGCGCACCGCCCGGAAGGCGTCGCCGGAGCCCAGCACGCTCTTACCCACCGCCAGGAAGGTATAGAAGGTGCGGTCCTGCATCCCGGTGCACGGGATGCGGTTTGCCGCGCCGCCGTTGCCCGCCTCGGTGACCCGCTTGGAGCCGGTCATCACCACGGTGGTGCCCGACACCTCCTGGCTGCGGATCAGCCCGGCCACGGTGTCCTTGCCCCGGGCGTTGGCGTAGTGGTCAAACACGCTGCCATCGTATTCCCTGGTGTTTTTATTGTAGTGCGGCGTGGTCAAAGCGTCCAGCACGGTCTTCACATTGGCCACATCGGCGTCATCTGCGGGCGCTACTTTATGGTCCGTCATGGCTGTATTGCCCCAGAAGTCGGCCCGGATCGCCGCGTCCTCGCTGCCGCTGCTCACCAGGATGTAGTTCAGATCGGTGGTGCGGTCCACCTCAATATTTACGTTGGTGCCGCTGATGCTGGCGTTGATGTTGGGCCGCACAGACTCCTGGGTGATGAAGGCGTAGCACTCGGCAAACCTGGAATAGATGGCCGAGGTGCCCTTGGTCACCAGGTAGACATAGTACAGGGTGTTGGGATCCAGGTCCTCAAGGGTGATGGTGTAGCCCACGTTGGCCTCCATCGACGGGGTGGAGCCGTAGCGCACCTTGCCGCTGAACTTTCCGCCGGTGATGGTGTTCACGCCGGGCGCGGACAGCATCATGCGGTCATGGTGGCCGGCAGTGGCGTTCTCCGTGGCCTTCTTGCCGCCCTTCTGGGGTACGGCGCTGCTGCCGGTGGGCAGGGGCAGGCCCTCCTCGGTCTGCTGGACCTTGCTGGTATCGTCAGCTTTCAGGCCCCAGCCCGCCATGGTGGGCACCACCGGCGTGGTGTAGCTGGTGACGCCCTGCAAATCGGAGAACTTCAGCTGGCCTGTGGGAACGAAATCATCCGCTCCCTTTTTGAAGTTGTTCAGCGGCACCGCCACGTAGAACACCTGGCCGGGGCGGTCCAGCATCACGTCGATCTCCGCGCCGATGTCGCCCGCGGCAATGGAGGGATAGTTTTCCACCAGCTGGGGCGGCTCGGTATCGCTGAACTGCTTGCGGATAATCCGGGGGTCGGGGTTGCCGATGGAGGATACGCCGTCGTCCTTCTGCGCGGTCTCCCAATCGGTCTGGTAGCTGCCGTTGGACAGGTTGGACAGGCCGTGGCTGGAGCCGGCCACCACCATGATCTTCACCGTCACCCGCCGGTTCCAGGCGGAGGAATCGTCGCTGTCCCCGAGAGAGGTCACGCGGATGGCGTACTCCACGTCCGCGTTCAGCGTCTTGACCGGGTTGAACGTCACCCTGCCGGTGGCGTCGCGCTGGAACTCCCTGCGCAGGCTGTGGTAGGCAAAGCCGTCCGGTGCGCCGGTGACGTTGATGCTGCTGGAGCCCTCATAGGTCCAAGTGCCGCCATCCGTCCCGATCCCCACGGTCCGGGAGTAGAGGTCATAGCTCATGGTGGTATCCGTCCAGATGAGCATATCCCAGCACATGGCCTCCTCCACCATGCTGGTGGAGCTGGAGGGGTTGAGCACAAAGTTGAAGTCGATGCGGCCGTCCTTGGGGGCGCCGGGCGCTGTCGGGCCGATGGGGTTGCCGCTGCTGTCCACCGCAGCCTTGATGGTGGGGGAGGTGCCCATATTCACATTCACCTGGGCAAACACGGTTTTAAAGTGCTCCAGGTCCACCTGTCTCGTGTCGTCGCTGACCAGGCGCTTGGGGACAAAGCCGGTGCCGTAGATATCTATCAGCTGGAAGTAATACTCGGCGCCGCTCTTCAGGCGCAGCGCGCTCTCACCGGTGATGGTCCCGTCCGCATTCTTGACGGTGGGGAAGCGCACCACCACGCTGCCGTTTTCGTACTCCACCTTGGCATAGCGGTAATCAATGATATTGTCGGCGTGCTCCACGTTGAGCTTCTCGTTGGAGCTCACCTCATACGAGCTGCCCACCGCGGGGACACACATCAGCTTGATGTGGTCATAGAGCACGGCGGAGAGCTCCTCCCGCGCCTTATCCAGGTTCATCTTCAGCGAGGTGTCGTTTTTATCGCCGTCGTCATAGGCCTTCTGGGCCGTTTCCACCTTGGCGTACAGGTCCAGGAACACATTTTCGCCCTTGTCCGGGCCGCCCTTGACGCTCTCGGAGAACACCAGCCGGATATCGGTGTCCGCCATGGGTTCATTTTTCTTGTCGCCGTTATACTTGGTGAATTCCTGCTTCACCGTGGGGTTTTCCGCGCCGGTGGTCTGGATCTGGCAGAATTTCACTTCGTTGGAGTAGTTGCCCGCCTTGTCCTTGGCCACGTAGTACAGGGTGTAGCTGTTGGTGCCGGTGACCTTGGAATTCAGGGCGGAGATGGCGAATTTGATCTCGGCCTCCGCCTTGCTGGCGTTGCTGGAGCCCTTCTTCAGGGCCCCTGCGCCCGACTCCACCTTGATCTTGGTCAGCTTGTCGGTCAGGCCCTCCTCGTGCTCGCCCCTGGTGATGAACGCCTCGTCGCCCTCCTTCACGATGGCCCAGTAGAGGGTGGCCGGCTCGTTCACCGTATAGGTCACGCCGGCGGAGGTGGGCTGGAAGTCGCTCTGCCACAGGTTGGTGACGATGGGCGGGGTGTTGTCGTCGGTGGTGAAGGTGAGCTTCTTCACTGCGGAGCTCTTAACGCCGTCGTGATCCACCAGCCACAGGTACAGGTCGTACTTGGTCACCTCATCCAGCTTGACGGCGTTCACCTGGATGGGATGGGTGACGTTCTTCACTACGCTCAGGGAGCCATAGCCCAAATTGCCGCTGACAGCCCCGGTCTTGAACTCGTTGGCCGTGGGGGCGGTGCTGCCGGAGGGCAGCAGGGCGTAGTACAGCCGGCAGCTCTTATTGGTCATCACGGTGACCTGGGCCAGGTCCACGCTGGTCTTGGTCATCACCGGGTAGCCGGAGGTGAACGCGGGCACCGTATTGTCCGGGGTGGTAAAGGCAGCAACCTTCACGGGGCTGCGGTTGTCCCGCCCATCCACCAGGATGGCGCTGACATAGTAGGAGCCGTCGGGGGTCAGCCCGTTCACCTGGGCGGTGTACTCGGAGTTGGAGGAAGCGGTCTTCACGGTGCCCGCCTTGAGGATCTTACCGCCGTAGACGGGGGGCTCCAGCAGGTCCTTCTCGCTCACCGAGCCGTCGGACACCGCCGAGATCGCCCAATGTACAGTACCCGCCTTATTGGTGCTGAACACCAGGGTGGCGGAGTTGGGGGCCACGTTCTTCACCGCAGGATAGCCCGCCATCAGCTTGGGGTCGGCGGAGGACTCGTCGGCGGTCACGCTGTCCATCTCGGTGCCGTTGATGTTGCCGGTGATGCCGGGACGGATGGTGATCTTGTCGGGCAGCATCTCCACCTTGCAGCCCGGTGCGGCCACGTTGAGGTTTTTGATATCCCCGCCGCCGGTCACCTCGGTGGCCACGTCCAGGTTGAGCTCGCCCACCCGGGCGCCATTGTCGATAATCACCTTGGACTCGGTGGCATTCTCATCCACCGTGACTTTTTCGGCGTAGCCCCGGGCGATCTGAAGGGTGGACTTGGGGGTAAAGTTTACAATCTCCTTCAAGTTACCGGCCACCTGGAGCAGGGTGCCCTCCTCGCCGTCCTGATGGATGAGGGCCAGGCCGTGGCCGTCAGTGGAGGCATCCTCCACGTAGGCGTTGGTGCGCACGCTGGTGACGGGTATGTCGGTGTGGCCCTCGGCGCGGACGCTGACGAACTGGTTGGCGATGCTGTCCACCACCATCTCGTCGGCGGTCACGTTGCGCAGGATCACGCTGCTCTGGCTGGAATTGCTCTCGCCCGCGCCGCTGACCACGATCTGGCCCAGCACCTCCACGTTCTCCAGCAGCACGTCGCCCAGGTCGATGCCGCCGGTGAGATAGAGGTTGCCGGCGATCACGCTGTTGCGCAGGGTGACGCCGGAGGTATTGATGGTCACATTGCCGTAGACGCTGCCCAGGGTGTGCTCGCCCTTCTCGCTGATGGGGGTGCCGATGGCGCGCACCAGCATGGCGGCCACCTCGCCCCGGGTGATGTTCCGCTGGGGCTTGAAGCTGCCGTCCTCATAGCCGCTGATAACCCCCTGGGAAACGGCGGCCCCGATGAGGCCCCGGCTCCAGTCGCTCAAGGTGCGGCTGTCGGAGAAACCCAGGGTCTCGCCCGTGGTGCCCCGGAGCATCAGGTTGCGGGAGAGCAGCACCGCGGCCTGCTCCCGGGTGAGCGGGGCGTTGGGGGAGGCCGTGGTGGCGCCCGTCCCCTTGAAATAGCCGATATTGTAGCCAATATCAATATCGTCATAGAACCAGTCCCGGGAGCTCACGTCGGTAAACGGCATCCCGTTCAGCTCGTCATAGCCGTAGGCCCGGTTCATCATGGCCACGAACTCGGCGCGGGTGATGCTGCTGCCCAGGCGCAGCGCACCGCTGGTATCGCCCCGCATCACGCCCCAGTCCATCAGCTGCTGGGCATAAGGCATGGCCCAGTGATCGGCCGCCTGGGCCGGCAGGGCCAGCCCGGGCAGCAGTCCCAGGACCAGGGTCAGCACCAATGCGCCGGCAATATGCCGGCGCAGGCGGTGCCAGATCGTTTGATTGCTGCTGTTGTTTCTCATGAGTGTGACCTTTCCTTTCCGGCGCGCCCTCGGCAAACGCCTGTCCGTTCCATATGCCATGCCGTTACCGCCGCTCAGGCCCCCGGCCCGGCGGCCCTGGGCCGCCCCCGCAGTTGAAGGTTGAATACCGCCTCCCGCAGCATGGTCTCCTCGTCGTTGCAAAGCTCCAAAAACTTGGCCGCATACAGCACATAGGAGGCCCGCTCGGTGGGGCGCATGCGCAGGATCTGGCACCGGACCACCAGCGGCTGGGCGGTGACGGGGATAACCACCTCCACCTGCTCCCCCACCTGGAGGGAATGGTCGGTGAAAAACGCGATCCCCCCGGCGCTCAGGTCGTTGGACTCCACCTGCCTGCGCCCGGCCCACTTGGCGCCCAACGGGTAGATGAAGCTGTTGAAATGAACCACCACCCGCAGGTTTTTGCGCATATCATGGGCATCCGCGTTGATTTTGGTGACCTCCAGCTGGATCATATCGTTGCGGCTGCGCACGATGACCCCCTCGTAGGAGGGGCCTGTGTCCAGTACGGACAGCAGCTTCAGCTTTTTGTGGGCCAGAATCTCGTCGATCTTGCCGTCCTCCACCTGGATCTGCCAGTACTGGCCGCCGGTGCCCCCCTGGACCCGTCCCCGGGCGATGGGGGTGCCCTTGCTGTCCAGCATCAGATACAAGCTCTGTTCCATCCTCACTCCTCCTGTTCCGCCCGCGTCCCCCGCTCACCGGCCGGGGGCGCCGCCTTGGGCTGTCCGCCTTCTTTCACTTTATTTGGGTCGAAGTGGAGAAAGTACACATAAATCTCCACAATCGCCTTGTACAGCTCCTCCGGGATCTCCTGGCCCAGCTTCAGCTGGGTCAGGATGGTGGCCAGCGAGTTGTCCTCATAAATGGGCACGCCGCTGTCCGAGGCCACCTCCACAATTTTTTCCGCCATGTAGCCCATGCCGGAGGCCACAATCACCGGCGCGCTGTTCCCCGCCTCATATTGGAGGGCCACCGCCTTTTTCGACGGGTTCCGCCTGCCATCATACCTTGACATTGACGCTGTTCTTCCCTTCAAAGATTTTGGGGAACACCTCGGTAAGTGTCACCGGGCGCTCCATTTTCCGCACGCTCACCCCGGCGGAGTTGAGCTCGTTGCGGGCGAGAATCCTGGATATGGTCTGCTCGATCTCCTTGGAGAAGGGGGCCACCCCCTCGGGACAGGCCACCACAATGCTCACATCCCGCTCCCGGTTGGCCAGGACCACGTCAAACAGCCCCAGCCCCTGCACGTCGATCTTAAAGAGGAACTTCATGCACTTCTCGCCCTGCCCCTTGTCCCCCTTCTTCTCCTCCGCGTCGGCGTCCACCCACAGCTCGGAGAACAGCATCTTCCCGTCCAGCTCCAGGGGGATGAGGAAATGTGCCAGGGGCATGTACACGCTCTCGTTGACGAGCATGGAGGACACCAGGTTTCGGAACATCTCCTGCACCTCGGCGCTCCCCTCCCCCCGCAGGGCGCGGGCGGCGGCGGCGGCCAGGTGGTCGGCGAACTGTACGGCGCTTCCCCGCTGTCCGGGGAGGCTGCTTTGCAGCAGCTTGAGCAGCGACTTGTCGTCCACCCCGCCCAGCATCCCCTTTAGTGTACCATATCCGCTGAGCTGATGGAAGGTCTCCAGCATTTTTTCTTCCGACCCGTTTTCATACCGGGCCACATCCAGCGCCAGAAGGCTGAGCAGCTCCCGGGGGGTGCCCATGTCGTGGGTCTGCCCCACATAGGAGGACATAAGGGGGAACACCTTCTGCTGCAAAAGGCTGATGTTTCCCTGCCGGTCCCCGGCGGCCACGCCGTTTTCCAGCTGGGCCAGCAGCTCCCGCAGCTTGTCTCCCCAGCTGGCGGGCATGGAGTTTGCCATACCCGCCAGATTGCGCAGCAGGTTCCCCTCAATGTGGCCGGTGGACGACCAGTCGCTGTAGCTTTTCAGGAATTGGAGGATATCCCCCCGCACCCCCTCGGAGTCCGCCCGGGCGTAGGCGTTCCTGAGCATGGCAAACAGGGCCCCGCCAAAGCGGGTCCCCGCCTTCATCTGCCCGCTGAGGAAATCCAGCAGCTGGGCCTGGTCCATTTTCAGCAGCTCCATCACCTGGGACATCTCATCCGCGATGCCCTCGCTCATGCCGGAGGTGACCACTGTCCCCTCCCGGAATATCAGCTTGGCCAGGGCCTGCCCCGCGCCCTGGCTCCGGCGCAGCTGCTGGATAAAGCTCTGGAAATTGGAGTCGTAGCGGATCTTTTCCCCCGTCTGGCCCGCGTCCTGCTGCTCGGTGCGGTGGTCCGCCCCCGTCACCCGGTCCAGGTCGGGAACGTTCTGCACCTGGTTATTACTGGGGGAAATTGGGATATTACGGTTGACATTCGTATTGTCATAACCCGGTACCGGGTTGGTTGCTCCCAAAAGGTCAGGCATTTTTTCACACCCCTGCGATAAAACTTGGAAAACCTACTTAATTTTCAGCCGCTCCCTGCCGATAATAACAAAGATAAAAGATATTTACTGAGGTGGTGCTTTTTATGGGCAGCGGAAACGAAATTCTGGATATGTACATCTACGAAACCGGCACTCTGCTGGAGCAGCTTGAAACCATCGTCCTGGAGGCGGAAAAAGTTGACACCTTCTCTCAGGAGAACGTGAACGAAATCTTCCGCATCATGCACACCATCAAGGGCTCCTCCGCCATGATGGAGTTCGACTCCCTGGCCACCGTGGCCCATCGGATTGAGGACATGTTCTTCATCATCCGGGAGGGCACCATGTCCGTGGTCTCCGAGGAGAACCGTCCGGCGCTGTTTGACGTGGTGTTCCAGTCCATCGACTTCTTCCGGGGCGAGGTGGAGAAGGTGGAAGCCGACGAACCTCTTAGCAAGGATATCGACACCTTCCTTTCAAATATTAATACCCTGATCGCTAAAATTAAGGGTGAAGAGGCGCCGGAGGAGGCGCCCGCGCCTGCGCCCGCCGCCGCGGCGCCCGCACCTGCGGTCTCCGCCCCTGCCGGCGCGGCAGGCTTCCCCTACGCCCTGCGTGTAAACTTCGAAGAGGGCTGCGGCATGGAAAGCCTGCGGGCCTTTATGGTGGTCACAGCCGTCAAAGACGTGTGCGGCGAGTCCGACTTTATCTTTGAGCCGGCCAACGTGGAGACCGATTCCTCCACCTCCGAGAGCATCATCGACAACGGCTTCCACCTGATGTTCAAGACCGCCGGGGACCGGGACAGCGCCATCAGCGTCATCAAGACGGTGGGCTCCGTCCAGGGCTACCAGTCCTATGACTGCCCGCCGCCGGCAGAGAAGCCCGCTTCCCCCGCGCCTGCGGCCTCTGCCGCCCCCGCCGCCCAGAGCGCGCCCGTCTCCCCCGCGCCTGCGGCCTCCGCCGCCCCCGCCGCCCAGCAGCAGCAACAGCAGCACCCCAAGGAGACGCTCATCAGCGTCAACCTGAGCAAGCTGGACCAGCTGTCCGCCGTGGTGGGCGAGATCGTCATCACCGAATCCATGGTCACCTCCTCCCCCGACCTGAAGGGGCTGGTGCTGGACGCCTTCTCCAAGTCCGCCCGGCAGCTGCGCAAGCTCACCGACGAGCTCCAGGACGTGTCCATGTCCCTGCGCATGGTCCCCGTGTCCAGCGTGTTCCAGAAGATGACCCGTATTGTCCGCGACATGACCAAGAAGCTCAACCGCCCGGCCAAGCTCACCCTGATCGGCGAGAACACCGAGGTGGATAAGACCATTGTGGACTCCATAGGCGACCCCATCATGCACATGATCCGCAACTCCATGGACCACGGCATTGAGGAGACCCAGGAGGAACGCGTAGCCGCCGGCAAGGATCCTGTGGGCGAAATCATCCTCTCTGCCCGGGACACTGGCAGCGAGGTCATTATCGAGATTATTGACGACGGCCGGGGCGTCAACGACGAGGCCGTACTGGCCAAAGCCATCCGCCAGGGCATCGCCTCCCCCGACGTGGAGTACAGCCACAAGGAGATCCTCAACTTCCTGTTGGCCCCCGGCTTCTCCACCAACACCGAGGTCACCGAATTCTCCGGCCGCGGCGTGGGCATGGATGTGGTAAAGCGGGGCGTGGAGGAGCTGGGCGGCACCGTGTCCATCTCCAGCGAGCTGGGCCGCGGCATGACCACCACCATCCGCATCCCGCTGACCATGGCCATTATGGACGGCATGGAGGTGGCGGTGGGCGATTCCATCTTCACTATCCCCATTAACAACATCCTGTCCACCATGAAGGTGGCCGCCAAGGACGTGATCCACGACTCCAGCAGCGGCGAGATCATCAAGTGCCAGGGCAATTTCTATCCCATCGTCCGGGCCAAGCAGCTCTACCAGCTCCAGCACGGCTGCACCAACATCGAGGACGGCGTGCTCATCTGGCTGGAGGCGGGGGACCACTCCTACTGCCTGTTCGTGGATGAGCTGCTGGGCCAGCAGCAGGTGGTGGTCAAACAGCTGCCCGCCTATGTGAACAGCTACAATATCAAGAATTACGGCATCAACGGCTGTACCCTGCGCAGCGACGGCAGCATCAGCATCATCTTGGACGTGGCCAACCTCTATTCCGCCGCCCGGGGTATGTGATAAGGAGAGAAGAATATGAATGACGAGATTCTGTTCGCCCGCGAGGACGAGATGGAAGCCCTGAACACCGTGGACGACACGGTGGATTCCCAAAAATACCTCATTTTCATGGCCGGCCATCTGAAGCTGGGCGTGGTGGCTGAGGATGTGGTGGAGATCCTCAATAACCAGCTCATCACCTACCTGCCCATGCTGCCCGACTTCATCCGGGGCATCATCAACATGCGCGGCCAGATGATCCCCATCCTGGATATCCGCGCCCGCCTGGGCATGGAGCCCAAGGAGGACGACAGCCTGGTGGTGGTGATCAACCTGGGTGACGTACAGCTGGGCATCCTGGTGGACGCGGTGGACCAGATGCTGGACATTCCCAAGGTCAACCTCCTCCCCATGCCCGCCAACAGCACCCAGCTGCTGGTCAGCGGCATGTGCTCCCTGCCCGACGGCTCCGGCACCATGATGGTGCTGGACTGTGAACAGTTGATGCCCAATGAGTAGTATAGGAAACGGAGCGGGCGGCTCCGGATCCTTTTCCGCCCTGTCCATCACGGACAGCGACTTCAGCCGCCTGGCCAAGTTTGTCCAGTCCAATTACGGCATCGACCTGAGCCAGAAAAAGCAGCTCATCACCGGTCGGCTTTCCACCCCCCTGAAGCAGCGGGGCTACACCAGCTTCACCGATTTTGTCAATCATGTGCTTCAGACCAAGGACAATGACCTGATTACCCTGCTGCTGGATAAGCTGACCACCAACTACACCTTCTTCATGCGGGAAAAGGAGCACCTGGACCTGTTTTGCCAGAAGATCATCCCGGATATCGTCCAGCGCCACCAGAAGGACAAGACCCTGGCCATCTGGAGCGCGGGGTGTTCCACCGGGGAGGAGCCCTACAACATCACCATGTTCCTCTTCGACTACCTGGGCGCCCAGGCCAGCCAATGGGATACCCGGCTGCTTGCCACCGACATTTCCAACCGGGCCATGACCGCCGCCAAAAAGGGCGTGTATGAGCTGCCCGACACCATCCCGGCCGATTGGAAGAAGAAGTATTTCATCCCCCAGTCCGGCGGGCAGTACCAGGTGGCCCCCAGGGTGCGGGACAATGTGATCTACCAGCCCTTCAACCTGATGGACCCCATCAAGTTCCGCCGGAAATTCGACGTTATTTTCTGCCGGAACGTGATGATTTACTTTGACCAGCCCACCAAGGACGCCTTGGTCCGCAGGTTCTACGACGCCACCGCTCCCGGCGGATATCTGCTCATCAGCAAGTCGGAGAACCTCAGCGCCAATATGCCTTACCGCCGGCTGGCCCCGTCCACATTCCAGAAATGATAATCAAACCGGGCCGATCCGCACCTGCCGGTCGGCCCGGTATTTCCCAAACAGGGAGGTTTTCCTTTATTATGCCTATTCCCATAACCACAGCCCCGCTGAAAAAGGTTCGCGTCATGGTGGTGGATGACTCCATGCTGGCCCGCAGCCTTATCATCAAGGGCCTGTCCGCCCACCCCAGGATCGAGGTGGTGGGCTACGCCATCAACACCTTGGACGCGAAAAACAAAATTCCCCAGTACCAGCCCGATGTCATCACCATGGACGTGGAGATGCCGGGGCAAAGCGGCATCGACTTCCTCAAGCAGTACCTGCCCACCCATCCCATCCCCGTCATCCTGGTGTCCTCCCTGAATTTAAAGGTATTTGACGCCCTGGCCGTGGGCGCGGTGGACTTTGTCCGCAAGCCCGACGACCACCAGAGCCCCGAGGCTTTCCTGGCCGGATTGGCCCAGAAGGTGGTCATGGCCGCCACGGCCAGGCCCCGCACTGCCGCCGCCGTCCCCCAGGCCGGGGCTATCAACGTGGGCGCCGCCCCCAGCCTGGGAGCCAGTCCCAATCTGGACCGGGTTATCATCGGCCTGGGCGCCTCCACCGGCGGCACCGAGGCCACCCTGGCGGTCATGAAGCGGCTGCCCGCCGACATCCCCCCTATGGTCATCGTCCAGCACATGCCCCCCGGATTCACCAAAATGTATGCCGAGCGTCTCAACCGCCTGTGTGCCATGGAGGTGCGTGAGGCCCAGAGCGGCGACGAGCTCCACAGGGGCCTGGCGCTCATCGCCCCCGCCGACCTCCAGTGCCGGGTGGTGCGCATCGGCACCCGCTACACCGTTAACTGCACCCCTGGCGAAAAGGTCAGCGGCCACCGCCCCTCGGTGGACGCCATGTTCTACTCCATGGCCGAGACCGTCACCTGCAAAATGGTGGGCATCATCATGACCGGCATGGGCCAGGACGGGGCCCACGGCCTGCTGGAAATGCGCAAAAAGGGCGCCTATACCATCGGCCAGGACAAGGAGTCCTCCGTGGTTTACGGTATGCCCGGCGTGGCCCAGAACATCGGCGCGGTGATGATCCAGGCCTCCTGCGAAAACGTATCCAACGTCCTGCTGCGGCATCTGAAAACCCTGGGCTGAGCTTCAGAAATCCAGGAACTGGAAAAGGAAAAATGCCCCAAAGCGCTGTCTTCCGCCCGGAGCCTCCTTCAAAAGGCTCCGGGCGGTTCTGTTTTGGCAAAGAAATTTCCCGCTTTTTCTTATGTTCCCGGTAAGTTTGCCGATATAAATATTAGTAGAAGAGATGGTAAACCTATCGGATGATCAAAAAGGATGTGAGTACTGTGCTGACCTCTTCCGGATACGGCGCAATTACCCCAATCGCCCCCGCCAAGGTCTATCGGACCCGGGCCGGACGCGACGGCCGCCCCCAGGCGGCCCCGGGCATTAACAATTATGACAGCGTGACCCTCTCCGCGCCCAGCCAGGGCAGCCGCTTCCATATGGGGCTGGTCAGCCGCCTCTCCCAGGAGGTGCGCACCGCCACCACCACCGGCGATATCGCCGCCCTGCGCCAGCAGGTGGCCTCTGGAGAGTATACCCCCGATCCCATGGCCATTGCGGCCCGGATCCTGTTTTTAGGCGAGGGACAATAAATGGACGCCTCCTATCAATCTTACCTGAATCTTTTGGGTGAGCTGAGCGGCAGCCTGGAGCGGCTGGCCCAGCTGGCCCAGGACAAGGCCGCCGTCGTCCGCCAGGACGACCTCATCGGCCTGGACGGCGTGCTCAAGCAGGAGCAGGCCATGGCCCTCAATCTGCGCGGGCTGGAGCAGCGCAGGCTCAAGCTGGCCGCCCAGCTGGGGCTGTCCGGCGTGCCCCTGGCCGACCTGCCTGGCCGCTGCCCCCCCGAGCTGGAGGTGCAGGCCGGGCGGATGGTTGAGCAGCTGCGCCAAAGCTATTCGATCTACCGCGGCTGCTCGGACATGGCCCGCAACCTTCTGGAGATCAACCTCCACCAGATTGAAAAGACCATCTCCGCCGCCGGG
>CAPOAR010000027.1:0-33445 GCA_948670295.1 uncultured Oscillospiraceae bacterium | reverse complement strand
GATATCTGGCGCACCGCCCCCGCCCCGGACAAGCGTGAGATCACGGTGGACCAGATCCGCGCCCTGCGCGCCGACGCCTATATCCGGCCCAACGAGGGGGCGCGCAAGGTATATATCATCGACCCGGCAGACGCCATGAACCCCGCCGCCCAGAACGCCCTGCTCAAGGTGCTGGAGGAGGGCCCGTCCTACGCCGCCTTCCTGCTGGCGGCCGCCCGGCCTGGGCTGCTGCTGGACACGGTGCGCTCCCGGTGCGAGCTCATGGCCCTGCCCCCCGGGGAGGACGGCCCGGACCCGGCGCTGGTGGAGCAGGGGGCGGCCCTGGCGGCGCTTCTGCTGGAGGGGGACGAGCTGGCCTGCGTCCAGGCGCTGGTGGAGCTGGAGTGCTCGAAGCCCAAGGCGGAGCAGCTGGCCGCCCTGCTGGGGGCGGCGGAAAGCCATGTGTCCCGGCGGCTGGCCCAGAACCCCCGGCGGGGGGCGCAGGTGCTCCGGGCGCTGAAGGCCTGCCGGGAGAACGCGGTCTACCGCCCCAACGCGGGATTGACCCTGGGGTGGCTGGCCGCGCAGCTGTTTTAAAGAAGCGCGCAGCCGCAGCGAGCAGCGCGGATGGACCGAAGCGAAGGCAAAAGCCCGGCCGCCGCGCAGAGGAGGCGGGTTTTGCCTGAGACGGAGGGAAGCCGCGCGACGGGAGCAGGCGGAGCGTGACAATTAAGAAGCGCGCAGCCGCAGCGAGCAGCGCGGATGGACCGAAGCGAGGGCAAAAGCCCGGCCGCCGCGCAGAGGAGGCGGGTTTTGCCTGAGACGGCGGGAAGCCGCGCGACGGGAGCAGGCGGAGCGTGACAATCAAGAAGCGCGCAGCCGCAGCGAGCAGCGCGGATGGATCGGAGCGAGGGCAAAAGCCCGGCCGCCGCAGGCCATTTCAACAGATACGGAGGATACCCTTTATGACGGAGATCATCAGCGTTCGGTTCCGGCCGGGCGGCAAGCAATATTATTTCGACCCCGCCGGCCTCACCGTGGCCGAGGGGCAGAGCGTCATCGTGGAGACGGGCAAGGGGCTGGAGTACGGCGTGTGCGTGCGCCGGAACGCCATGGTGGAAGACGGCACCGTGGTGCAGCCCCTGCGCCCGGTGGTGCGGCTGGCCAACGAGCGGGACGAGCGGCAGGTCCGGGAAAACCGGGGCCGGGAGAAGGAGGCCCTGCGCACCTGCCAGCAGCTGGTGGAGCGCCACGGCCTGGACATGAAGCTGGTCCAGGTGGAGTACAGCTTTGACGGCAGCAAAATCCTGTTCTTCTTTACCTCCGACGGGCGGGTGGACTTCCGCGCGCTGGTGAAGGATCTGGCGGGGGTGTTCCGGGCCCGCATCGAGCTGCGGCAGATCGGCGTGCGGGACGAGGCCCGGATGCTGGGGGGCTTCGGCATCTGCGGCAAGCCCTTTTGCTGCTCCCAGTTTCTGGACGAGTTCCAGCCCGTGTCCATCAAGATGGCCAAGACCCAGAACCTGTCCCTCAACCCCACCAAGATCTCGGGCACCTGCGGGCGGCTGATGTGCTGCCTGAAGTACGAGCAGGGGGCCTATGAGGACGCGGTGAAGCGCTGCCCCAAGCAGGAGTCCCTGGTGGAGTGCCCCGACGGGGTGGGCACCGTGTCTTCCGTCAACTTGCTCCGGGAGCAGGTAAAGGTGCGCCTGGAGGACTCCACCGAGCAGCCCAAGAGCTACCTGACGCAGGAGATCCGGGTGGTGCGCTCCGGCAAGGGGCGCAGGCCCGAGGGCTATGAGCCGCCCGCAAAGGGGGAGCTGGAAAAGCTGCGCACCCAGGAGGGGGAGCAGCTGCGCGGCGGGCGGAAGCTGGAGGGCCCCTCCGACCTGAACCAGGTGCTGGAGCGCTATCTGGGCGACGGCGGCCAGAAGCAGCCCGAAAAGCAGGGCGGCCGCCGGAACCGGGGCCATGGAAAGGGGACGGCCCAGGGCCAGCCCAGGCAGGACAAGGCGGCCCCCGCCAAGGCCCAGCGGCAGGCCCAGCCCAAGGGGCCGGCCCAGGAGGGCGGCCAGCCCGCCGGCGCGGGTGGGCAAAACCATAAGCGGCGCTACCGCCCCCACCACCGGCGCAGGCCGGGCGGCGGACAGGAGGGACAGGGCTGATCCAGGAAAAAAACCGCCGCCCAGCGGCGGTTTTTTTATCCAAAGCGCAACCGGCGCCCTCGTCCGAGGGTGTTATTAACGACAGGCAAAACCGCCCCAGGCCGCGGCCGAGGCATGGGAGGCGGGCCGCTGCTGCGGCCCGGGAAGGGAGGCGACGGCCTTGACACAGGAGCAGCGCACCCAGGTGGTGGAGCGTTGGGGGGATATGGTGTACCGTCTCGCCCTGGCACGCACCGCCAGCGTCCCCGACGCGGAGGACGTGTTCCAGGAGGTCTTTCTGCGCTATTTTCGCCATGAGGAGAGGTTCCACAACGACGAGTACCGCAAGGCGTGGCTCATCCGATGTACGGTGAACCGCTGCAAGAGCCTGCTGGCCTCCCCGTGGCGCCGCCGCATTGTCCCCCTGGAGACCGCTGAGGAGGTGGGGGTGGAGGACGATTACCGCGAGGTATACAGCGCGGTGCTCACCCTGCCCGGGAAATACCGGGCCGTCATCCACCTGCACTACTTCGAGGGCCTGTCGGTGGCCGAAATGGCCCAGACGCTGGACATGCCGGAGGGCACCATCAAGTCCCAGCTCAGCCGGGGCCGGGCCCTTCTGCGGGATATGCTGAAGGAGGTAGAGCTTTGAAACGCTATCAACAGGCGAACGAGGGTATCCACGCCCCCGAGGACCTAAAGGAAAAGGCCGCCCGGCCCGGGGCGCGCCGCCCCTACTCCCGCTGGATGGGGGCGGTGGCGGCGGTGCTGGTGGTGGCCGTGATCGGAGGGATCGCCATGTGGCCCGGACAGGGCGGACAGCCCATGCTGCTGTCCGGCTACAACGAGCCTGCGCTGGAGAACGGCCCCAACGGGCCCCAGCCCCGGATTATGCCAGCGGACGAGGCGGGCGGCGGCACGCCCGCGTCCTACGAGACCTGCGCCCTGGCCCTGGCGGACGAGCCGGAGATGGCCCCGTACCCCAAGGATGAGGACTTCTATTCCGACCTGGGCGAGGAGGAGGACGCCTGGAAAAAGGCCAGCGACGCCTACAGCAAGGCCTATGACGCCTGGTGGGAGAGCCGCAAGGCCCTCCGCTCCGGCACCGACTACACGGGGGTGATGGACGGCTTCATCGGCTCCACCAGCGCCCAGTTCCTGGCGGGGGCCGGGGAGGAAAACCGGATCTACTCCCCCATCAACGTCTATATGGCCCTGGCCATGCTGGCGGAGACCGCCGGGGGGGACAGCCGGGGGCAGATTCTGGAGCTCCTGGGGGTGGACTCCATCGAGGCGCTGCGGGAGCGGGCTAACGCTCTGTGGCTGGACAACTACCGGGATGATGGGGTGGTCACCTCCCTGCTGGCCAACTCCCTGTGGCTCCGGGACGGCATGACCTACAGCCAGCATACCCTGGACACCCTGGCCAAGGTTTATTTTGCCTCCTCCTTCTCCGGGCAGATGGGCTCGGAGGCGTATAACCAGGCCCTGCGGGACTGGCTCAACCAGCAGACCAAGGGACTTTTGGAGGAGCAGGCCAAGGGGCTGGAGATGAGCCCGGACACGGTGCTGGCCCTGGCGTCCACCATCTACTTCAAGGCCGCCTGGAACGATGAGTTCAGCCAGGAGCGCACCGAGACGGACACATTCCATGCCCCCTCCGGCGATGTGGACACACAGTTCATGCACAAGGCCCTGGAGAGCACCTTTTACTGGGGGGACAATTTCACCGCCGTGAATCTCCCGTTCCAGCGGGGCGGCTCTATGTGGCTGATCCTCCCCGACGAGGGATACTCTGTGGACGGGCTGCTGGAGAGCGGCGAGGCCATGGACTTCCTCCTCGCCCCCAAGTACGACCAGCACGACGACAAGGGCAATGTGACCCGGGAGGGCTGGACCGGGCAGAAATACCTTAACATCAACCTGTCCATGCCCAGGTTCGACGTGTCCTCCGATCTGAGCCTCATCGACGGGCTGAAGGCGCTGGGGGTCACAGACGTGTTTGACTACGCGATCTCCAACTTCGATCCCCTGGGGGCGTCCACGGACGAGCCGCTGTACGTCTCCACCGTCCAGCACGCCGCCCGGGTGAAGGTGGACGAGGAGGGCTGCGAGGCGGCGGCCTACACCGTGGTGATGATGGAGGCCGGCGCGGCCATGCCGCCGGACGACGAGGTGGACTTCATCCTGGACCGGCCCTTCCTGTTCGCCGTCACGGGGGATTCCGATCTGCCCCTGTTCACCGGGGTGGTAAACCAGCCCAACGGATAAAAGAAAACCCTCCTTCCCCGCCTGGGGAGGGAGGGTTCCTTTATGCCAAAGGAGCTGGGTCCGCCTGCGGGCGGGACGGGGGCGTTACTCTCCCAAAACCCTGGCGCAGCGGGCGCACAGCTCGGCGTGGTGGCCGGGGGCGCCGATGTGCTCGTCGTGGTTCCAGCAGCGGGGGCACTTGGGGGTGTCGGAGAGCTTGACCAAAACCTTCATACCCGGAATCTCGTCATCTTTCTGCTCCACGGTTACTTTAGAGACGATAAACAGGGCAGCCAGCTCTGCCTCATCAAACCCGGGCAAATAGTGTTTTTCCTCCCAGGCGATAATCTGATTTCCATCCAGGGCAAGGGTGACCTCCGCGTCCTGGTTCTTCTTGATGCCCTGCTCCCGGGCCTCCTCCAGGGCTTTGAGCACCACGTCGCGCACCTCCAGCAGCTCGGTCCAGCGGGCGGCCTCGGCCTCGTCCAGCGCCAGCGCCGGGTCATAGTCCGGGATGTCGTTGAACAGCACGCACTCGGGGTCGTCCCCGGCCTTGTGGGGCATGGCGGTCCAGATCTCCTGGCTGGTGAAGGCCAGGATGGGGGACAGAATCCGGGTCATGCCGTCCACAATGCGGTACAGGGCGGACTGGGCGGAGGCGCGGCCCGCGCCGTCCCCGCAGTAGAGCCGGTCCTTGATGATATCCAAATAGAAGTTGGACATTTCCACCACGCAGAAGTTGTAGACAGCCCGATAGACGGTGTGGAACTCGTAGGCGTCGTACCCGGCGCGGACGGTCTTCACAAGGTCGTTGAACGCCGCCACAGCCCACCGGTCCAGATCCGTCATGTCCTTGACCGCCACGGCCTGGGCGGGGTGGAATCCCTCCAGGTTGCCCAGCATGTACCGGGCGGTGTTGCGGATCTTCAAATACGCCTGGGACAGCTGCTTCATGATCTCCTTGGAGATGCGCATATCCTGGGTGTAGTCGGCGGAGGCCACCCACAATCTCAGCATGTCCGCGCCGTAGTCCTTGATGATCTCCTCGGGGGGCATGGCGTTGCCCAGGGATTTGTGCATGGCCTTGCCCTCGCCGTCCACCGTCCAGCCGTGGGTGATGATCTGCTTGTAAGGGGCCGCGCCGTTACAGGCGATGGAGGTGAGCATGGAGGACTGGAACCAGCCCCGGTACTGGTCGCCCCCCTCCAAATACACGTCGGCGGGGTACTGGAGGTTGTCCCGCTGGCCGGTCACCGCCGCCCAGGTGGAGCCGGAGTCGAACCACACGTCCATGATATCGTTTTCCTTGGAGAAGCGGCCCTTGCCGCACTTGGGGCAGGCAAGGCCGGCGGGGACCAGCTCGTCCGCCGTTCGGTCGAACCACACATTGGAGCCGTGCTCCCGGAACAGCCCCGCCACGTGGGAAATGGTTTCGGGGGTGACGACGGCCTCCCCGCAGCCGTCGCAGTAGAACACCGGGATGGGCACGCCCCACACCCGCTGGCGGGAGATGCACCAGTCATTGCGCTCGGTGATCATAGACACCATGCGGTCCTTGCCCCAGGCGGGGTGCCAGGAGATGCCGTCGCAGGATTTGACAGCCTGGTCCTTGATGGCGTCCACGGAGCAGAACCACTGCTCGGTGGCCCGGTAGATGATGGGGTGCTTGCACCGCCAGCAGTGGGGGTAGGAGTGGGTGATCCGGGCCTTGGCCAGCAGGAAGCCCTCCGCCTCCAGGTCGGCCACCACCTGGTCGTTCCCCTTTGCATAGAACTGCCCGTTATACCGGGCGTCGGTCATCACGCCCTTGGCGTTCACGGGGACGGGCACGCCGATGTGGGTGAGCCCCGCGTCGTCGTAGCGCTTGCACACGTCGAAGTCCTCCGCGCCAAAGCCCGGGGCGGTGTGGACGCAGCCGGTGCCCGCGTCCAGGGTGACGTGACCGCCGTTCAAGATCACGCTGTCCTGGTCCAGCAGGGGGTGCCTGGCCGCCATCAGCTCGAAATCCGCGCCCTTGAGGGTGGCGAGGATTTTGCAGGCGTCATAGTCCAGCCCCGCCTGTTTGCACACGCCCTGCGCCAGCTCCTTGGCCATGATATAGACCTCACCGTTAGGGGCCTGGAGGAGCACATAGTCAAAGTCCGCGTTGAGGGAGATGGCGGCGTTGCCGGGGATGGTCCAGGGGGTGGTGGTCCAGATGACGAAGAACAGCTTGCTGAGGTCGCAATATTGGCCCAGCTTCCCCTTGTCGTCCTTCACCGGGAACTTGACGAAGATGGTGGTGCAGGGGTCGTCCTGGTAGTCGATCTCCGCCTCCGCCAGGGCGGTCTGGTCGTGGGGACACCAGTAGACGGACTTCATGCCCTTGTAGATCAGGCCCTTTTCCGCCATCTTGCCGAATACCTCGATCTGCTTGGCCTCAAACTCGGGCAGCAGGGTGATATAGGGGTTCTCCCACTCCCCCAGCACCCCCAGGCGCTGGAACTGCTCGGTCATCCGGCCCACGTACTGGGTGGCGAACTCCTGGCACTTGTCCCGGAAGGCGGCCACGGACATTTCCTCCCGCTTGACGCCCTTGTCCTTCAAGACGGCGGTCTCGATGGGCAGGCCGTGGGTGTCCCAGCCGGGGACGTAGGGGGCGCAGTAGCCCGTCATGTTCTTGTATTTGACGATGATATCCTTCAGGATCTTGTTCATGGCGGTGCCGATGTGGATATTGCCGTTGGCATAGGGCGGGCCGTCGTGGAGGACGAACTTGGGCTTGCCCGCGTTTTTGTCCATCAGCTTGTGGTAGGTGATCCTGGCCCACTCGGGGTTGAGCAGCTCGGGCTCCCGCTTGGGCAGGCCCGCCCGCATGGGAAAGTCGGTCTGGGGCAGGTGTACGGTCTTGTTGTAGTCCATGGGTGTGTTCTCCTTTACATTTTTCTGCCCTCGCCGGGCGGGCGTTCCTTTTTCTTGCAAGAAAAAGGAACCGAAAAAGAACCTTTGATCGCGAAACTTCGTTTCGCGCCGGGCAGCTTTATTTGCGGCGGTTGCGCCGGCCCAGCAAATAATCGACGCTGACATTGTAATAGTCCGCAATATTCTCAAGCACAGAAGCAGTTGGCTCCCGTTTTCCCTGCTCATATCTGCAATATGCGCTTAAAGACAACCTCAAGGCCGCAGCAATGTCCTCCTGCCTGAGATTTCTTTCTGTTCTGAGTTCCTTTAGGCGCTCCGGCAATTTCATTGAAACACCCCCTTGACAAGTACGCTCGGAATAGCTATAACACTATTCCAGACGGGATAGTTGAGAGGAGCTGGCAATAGAATGGACGATATATTCGATATGCTGATGCAGGAGATCGAGCAGGGCGCGTTCCCCTATTTTTTCGCGCAGGGGGAGTACCGCCGAAGCCAGCAGAGCGCATTAGAGCATTATCAATGGCTGGAGGAGCATTTGGGCGACAAGGAAAAAGCCCATTTGGAGCAGGCCCGTGCGGCGGACGTGTCTATGGATACCTTGGAGTGGGAGGCTATGACGCGAGTTGCCCTTGCTGTGGGCATCCGCCTGACCCTTCCGTCCTAAAACAAAAACGCCCCTGCCCCCAAACGGAGACAAAGGCGCAAACCCCTGCGGTACCACTCCAATTCCGTAGAAGCGCTGAGCCGTCGTGAGCAGCGGGCTTAGAACCGCGTCGCGAACAGGCGAAGCGTGACAATACGGCACTCGTGCGTCCTGTAACGGGGACTTCCGGCGGGGCCTACTGGCGCAGCTGTCTGAGACAGTCGCGTTGGGTCCGCGGCTCCCAGGGGATCTTCGCCGGGCCCGCCCCGCCGCCCTCGCACCGTGCGGGCGGCTCTCTGAGGGGCAGCCGTTCCGGCTACTCGTCCTGATCAAAGCCTTGTGGTATGGCGTCCGCCCAATAAAGCGGACGCTATTTATATTATAGGCGAAACCCGGATTTGTCAACCGTTTTTCGGGAAAAGTTCCACAAAAAACGCGGCCCGGCCGCTTGATGCCGCCACCGGCCGTCCCGGCCCGAGCGGTCCGCCCGCTCAGGCGCAGGGGGCGGGCCCGCCTGCCAGTCAGTGCCCAGACACGGGCGGCAGCGCCAATCGGGGCAGCTGCGCCGAACGCCCCACGCGCCGGAAGGGCCTGCATCTGCTTTGCGTATAGGGCGTCCCCATAAGGGTGCATAGGGGCCGCGGCCCCTATGCGCGCTCTTTGGTTACTTTCTCTCGAGCGAGAGAAAGTAACGCCCCCGGCAGGGCGCAGCCCTCTCCTTACCGCCGCGCTGAGAAGGCGTGCCACCCGCCCCGCGAGCGGTGGCAGGCGATGATGAAGCCGTTGGCCTCCAGCGCGGCGCGCACCTCCCCCTCCCGGCCGTCAATGATGCCGGAGGTGAGGAATACCCCGTCCGGGGCCATCAGCTCCCCGGCCTTTGCCGACAGGGGGATGATCACGTCGGCCACGATGTTGGCCAGCACCACCTGGCTGCCGCCCGGGTTCAGCCGGGCCGCCAGCGCGCGGTCATGGAGCACGTCCCCGGCGTATACCGCCAGCCGGTCCGGGCCGATGCCGTTCAGGGCCGCGTTTTCAAAGGCCACGTCCGCCGCCTTGGGGTCAATGTCCACCCCCACCGCCTGGGAGGCCCCCAGGGCGAGGGCGGCGATGGCCAGTATCCCGGAGCCGCAGCCCAAATCCAGCACCCTGTCCCCGGGCCGGAGGACCTGCTCCAGCAGCTCCAGGCACAGCTGGGTGGTGGGGTGGGCCCCGGTGCCGAAGGTGAGGCCGGGGTTTAGGTACAGCGGCGTCCGGCCCTCCGGCACCGCCTGCCCCCGCATCCAGTCGGGGACGATGTACACCCGCCGCCCCACCGGGATGGGCTGATAGTACTTCTGCCAGGAAGTGGCCCAGTCCTCCTCCCGGAGGGAGACGGTCTGGGGCTCGTACTCCTCCAGCCCCGCCAGGTACTGCCGGAGCTGGCGCTGTCCCTGCTCGCTGTCCGGGACGTAGAACTTCACCCGGCTGGCCCCCTTCATGCGCTGGGCCAGGCCCTCGTCCACATAGTCCCAATACTGGCGGTTCTGCTCCAAAAAGCGGAGGAAATCCCTCTCCTCCTCCACCACCAGCCCGGCCATGCCGTTGGCGGTGAGGATATCGCATACCCGCTCCAGCCTGTCCGCCGGGACGGGCAGGGTCACTTCCAGCCATCTATCATCCATATGATCGCCCCCATGTACCTACGCTTTGCGGGCGGCTGGACGCCCGGTCGCTTTCACTGCGTCTCGGATAAAAAACAGATCTGCTTTGCAGACCCTGGTTTTTTATCCTCGTTCCGCTCCAAGCTCCCTCGCAGCCGCCCGCTCCGCGCATTTATTTCACCTTGATCTGCTTCACGCTGTCCAGCCGGATCAGCTTTTCGCACTCCTTTTTCGTCCCCTCATTGGCCAGGACAAGGGCCCAGTCCTCGTCGGCGTCCAGCACCCTGCACACCTTGCCCGTCACGTCGCCGTCCCCGGCCTCCACCGTGAGGGTGACGGTATTCCCCACCTGCTTGCGCATCTGCTCCCCCAGGCCCGCCGCCCGGACGGAGCCCAGGCCGTTGTCCCGCAAAATGCGCTCCAGCCGGTTCACCTTGCCCATGAGGAAAAGCACCATAATAAACGAAAAAAAGCCAAAGTATTCCATCGTCCGCCCCTCCTCAGTTCAGCTCCAGGGGGGAGCGCTTTGCCGCCTCCCCGTCCTTGAGGAAGGTGATGGTGCTGATGGTGGACAGGGGGATCAGCCGCACCTCGTTTTTCTGGGGCTTCTTCTGGTTCACCACCACTTCCACGTTGGCCCAGGCGCCGTCGAAGTCCCGGATCACGCACCACTCATGGATGACGGGCATTCCGTCGCCCTCATAGAAGGTCAGCTTTACCCGCCTGCCCTGGGCCTGTTCCAGCAGCCGGGTCACCGGGGGCTTCACCGGGTTCCCCTTCTCGTCCACCCCGTCCTGGAGGAGGTAGTCGCAGCTCACCTCCAGAATCTGGGCCATGCGCACGATCTTGTCCGTCTCCGGGTAGGCGGCGTCCGACTCCCAGCGGCTCACCGCCTGCCGGGTCACGTCCAGCCTTTCCGCCAGCTGCTCCTGGGTCAGGTTTTTGGCCCGGCGGGCCTCCGCCAGTTTGTTTCCTAAGCTCATCAAATTCACCTCATAAAACCGGGAGGTCTCCTCCCCTTGATGCCCTCAGCATACCAAAACCCGGCGGTTTGACCAGCGTTTTGCCGTTTCCAAATGTAACGTTTGGGTTGCACAGAAGCGCGGAGCCGTTATGAGCAGCGCAGTCAGCCCCCCGCCCGGGAAGTCAGCTCCTTCAAGGTCACCTCATACGCCTCCCGCTCATAGGGCAGCACGGGGAGCTGTTCCGGCTGCTGCCAGCCCTTGAGCTGGAACAGGCGGCGGATGAGGAAATCGGTGAAGTCCGGGTTCTTCACCAGGATGGGGCCGGTGAGGTGGGTGGCGAACACATTGCCGTCCACATAGCCCTCCCCCGGGGAGCCGTCCCCGGCGTTGCCGGGGCCCCGCTCCACCTGGTCAAACAAGGGGGCGGCCACCCCGAAGGTTTCGGAGCACTTGTTCATAAAGCCCACCACGAAGCTCTCCCACAGGGAGGCGCGGGCCACCACGTCCTCCGGGGAGCGATTGCCCGTCTCCCGGGTGGTGAAATCCGCAAAGCCCAGGCAGGGCCAGACCCTGCCGTCCGCGCCGGTGATGGACGCGCCCAGCAGCTCCATGGCGCTGCCGGTGAACAGCACCACCGCCCCCCGGTCCACGGCGGCCTTCAGCGCCTCCCTGTGGGGCAGCAGGGCGGACAGCGCCGCCTTCTGGGTGCGCTCGGCGCCCGCGCCCATATAGATGAAATCGGCGCGGGAGAAGTCCGGCGTGTCCTCAAACAGGGCGGTGTCCACCCTCACGGACACCCGCATGGCCTCCAGGTGGCGGCGGAGCACTGCCACGTTGGCGTATTCCCCATACAGGGACATGCAATCGGGATAGAGATGCAAAATGGTCAGTTCCATAAAAACCTTCCTTGATATTCCTCAAATTATCGTACCCAGTATCAACATGACTACGCTGCGATTGGACACGCGGCCGGGCCGCTTTCGCTGCGGCGCAGGCAAACCCCGGCCCCAACTTGTGGGTCCTGGGCTTTTGCCTTTGCTCCGCTCCAAGTTCCCCTGGGTGTCTATCATCGCGCTGCGTGCTCCAACAGCTTGTCCCGGTCGGAGAAGCAGGTCACCACATACAGGTCCTCGTCCCCGTTCTCCTTCAGATACGCCGCCGCCGCAGGGATGGACTCCCCCACCTCGATTTTGTCTGCGGGGATCTGGCTGTACTTGAAGCGCACCGCCAGGTCGTTGCAATACCGGCCGTACAGCATGATTTTCCCGATATGGGGGGCGTTGAGCCGGTCAAAGTCGATATCCCACAGCCAGCTGGTCTCGCCGGTGAAGTATTTCCGGCTGATGGCGTCCACAATGACCAGCACCGTGCAGGGCTTTTCTGTGGCGGCGATATAGCTGAGGTTGGTGTCGTAGGCCACCGAGTTTTCGTGCTTGGAGGTGAGCAGGGTGCCCCGGTGCTCCCCCAGACGGAAGGTAATCATCCGCCCGTTTTTCAACATATAGTTGTTGATGACCCCGGATATAACGTCGGGGGACACCCCCGCCAGAGCGCACACCGACCAGGCGGCCAGGATGTTATACACGTTATAAATGCTCTTGAAGGCCAGGCAGAGCGGCCTGTCGCCGTTGATGGTGAGCCTGCCCGCCTTCAGGTCCAGGGCGGTGACGGCGAAATCGGGTTTGTGGCGCTTGTGGCCGCAGGCGGGACAGGCGTAATGGCCGATGTGGGCGTAGTGGAAGCAGGAGTATTCCATGGGCCCCTTGCACACCGGGCAGCGGGCCCCGTCGTGGTACACGCCCCGGTGCTCCCTGGTGCTGACGGAGCACTCGTCCAGCCCGAACCACTTCACCCTGTCCGGGGCGTGGTCCCGGGCAAAGCAGGACACCAGGGGGTCGTCGGCGTTGAGCACCAGGGTGGTCTCGGGGAAAACGGCGTCCTTCACCGCGTCGTACACCCATTCCGAATGGCCGTTGCGGGAGAGCTGGTCCCGGTAGAGGTTGGTGATGACGAAGTGGGTGGGGTGGAACCATTTAAAAGTATGCCGGGCGTAGCGCTCGTCGCTCTCCAGCAGCAGCACGTCCCCCCGCATTTTTCCCCCCAGGGTGCAGTGGGACAGGATGAGGGTGGCCACCCCCTCGATCTGGTTGGAGCCCTCCTTGTTATAGACCACCCGCCGCCCGTCCTGCTCCAGGATGGCGGCGATCATCTCCACGGTGGAGGTCTTGCCGTTGGAGCCGGTGACGGCGATGATCTTCTCGGGCAGCTTTACCCGGCCCAGCACATTGGGGCACACCTTCAGGGCGAACTGCCCCGGCAGGGAGCTGCCCTTGCCGATGAGCCCGCCGATAAAGCGCAGGAGCTTGCACAGGATCACGGCCAAAAATAATCTCATGTCAATGCTTCCTCTCACAGTCGTTTGAATGGGAAGAACAGGCAGAGCTGTCCGCCCTCCGCCGGGCGCTGGCATTCCTGCGCCGCCCCGGCCAGGGACAGCCCCCGGCGCTCCAGCTCGCCCAGCCCTGCCCGGAAGGCGGCGGTGCAGTCCCCCTCCACCTTCGCCTGAAGGCAGGCGAAGGCGGGCAGGGTCCATTTCACCCAGCCCTCCGGCGGCAGCGCCTCCGGGGGAACCTGGACCCCCGCCAGATACAGCCCCCGGGTGAAGCCGTCCTCCCAGGGCAGGAAGGAGCGGGACAGGTCGCTCATGGCGCCCCAGATACCCACGGGCACGCCGTTTTCATCCCGCAGGGCCAGCGCCTCCACCTCGCTGAACCGGGCGTTGGCCTGCTCCCACAGGGCAGGGGCGGGATTGTGCCCCGGCTCCGCCCCGCCCTCCATGCCAATGATAGAGACTGAGGGCAGCTCACAGATTATGATCTCCATCGCGCGAACCCCTCTCCAAGTAGATCATCAATGCCGTCACATCCGCCGGGGACACCCCGGACACCCGGGACGCCTGCCCCAGGTTCAGCGGGCGGATTTTGTCCAGCTTCTGCCTCGCCTCCAGCCGCAGGCCCTGGATGCTTAAATAGTCCATGTCCGGGGGGAGGGCTCTGCCCTCCAGGCGGCGCAGCTCCTCCACCTGCCGGTTCTGCCGGTCAATGTAGCCCTGGTACTTCACGGAAATCTCCACCTGCTCCCTGATTTCCGGGGGGAGGGCGGGCCGCTCCGGGTCGAAGGGGGCCAGCGCGGCATAGTCCAGCCTGGGGCGGCGCAGCAGGTCGATGAGCCGCGCGCCGTGGGGGCAGGGGGGCTCCCCCTTCCCCTCCAAGAGCCTGTCCAGCGCGGGGGAGGGGGGAGCGCCCGTGTGCTCCAGGCGTTTAATCTCCCGGTCCACGGCGGCATACTTCTCCTCCACCTGGGCCAGCCGCTCTGCGCTCACCAGGCCAACCCGGTGTCCATAGGCGGCCAGCCGCCGGTCCGCGTTGTCCTGGCGGTGGATGAGCCGGTACTCTGTCCGGGAGGTCATCATGCGGTAGGGCTCGTTGGTCCCCTTTGTCACCAGATCATCGATGAGCACCCCGATATAGCCGTCCCCCCGGCTCAAAACCAGGGGCGGCAGGCCCTTGATCTTCAGCGCGGCGTTGATACCCGCCACCAGGCCCTGGGCGGCGGCCTCCTCGTACCCCGAGGAGCCGTTGAACTGCCCCGCGCCGTACAGGCCGGGCACCGCCCTGCACTCCAGGGTGGGCAGCAATTGGGTGGGGTCGGCGCAGTCGTACTCGATGGCGTAGGCGCACCGGGTCATCTCGGCGTGTTCCAGGCCGGGGACGGTGTGGAGCATGGCGGCCTGCACCTCCTCGGGCAGCGAGGAGGAAAAGCCCTGAATATACAGCTCCTCCGTGTTCAGCCCCATAGGCTCGATGAACAGCTGGTGCCGGGGCTTTTCGGGGAAGCGCACCACCTTGTCCTCAATGGAGGGGCAGTACCTGGGCCCCACCCCCTCGATCACCCCGGAGAACAGGGGGGAACGGTGGAGGTTGTCTCGGATGACCTGGTGGGTGGCCTCGTTGGTGTAGGTCAGGTAGCACACCGCCCGGTTTTCCGGGGGCGCTTGCGTGGTAAAGGAAAAGGGCACGGGCACATCGTCCCCCGGCTGGATTTCCATTTGGGAGAAGTCCACGCTGCGGCGGTTTACCCGGGGGGGCGTGCCGGTCTTGAAGCGGCGGATGGACAGCCCCAGCCCCTTGAGGCAGTCCGTCAGGGGCAGGGCGGCGGCCATGCCGTCGGGGCCGGAGGAGCGGGCGACCTCCCCCACGATGGTGCGCCCCCCCAGGTAGGTGCCGGTGGCGATCACCGCCGCCTTGACCTGATAGGTGGCCCCGGTGGCGGTGCGGACAGCCGATACCGCGCCGTTTTCCGTGAGGAGCTGCGTCACCTCCGCCTGCTTTACCCACAAATTCTCCTGGCGCTCCAGGGTGTGCTTCATCACCTCCTGGTAGCGGCGGCGGTCCGCCTGGGCCCGGAGGGACCACACCGCAGGGCCCTTGCCCCGGTTGAGCATCCGGTACTGGATGCAGGCCCGGTCGGCGGCCCGGGCCATCTCGCCCCCCAGGGCGTCGATCTCCCGGACCAGGTGGCCCTTCCCGGTGCCGCCGATGGCGGGGTTACAGGGCATATTGCCCACCGCGTCCAGGTTGATGGTGAAGCACAGCGTCCTCAGCCCCATCCGGGCGGCGGCCAGGGCGGCCTCGATGCCCGCGTGGCCCGCGCCCACAACGGCGATATCAAATTGTCCGGCGTCATAGCGCATGACGCGGCCTCCCTTTCCCATTGTGCGGGGGCGCGGCCCCCGGTGCTCAGCGTGTCAGCGTCACCACCGCCACCTCCGGGCGGTTGAACACGCGCAGGCCCTTGAAGGGCACGGTGTTGTTCCCCAGCCCCCGGGAGACAAACAGCGCGCTGTCCCCCACGGCGTATACCCCCGAGGTCCAGGGCGGGAAAAACCGCCGGTCGGTGCCGATGAGCCCGCCCACAAAGGGCAGGCGGACGATCCCCCCGTGGCCGTGGCCGGACATGACGAAATCATACCCGGCGGCGGCGTACTGCCCGAAATGGTCGTTGCGGTGGGCCAGCAGCAGGGTGAACAGGCCGGGGGCCTGGCCCTCGATCTGGGCGCGCAGCTCCTCCGGGGTGGTCTGGTCGGCGCGGCCGTTGGGGTCGTCCACCCCGGCCAGCACCAGCTTAGAGCCGCCGCGCTCCAAAATTTCATATTGGTTGGACAGCACCGACACCCCGCACTGGGCCAGCACCGCCTTCAGCTCCCGCACCGTCCCCGAGCCCAGGGCCCACTCGTGGTTGCCGGTGACGTAGTAGGACGGCGCGATGGCCGCCAGGCCCCTTGCCAGGGCGGGGACCATCTCCAGCTGGGATTTTTGGTCGATGAGGTCGCCGGTGACGACGATGAGGTCGGGGCGCTCTGCCCGCACCCGCTCCAGCAGTTCCCGGCTCCCCGCCCCGTACTCATGGCCGTGGAGGTCGGAGAGGTGGACGATGGTAAAGCCGTCGAAGCCCTGGGGCAGGCCGGGGAGCTGCGCCAGGGCGCGGCAGGTCTGAAGGCCCCAGCACTGCCATTGCAGCCAGAGCCAGCCGCCCACCGCCAGCACCGGCAGGGCGATGAGCCACCGCCGGGGATGGCGGCGCTTTCGCCGGGGGCGGCGGTGGGCCGCGCCCTCCCGCTCACTCGCCGTCATGGAGGTAGTAGGGCCGCATCAGGCTCTTGTGCTGGGTGGAGTCCTTCTGCCGGTCGGAGCGCATGGGGGCCTCGATGGGCCGGGGACGCTCGTCCCGGCGGCGGCGCTTCTTTCCCGCCAGGGAGGGGGGCAGGACGGGCTCCCGGGCGGGCTGGGCGGGGGCCCCCTGCCGCTTGCCCTGGCGGCGGGGCTTGGACTGCTGGGGCCTGGGGGGCGCGGCCTGCTCCTTGGGCGCGCCCTGCCCGCGCCCGCCCTGGGCCTGGGGCCGGGGCGCGGGGCACCGGGGGGCCAGCAGCCGGGCGGTGGCGTCCATAATCACATCGGAGTCCAGGGGGCTGGGCTTATAAAAATCGGCGTCGGGCACCGAGGGGGCGTCGGGCAGGGTATCCTGGATGCGGCCCTGGCGCACGCCCCGGCCGATGGGCTTGCTGCGCAGGACCAGGGGGGCCTCCTGCGCCGGGACCGGGGACAGGGCGGCGTCTGCGCCGGACTTTTTGCGCCGGCGCTTTTTCTTTTTGGGCGCGTCCTCCCCGGCAGGGGCGGGGGGGACGTCGGCGGCCGGAGCGGCGGCCGGCCTGCGCTGCTCCGCCCGGGCCTTGTTTTCCGCGTCCCTGGAGCGGCGCCTTTCCTTGGCGGCGGCCCGGGCCTCGGCGTCCTCGGAATTCACGGGCCGTCCCCGCTTGTCCTTTTGGGGCGGGTCAAAGTTCTCCATGGGGAAGGGGTGGCCCTCCACCACCGGGATGGGCCTGCCCAGCAGCTTCTCAATGGCGCGCAGCTCGTCCTTCTCGTCGAACTGGCAGAAGGAAACGGCCTCCCCCTCCCGCCCGGCCCGGCCGGTGCGGCCGATGCGGTGGACGTAGGTCTCGGGCACGTCGGGCAGGTTGTAGTTAAACACGAAGGGCAGATCGGTGATGTCGATGCCCCGGGCGGCGATATCGGTGGCGCACAGCACCCGCACCCGGCCCGCCTTGAAGTCGCCGAGGGCCTGCACCCGGGCGGTCTGGCTCTTGTTGCCGTGGATGGCGGCGGCGGAGATGCCCCGCTTGATGAGATCCTGGGCGATGCGGTTGGCCCCGTGCTTGGTGCGGGAGAACACCAGGGCGGAGGAGATGTGCCGCTCCTCCATAAGATGGGCCAGCAGCTTGGTCTTGTTGGATTTGTCCACATAATAGAGGGACTGCCTGACGGCCTCCACCGGGGAGGACACCGGGTCCACCTCTACGCGCTGATAGTCGTGGAGCAGGCCGTTCACCAGCCCCATCACCTCCGGGGGCATGGTGGCGGAGAAGAACAGGGTCTGCTTTTGCTCCGGCAGCAGCTTCAAAATCCGTTTTACGTCGTGGATAAACCCCATGTCCAGCATCCGGTCCGCCTCGTCCAGCACGAAGATCTCAATGCGGGACAGGTCCAGCAGGCCCTGGCCGTGGAGATCCAGCAGCCGCCCCGGGGTGGCCACCAGGATGTCCAGGCCCCGCCGGATGGCGTCCACCTGGGGCTGCTGGCCCACGCCGCCGAAGATGACGGCCGAGCGCAGGGGCAGGTTCCGGCCGTAAGCGGTGAAGCTGTCCTGGATCTGGATGGCCAGCTCCCGGGTGGGGGTGAGGATGAGCGCCCGGATCACCCGGGGCCTGGGCATGGGCCCGCTGAGGCGCTGGAGGATGGGGGCTGCGAAGGCGCAGGTTTTGCCGGTGCCCGTCTGGGCGCAGCCCAGCACGTCCCGCCCCGCCAGGGCGGGAGGGATGGCCTTGCGCTGGATGGGGGTGGGGTCTGTGTACCCCGCCTGGGTGAGGGCCTTTAAAATGGGGGCGGTAAGCCCCAGGTCGCGGAAATTCATCGTTATTCGTCCTATCTTAAAATCATTATCATCTGCCTGCCAGAGCTTTGCTGACTGCGTTCACCGTCTCCGCCAGGCTCTGGCCCCCGGCCGGGATGGTGATGTGGGCGCATTTTTCATAGAGCGGGACCCGGCGCCGGTATACGTCGGCCAGGGTCTGGCCGGGGGACATGGCGATGCCCCGGGACGCCTGGTTGTGGATGCGCCGCGCCACGTCCTCCAAGGGCAGCTGGAGGTAGACCACCGTGCCCAGCGCCCGCATGTGGGCGGCGGCCTGCTGCGTGCACACGCAGCTCCCCCCGGGGGCCACCACCGTCCCCCGGCAGCGCAGGGAGCAGATGGCGTCCCGCTCCAGCTCCAGAAACCGCTCCACCCCCCGCCGGTCGATCAGCTCCTGGAGCAGGGCGCCCTCCCGCTCCTGTATGAGCAGGTCCACGTCCAGGAAGCCCATCCCCAGGGCCTTGGCCAGCACCACGCCCACGGTGCTTTTGCCAGAGCCGGGCATACCAACTAAAATAATGTTGTCCATCCGGCTCCCTCCTGATACCAGCAATTCCCCGTCCGCAGGGGCAGGGCTGTAAAAGAACAGCATATTATACCAGGAAAGCGGCCCCAGCACAAGGGGGGCGGCAGGGATATTTTGGGGGAAGGGATGGGGGCGTCCCCCCTCTGGGCGCAAAAAGCCCGCCCGGCGGGGGGCCGGGCGGGCGGCGTCAGCGCGTCTGGGGGTAGCCGAAGGTGACCGGCTCCACGCCGGGGTGGAGGGCGGAAAAGGTGTAGCCCGCGCCCTGATAGCCCTCGATGACGGCGGGCAGGGCGTCCACAGTGGTGCCCCGGGCGGCGCTGTCGTGGGCGAGCACCACCACCAGCTCCCGCCCGATCCCCTTCAGGCAGTCGGCGGCGATGTCCCAGGCGGGACGGGGACGGGGGGTGGCGTCCTGGGCGGAGGCGTTCCAGTCGAAATAGACGAAGCCCCGGCGGGTCATCTCGGCGATGATCTCCTGGTATACCCCCCGGTCATAGCCGTTGATGCTGCCGCCGGGGAAGCGGTACAGCTGGGGATAAACGCCGGTGACCTCATAGATCCACTGGTAGAGGGCGCTGAACTCGTCCAGAAACGCCTCCACCGAGGCGTATACCTTTTTGTAGTCGTGGGTCCAGCTGTGCATGGCCAGGGTGTGGCCCGCCGCCGCCACGGCGCGCATCCGCTCCTGGTCGGCCTGGCCCGTCTTGCCCTCCCCCACCACGAAGAAGGTGGCCTTGACGCCGTAGCGCTCCAGAATTTCCAGCACCCGGCCGGTGTTGGGGGAGGGGCCGTCGTCAAAGGTGAGGCAGCACACCTTTCCCCCGCTCACCGTCTCCCCCGTCCATTCCGGGGCGTAGAAGTCGGGGTAGAGCCGGGTATATTCAGGGGTCGTGCCGTCGGGGGCGGCGATGGAATACTCCTCCAGCAGGCCGATGGTGCTGCGGGCCTGGTCCAGCTCCCCCTCCAGCCGCTCCAGCTGGGCCTGGGCGGCGGAAAGCTGGGCCTGGGCCTGCTCCAGGCCGGTCCGCTGGGCGTCCAGCTCCCCCGCCAGCTGCCGGGCGTACCGCCCCTGGCCGTCCAGCGCGGCGCAGCGCAGGGCCAGCCAGACGCACAGCGCCGCCAGCGCCCCGGCCAGCGCAGAGACCGCCCAGAACAGGGGCCTGCCCACCCCTTGGGCGGGGGCGGACTCCGGGCCGTCCTCCAAGCTGTCCGGGGGCGGGAGGAGCCCCTCCGGCTGTGCTGAAGTTGTGCCGTGCTCCGCCGCCTGATCCATGTAAAACCGCCCCCCAGCTCTCTCTCAATGTGGATTCCAGTATATGTCGAATCCTGTCGAAAATCAAGGGGTTATGTAAACCTGTAATCATTTGTCATGAAACTGTAATTTTTTGAAGAAAAGCCCTCTCCGGTCGGGAGAGGGCTCTGAGACCTATGATTCCAGATCGTATTTTATTCGCCCGTAATACCAGCCTGTCATCCCGGCCTTCTTCACCAGACGGCCCCGGCGGGTCTCCCGCACCAGGGAGAGCCGGTCCCCGGGGGAGACGGGCAGGGCGTAGTCGGTGGCGTCCTCGGTGTGGGTGGTTCCGTTCCGGGCGGTCCAGATGAAATCCCCGGGGACCCACAGCTCCCGCCCGGAGGAGGGGTGGCGGATGAGGGCGCAGCCCCCCTCCTCCCGCAGCACCTCCACGGCGCTGTCCGACCAGCGGATGTTGATGGGGTTGTCCGAGGGCGGCTGCCCGTCCAGGGCGGTGGCGGCGGGCAGGCCGTCGTACCAGGCGCACGACATGTCCTGCCCGTATATGTCCGGAATGATGAGGGCGTTGAGCTGGCCGTCCACCTTGAGCACGCAGCCGCCGTCGATGGAGGCGATGCGGCGCTCTTGGTCGATGAGGGGGGCGGAGCACTGGATGCGGGGGCTGTACAGGGTCACCGGCCAGTGGCCCGCCACCACCCACTTCTGGAAGCGGAGCCCCTGGCCCAGGAAGTCGTCGTTTTTCATGCAGGAGTAGGCGCCCAGCCCTTCCAGCCGGTCCTCCCTGGGCACGCCGCCGTGGACGAAGAGGAAGTTCCCCGCCTCCAGGATGTGGGGGAGGCGCAGCATAAAATCCGTCTCCGCCGGGAAGCGCTCCAGCAGGGCGGCGCGCAGGGCGGGCAGGTCCCCCGGGCCGCCGGGGAGCGGCAGACCGGCCTCCGCGGCCATCTGGAGCAGGACGGAGGTGTCCCGCCAGAAATCGGACAGGACGGGCCAGATCTGCTCATCCACGCTGCCGCGACGGGCCGGGCCGTCCATGTGGGCGGTCATCCCGATGCGGAAGGCGTCGTCGCCGGGCCGCCCGCCCTCCAGGAACATGTGGTCGATGTAGTCGCAGTTGCCGCACAGGGTATAGACCGTGTGGGTCTTTTGCAGCTCCAGCACATAGCGCAGGGTGGCCAGGCTGTTCCGGCCCTTTTCCAGCAGGTCGCCCACGATAATCAGCACATCGGCGGGGGTAAAGCGGACTTGCTCCAAGATTCCCTTCAAAAAGGGCAGGTTGCCGTGAACGTCGCTGACGGCGACGACCCGGCGGCCCGGTTGGATTTCGGGCCGGATTACCCAGGCGGGACGGGGCATGGGCAGGCATCTCCTTTCGGCGCGGACGCGCGGGCGGCGGGGGGCTTGGGGCGCGCCGCGGACAGCCGCGGCGGGATAGCTGCGGCTTTCTAACATTCTACCACAACAAAAGCCCCATTTCCACCCCACAGATTATTTACAATTTCCTCTTTTTTCTGCTAAGGGGTTGTGATATACTGTTTCGAGTTAAAATGGGCCAAAAACGCGGGGACCGCCCCGCGGGGGAGCTTGGACGGAAAGGGAAGCGGCCCGGCCAAACCGAACGTGAACGTGACAACGGGGCTTTTACTATAAATGAACGGAAGAGAAAGGACACACAAGCTATGGGTCTGTTTGCAAAAGTATTCGGCACCCGCTCCCAGCGGGAGGTCAAGGCGCTCACCGCCACGGTGGACAAGATCGAGGCGCTGGAGGAGGAGTACCGCGCCCTCAGCGACCGCCAGCTCCGGGCCAAGACGGACGAGTTCAAATCCCGCCTCGCCGGCGGCGAGACGCTGGACGGCATTCTCCCTGAGGCCTTCGCCACCGTGCGGGAGGCGGCCGTGCGGGTGCTGGGCCAGCGGCCCTACCGGGTGCAGCTCATCGGCGGCATCATCCTCCACCAGGGCCGCATCGCCGAGATGAAGACCGGCGAGGGGAAAACCCTGGTGGCCACCCTGCCCGCCTACCTCAACGCCCTGACGGGGAAGGGCGTGCACATCATCACCGTGAACGATTACCTGGCCAAGTACCAGAGCGAGTGGATGGGCAAGGTGTACAAGTTCCTGGGTTTGTCCGTGGGGCTGATCATCCATGGGGTGGGCAAGGAGGAGAAGCGGCGGGCCTATGCCGCCGACGTGACCTACGGCACCAACAACGAGTTCGGCTTCGACTACCTGCGGGACAACATGGCCATCTACTCCGATGAGCTGGTGCAGCGGGGCCATGTGTTCGCCATTGTGGACGAGGTGGACTCCATCCTCATCGACGAGGCCCGCACCCCCCTCATCATCTCCGGCCAGGGGGAGCAGTCCACCCAGCTCTACCAGCTGGCGGACAGCTTCGTGGCCCGGCTGAAGTGCCGCCGGGTGGCCTCGGTGGACGCCAAGGCGGAGGAGGACGCCTCCGACGAGGCGGATTATATCGTGGACGAGAAGGCCCGCACCGCCACCCTCACCGCCCAGGGCGTGAAGAAGGCGGAGCAGGCGTTCAATGTGGAAAACCTGTCCGACCCGGAGAACACCACCCTCACCCACCACATCAACCAGGCCATCAAGGCCCGGGGGGTGATGCGCCGGGACATCGACTACGTGGTGAAGGACGGCGAGGTCATCATCGTGGACGAGTTCACCGGCCGCCTGATGTACGGCCGGCGGTATAACGAGGGCCTGCACCAGGCCATCGAGGCCAAGGAGCACGTCACCGTGGCCAGGGAGTCCAAGACGCTGGCCACCATCACCTTCCAGAACTACTTCCGCCTGTACGAAAAGCTGTCGGGCATGACGGGCACCGCCATGACCGAGGAGGAGGAGTTCGGCACCATCTACAATCTGGACATTGTGGAGATCCCCACCAACCGCCCCCTGGCCAGGATCGACCAGCCCGACCTGGTGTACAAGACCAAGCAGGGCAAATACAACGCGGTGGTGGAGCAGATTAAGGCGTGCCACGCCAAGGGCCAGCCGGTGCTGGTGGGCACGGTGTCCATCGAGATTTCCGAGCTGGTGAGCAAAATGCTGGCCCGGGCGGGCATCCCCCACAACGTCCTCAACGCCAAGCACCACGAGAAGGAGGCCGAGATCGTGGCCCAGGCGGGCCGGCTGGGGGCGGTCACCGTGGCCACCAACATGGCCGGGCGCGGCACCGACATCATGCTGGGCGGCAACGCCGAGTTCATGGCCAAGGCCCAGCTGCGCCGCCAGGGCATGAGCGACGAGCTGCTGGCCGAGGCCACCGGCCACGCCGAGACCGAAGACCAGGAGATCCTGGACGCCCGGAAGCTCTTCGCCGACACCGAGGCCAAGTACAAGGAGGAGATCCGGGAGGAGGCGGAAAAGGTCCGCCAGGCCGGGGGGCTCTACATCCTGGGCACCGAGCGCCACGAGTCCCGGCGCATCGACAACCAGCTGCGGGGCCGCGCCGGGCGGCAGGGCGACCCGGGGGAGAGCCGGTTCTTCCTGTCCCTGGAGGACGATATCCTCCGGCTGTTCGGCTCCGAGCGCATCCAGGGCCTGATGGAGCGGCTGGGGGTGGACGACGACACGCCGCTGGACCAGAAGATGCTGTCCGGCGCCATTGAAAACGCCCAGAAGCAGGTAGAGTCCCGGAACTTCCAGACCCGGAAAACCGTGCTGGAGTACGACGACGTGATGAACACCCAGCGGGAGGTCATCTACAAGCAGCGCCGCCAGGTGCTGGACGGGGAGGACATCCACGCCGCGGTGGAAAATATGCTGGACAGCGCCGTGGGCACGCTGGCGGCCGGCCACGCCGGGGAGCAGCCCCACGTCAGCGGCGAGGACCTGAAGGCCGCCACCGGCCATCTGCTGGGCTCCGTGTTTACCGCGGAGCAGATCACCGGCTTTTTGAAGGAGGCGGGCTCCGTCTCCCCCGATAAGCTGTCGGAGGAGATGCTGGAGACCGCCCGGGGCAATTACGCCCGGCGGGAGCAGATGATCAACCAGGCCATGGAGGGCCGGATGGAGCCGGGCAAGTCCGCCATGCGGGAGCTGGAGCGGGTGATTTTGCTGCGGGTGGTGGACGAGTTCTGGATGGACCACATCGACGCCATGACCGAGCTGCGCCAGGGTATCGGCCTGCGGGCCTATGGCCAGTCCGACCCGGTGGTGGAGTACAAGCGCGAGGGCTTCGAGATGTTCGAGCAGATGATCGCCGCCATCCAGGAGGAGACGGTGCGGCGGCTGTTCACCGTTCGGGTGAAGACCAACGAGGAGATCCGGCGCGAGCGGGTGGCCAAGATCACCGGCCAGTCCGGCGGCGGGGACGAGACGGTGAAGAAGCAGCCGGTGAAGAAAGCCGCCAAGATCGGCCGCAACGACCCCTGCCCCTGCGGAAGCGGATTGAAGTGGAAGAAGTGCACCTGCCCGGAGTACCACCGGGACGCCTGAGGATGGGGCCATGATCGTCCCCGTGACTGAGGAAAACCTGATGGACGCCGCCCGGGTCCACGCCGCCGCCTGGCGGGAATCCCACCGGGATATCTGCACCCCGGAGTTCGTGGCCGCCCACACCGCCCGGCGGCAGGCGGACTATCTCCGCAGGGAGCGGGCCGCCGGGAAGGAGCTGTGGCTGCTGCTCTCCCCCGGCCCGGTGGGGATCGTGTCCACCTGGGGCGACCTGATTGAAAACCTGTACGTGCTGCCCGAGCGGCAGGGGCTGGGCTATGGCGGACAGCTGCTGTGCTTCGCCGCCGCCCGGTGCCCCCGGCCCACCCTGTGGGTGCTCAGCAGCAACCAATTCGCCTATGACTGGTACTGCCGGGAGGGCTTCCGGCCCACTGGCGCGGAAAAGCCCCTGTCCGGGGGACTGCTTGAGCGGGAGCTCAGACGGGAGTGATACCGATGCATCTGGAGACGGAGCGCCTGGTCCTGGAGGAGTTCACCATGGACGACCTGCCCGCCCTGTGGGACATCTTCCGGGACGAGCAGACCATGGAGCACATGGCCCCCATGACCCGGGCGGGGACGGAGGAGCTGCTGCGCAGCTTCTGCCTGGAGCGCACGCCCCCCGGGGCCTTCGCCGCCCGGCTGCGGGAGGGGGGCGGCCTGGCGGGCTGGCTGCTGTTTAACCAGGTGGACGCCCCGGGCATCTACGAGCTGGGCTGGGTGCTGCGCCGGGACTGCTGGGGGAAAGGGCTGGCCGGGGAGGCCAGCCGCGCTGTGCTGGCCCACGCCTTTTCGGCGCTGAACGCCCATAAGGTGATCGCCCAGACGGAGGATATCCGCCGGGCCGGGCCGCTGCTGGAGCGGCTGGGCATGGTCCGGGAGGGGGTGCAGCGCCGCCACGCCCAGGGCCGGGACGGCGCGTGGAAGGACATTTATTGGTATGGCCTGCTGCGAGAGGAGTATGCAAATGGAAATGACGCAACGCACCCATAACGGCGTAACCTTCCTGGCCGCGGACGGCATAGACGCCGCCGGCGGCGCGGCCCACGGCTTTTCCACCCGGCTGGGCGGCGTGTCGGAGGGGATGTGGGAGTCCCTCAACCTGGGCTTGAGCCGGGGGGACAACCCCGACCACGTAAAGGAGAATTACCGCCGCTTCCTGGCCGCCATTGGGGCGGACGGGACCAGGACCGCCAGCAGCAACCAGGTCCACGGCGGCGTGGTGCGCACCGTGACCACCGCCGACGTAAAGGACGACCTGTACGGCAAGGTGAGCTACGAGGCGGACGGGCTGATGACCGACCTGCCGGGGGTGACGCTGCTGGTGTACACCGCCGACTGCATCCCCATCCTGTTCTACGACCCGGTGCGGCGGGTGATCGCCGCCGTCCACGCGGGCTGGCGGGGCACCGCCGCCGGCATCGCCTCCCAGGCGGTGGAGCGGATGCGGGACGTGTACGGCTGCCGCCCCGGGGATATCCTGGCCGCCATCGGTCCGGGCATCGGCCCGGACTGCTTTGAGACCCACGAGGACGTGCCCAACGCCATGACCGCCGCTTTGTCCACCGCAGTGCTCCAGCACATCAAGATCAAGGCCAACGGCAAGTTCTCCGTGGATCTGAAGGGCATCAACGCCATGCGCCTGGGGCAGGCGGGGCTGGCGGCAGACCACATCGCCGTCAGCTCCCTGTGCACCGCCTGCCACCCCGAGATGTTCTGGAGCCACCGGCGGCTGGGCACCAGCCGGGGCTCCATGGCCGCCGCCATCCAGCTCAAATGAGGCGGCTCCTCCCCCTGCTGCTGGCGGCGTGGCTGGCCCTTTCGCTGGCGGGCTGCGCAGAGCCCTCCCCCCTGCCCTCCCCATCGGAGGAGCCCACCCCCTCCCCCTCTGCGGCGCCGGAGGCGGTGCGCTTCAGCCTGGGGTACGACCCCGCCGCCTCCCGCCACCCCCTCGCCGGTACCAGCCAGGTGAACCAGGAGCTGACGGGGCTGGTGTACCAGGGGCTGTATGAGCTGGACAACCAGTTTACCGCCCATCCCGTGCTGGCCGCCTCCGCCGCGCCGGCGGAGGACGGGCTGAGCTGGGCCGTTACATTAAAAAGCGGCGCGGTGTTCTCCGACGGCACCCCCCTCACCGCCCACCACGCCGCCGCGTCCCTCAACGCCGCCCGGGCGGCGGGGCCCTACGCCCCCCGGCTGGCCGGCGTGGCCGGGGCATGGGCGGCGGACGACGCCACCCTGGTCATTTCGCTGGCCGCCCCGAACGGCAGCCTGCCCGCCCTGCTGGACGTGCCCATCGTGCTGGAGCAGGAGGAGGGGCCGCCCCTGGGCACCGGCTATTATCAATACGAGGCCGCGGGGGAGCGGCTGTACCTCCAGGCAAATCCCCGCCACAGCGGGGCGGCGGCCCTGCCCTATGCCGTCATCCCCCTCACGCCGGTGTCCGGCGCGGACGAGCGCGTCGCCGCCTTCGACAGCGGGGCGGTTACCGCCGTCACCACCCGGTTCGCCTCCCCTTACGCCCTGGGGTATTCCAGCAGCTATGAGACCTGCGATTACCCCACCACGACCCTGCTGTATGTGGGTATGCGCTGCTCCGGCGGGCCGTGCCAGTCGGCGCTGGTGCGCCGGGCGGTCTCCAGGGCGGTGGACCGGGCGGGGATCGTCCAAACCCTGCTGTCCGGCCACGCCGACCCGGCCTGCCTGCCCATATCCCCCCTCCACGGGGAGTACGCCGGGGAGATGGCCGCCCTGCTGGACTTTGATATGGAGCAGGCCGCCGCCCTGCTGGCCGAGGCGGGGTATGGGCGCAGCGAGGAGGACGGCCTGCTCTACCGCCGCAGGGAGGCGCTGTCGCTGACGCTGCTGGTGAACAGCGACAACGAGTGCCGCCAGGGGGCGGCGGACGCTGTGGCCGGGGCGCTGAGGTCGCTGGGGGTGAGCGTGACGGTGAACACCCTTCCCTGGGAGGGCTACGCCGCCGCGCTGGCGGCGGGTCGGTTTGACTTGTATTTGGGCGAGGTGTCCCTCACCGGGGACTTCGACCCCTCCCCCCTGCTCTCCGGGGCGCTGAACTACGGCGGGCACGAGAGCTGGGAGCTGGGCCAGGCGCTGGACGCCTGGCGTGCCGCCCGGGGGGACGGCAGGGCCCAGGCGGCCGAAGAGCTGTGGGCCCGGTTTGCCAAGGAGGTTCCAATCGCCCCGGTGTGCTTCCAGCGGGGCTCTTTGCTGGTGCGGTGGGGGATGGCCTCCAACCTCCAGCCCACCAGAGGCAATCCCTTTTACCGCATGGAGGAGTGGACCACCACGGCGGTTTCTAAGAAGCTGTTCCAATAGCCTCAGCACCCAGCTTTACGGCCCAAATTGCCGCCGGCCGCGTTGAAAAATCTTGAAATACACAAAGTATTCCCGCGATTTTTCGCCTTGCCGCCGGCAATTTTGGCTCGCCAATCTGAATACTTCGGCTGTTCGTACAGCTTCTAAATAAGTGAGCGCAAGGAGAATGGACCATGGATGAGAGCAAAAGCCAAGTATTTCGCTGTTATGTGCGCAAGCGCCCGGGCTTTGACGTGGAGGCCCAGGGGCTGTGCCGGGACCTGCGGGAGCAGCTGGGAATCGGGGGGCTGGACGGCCTGACCATTTTTAACCGCTACGATATGGAGGGGGTGGACCCGGCCGTCTACGCCCAGGCCCGGGAGACGGTGTTTTCCGAGCCCCAGGTGGACGCGGTGTACGACGAGGACTTCCCCCGCCCTGCCGGGAGCCACAGCATTCTGGCGGTGGAGGCCCTGCCGGGGCAGTTTGACCAGCGCTCGGACTCCGCCGGGCAGTGCGTGCAGCTGATGACCGGCGGGGAGCGGCCCCTGGTGGCCTACGCCAAGGTATATGTGCTGGAGGGGGTGCTGTCCGTCCCCGAGCTGGACAAGATCCGGGGCTACCTCATCAACCCCGTGGAGTGCCGGGAAGCGGCCCTGGACAAGCCGGACACCCTGGCCCGCGCCTACGGCGCCCCGGACCGGGTGGCCGTGCTGGACGGCTTCACCGCCCTGGACGGGGCGGGACTGAAGGGAGAGCTGGACAGGCTGGGGCTGGCTATGGACCTGGACGACCTGAAATTCCTGCAAAACTACTTCCGGGACTGGGAGCGGCGGGACCCCACCATCACCGAGGTGCGGGTGGTGGACACCTACTGGTCCGACCACTGCCGCCACACCACCTTCTCCACCCATCTGGAGGGGGTGGACATCGGGGACGAACGGGTGCGGGGGGCCTATGGGCGCTATCTCGCCGCCCGGGAGGAGGTCTACGGGGAGGAGAAGGCCAAAAAGCGCCCCCAGACCCTGATGGATATCGCCACCATCGGCACAAAGCTCCTCAAAAAGCGGGGGGAGCTGCCCGAGCTGGACGAGAGCGAGGAGATCAACGCCTGCTCCATCCACGTCCCCGCCGTGGTGGACGGGGAGGAGCAGGACTGGCTGCTCATGTTCAAGAACGAGACCCATAACCACCCCACCGAGATCGAGCCCTTCGGCGGCGCGGCCACCTGCATCGGCGGCTGTATCCGCGACCCCCTGTCCGGCCGGGCCTACGTCCACCAGGCCATGCGGGTGACGGGGGGCGGCGACCCCACCGTCCCCCTGGGCGATACCCTGGAGGGCAAGCTGCCCCAGCGCAAGATCGCCCAGACCGCCGCGGCGGGCTATTCCTCCTACGGCAACCAGATCGGCCTGGCCACGGGGCACGTGGCCGAGCTCTACCACCCCGGCTATATCGCCAAGCGCCTGGAGTGCGGCGCGGTGGTGGCCGCCGCCCCCGCCAGCCACGTGCGCCGGGAGCGCCCCGCCCCCGGGGACGTGGTGATTCTGCTGGGGGGCCGCACCGGCCGGGACGGCATCGGCGGGGCCACCGGCTCCTCCAAGAGCCATAACCAGAAGTCGCTGGCCACCATGGCCAGCGAGGTGCAGAAGGGCAACGCCCCCGAGGAGCGCAAGCTCCAGCGGCTGTTCCGGGACGAGAACGTCACCCGGATGATTAAGCGCTGCAACGACTTCGGCGCGGGGGGCGTGTCGGTGGCCATCGGCGAGCTGGCCGACGGGCTGGAAATCGACCTGGACGCGGTGCGCAAAAAGTATGATGGGCTGGACGGCACCGAGCTTGCCATCTCCGAGAGCCAGGAGCGCATGGCGGTGGTGGTGTCCCCCGAGGACGAGGAGCCGTTCATCGCCATGGCCCAGGCGGAGAACCTGGAGGCATACCGTGTCGCCGTGGTGACGGAGAGCCCCCGGATGGTGATGACCTGGAAGGGCCAGACCATTGCCGACCTCTCCCGGGAGTTTTTGAACACCAACGGCGCGGTGAAGCGGGCCAAGGTGTCTGTGCCGGAGCGAAATTACTCTGTGGTCGGGCACGATTTTTCCAACCTGCGGGAGATGGCGGCCAGTTTGAAATGCGCCTCCCGCCGGGGGCTGGTGGAGCGGTTTGACGGCTCCATCGGCGCGGGGTCTGTCCTCATGCCCTTCGGCGGCAAATACCAGGCCACCCCCGCCCAGGCCATGGCGGCCCTGCTGCCCACCATGCCGGGGGAGGAGACGGATCAGGCCAGCGTCATGGCCTGGGGCTGCGACCCGGAGGCGCTGAGCGCCAACCCCTATCAGGGCGCCTATGACGCGGTAACCACCTCCATTGCCAAGCTGGCGGCGGCGGGTGCGGACTATAAAGACGCCTACCTCACCTTGCAGGAGTTTTTCGAGAAGCTGCGGGACGAGCCGGAGCGCTGGGGCAAGCCCTTCTCCGCCCTGCTGGGGGCGCTGGACGCCCAGCTGGACTACGGGGCCGCCGCCATCGGCGGCAAGGATTCCATGTCCGGCTCCTTCCTGGACCTGGACGTGCCCCCTACCCTCATCTCCTTCGCCATCGCCCCGGTGAAGGCCGGGGACGTGCTCTCCCCCGAGTTCAAGGAGGCGGGGCACCCGGTCTACCTGTTCCAGGAGGACGGGCTGGACGGAAGCCCGGAAAAACGGAAGGCGGCGTGGGCGCAGCTGCACGCCCTGGCAAAGGCGGGGAAGGTAAAGGCGGCTTACGCGGTGGAGAATGGTATGGCCGAGGCCGTGATGAAAATGTCCTTCGGCAACCGCGTGGGCTTCCAGTCCCTGGACAAGGGCGGCGCGGCGTGGTATGTCCCCCGCCCGGGGGCCATTGTGGCGGAACTGGCGGAGGATTTGGGGAACTGCCACCCGGACGGGCTGTGGGCCAAGATCGGCCGCACCATCCCGGAGCCCTCCGTTGCCATCGGGGACGACTCCGCCCCCATCGGCGAGCTGCTCAAGCTCAATGAGGCCGTTTTGGAGGAGGTCTACCCCACCCGCGCGGGCACGTCCGAAACGGTGGAGGCCGTCACCTGGGACCGCCGCTCCCCCGCCGTGTTCGACGGCGAGATCGCCCGGCCCCGGGTGGTCATCCCCGTGTTCCCCGGCACCAACTGCGAGTATGACAGCGTGCGGGCCTGCCTCCGGGCCGGGATGGACGCGGAGACGGTGGTGATCCGCAACCTCACCCCCCAGGCCCTGGCGGATTCCGCCCTGGAGCTGGAGCGGGCCATCAAAAACGCCCAGATCGTGTTCCTCCCCGGCGGCTTCTCCGGCGGCGACGAGCCGGAGGGCTCCGCCAAGCTCATCATGTCTCTGTTCCGCAACCCCCGGCTCACCGACGCGGTCCATGACCTGCTGAAGCGCCGGGACGGGCTGATGCTGGGCATCTGCAACGGCTTCCAGGCGCTGCTGAAGCTGGGCCTGGTGTCTTATGGTGAGATACGCCCCGCCGCGCAGGACAGCCCCACCCTGACCTACAACCTCATCGGGCGGCACCAGAGCCGGTACGTCACCACCAGGGTGGCGTCGGTGAAGTCCCCCTGGATGCTGCTCAGCCACGTGGGCGAGCTCCACACCATCCCCGTCTCCAATGGCGAGGGCCGGTTTGTGGCCCCCCAGGGCGTGCTGGACAGCCTGGCCGCCAACGGCCAGATCGCCACCCAGTACGTGGACAGCCAGGGCGTGCCGTCCATGGACATCGCGGTGAACCCCAACGGCTCAATGTGCGCCGTGGAGGGGCTCTTCTCCCCCGACGGCCGGGTGTTCGGCAAGATGGGCCATTCCGAGCGGCGGGGCGAGTTTGTGGCCAAGAACATCCCCGGCGACAAGCTCCAGCCCATTTTCGAATCCGGCGCGCTGTACTTCCGCTGAGGCGGGGGCAAGCGTCCAAATAAAAAGGCCGGCCCGGGACAATCCGGGCCGGCCTTTTTTCATGGCTTGGTGCTGCTGCGGCATGGGGCGTGCTCAGAAGCTGAACCAATAGACCCCAGCACGCAGCCTTGCGGCCCAAATTGCCGCCAGCTGCGTTAAAAAATCTTGAAATACACAAAGTATTCCTGCGATTTTTTGCCTTGCCGGCGGCAATTTTTCCTTGCAAGCCTGCATACTTCGGCTATTGGTACAGCTTCTCAGTCCTGCTGCGCGTCCGTCAGGCTGCCGCCGCTCAGGAATTCATAGTAATGGACAAGGGCGCTGTGGTCCTTCTCCCCTTCCCCGTGCTGGCGCATCCATTGGAACAGCTCCAGGACCTGCGCCGTCATGGGGACCGGCGCGCCGACGCTGTGGGCGCAGTCCAGCGCGTTGGCCAGATCCTTGATGTGCAGGTCGATCTTGAAGCCGGGCCTGTCGTCCCCCGCCAGCATCATGGGGCCCTTGGCGTCCAGAACCGCCGAACCCGCCAGCCCACCCCGGACGGCGCGGAGCACCAGCCCGGGATCGACGCCCGCCCTGCGGGCCAGGGTGAGGGCCTCCGCCAGGGCCTGGATATTGCAGGCCACGATGATCTGGTTGGCCAGCTTGGCGGTGTTGCCTGCGCCCACCTCCCCGCAGCGTATCACAGAGGACCCCATGGTCTCCAAAACCGGCTTGAACCGCTCAAACAACTCCTGCGGCCCGCCCACCATGAAGGACAGGGTGCCGTCTATGGCCTTGGGCTCGCCGCCGGACACGGGGGCGTCCAGCATCCCGACGCCCCTTTGGGCCAGCTGCGCGGCAATCTCCCGGGAGGCGGTGGGGTCGATGGAGCTCATATCGATGAATACGCTGCCCGGCCGCATGAAGGAGGCCACGCCCCCCGCCCCCAGCATGACCTCCTTCACCTGGGGGGAGTTGGGCAGCATGGTGAACACCACGCCGCACTCCCGGCCCACAGTCTCATAGCAGGCCGCCTGCGCACCGCAGCGCACCAGCTCGTCTACGCGCTCCCGGGTGCGGCTGCACACCAGCAGGTCCCGGTAACCGCCCTTGAGCAGGTTTTTCGCCATGGGCCTGCCCATGATGCCAAGTCCGATGAATCCGATTTTCATAAATGACCTCCTCCGTCTATGGGCCGGGCGGTCCCCATTGCAGCCGCTCCACCTCGCCCAACTTAGATGAGGCCAGTATACCATATGCCCCGGCAGGGAGCAAGCCGGGGGCTACAGCTTTTCCCGGAACAGCCCGTGGCGGTTGCAGTACCAGTACAGCCACCCCCCGCCCCGGGGACAGAACCGGGCGCCGGGCTGGCCCTCGGGGTAGAGCTTCACCAGGTCGAACCGGCCGGTGGTCACATAGGCCAGGAAGGAGATATAATCGTGATTTCATTGTGTGGACAGGGCATTTCGTGTCCCTCCTTTCTATGCTTGGTGGATGGGGTGGCGTTTTACCACCTCATTTTGGGCAGAAAAAAAGCAGGAGACCTTTTTCAGATTTCCTGCTCGGTGTGCCGCTGTGTGAGCGGCGGGTATTTAGTTGTAAAAGTTCGGGGCAAGTTGACCCGATGTATAAGAAATAATAAACCAGAAGTTTACAAGCTAAATTTGTTACAACAAAAATGTAAATACTCTTTAACCGATATTTCTTTGCTATTCAAAATTCCAATAGCAACAAATATAACTTCTGCAACTGTAAGATAGCAGTCTTTCAAATCAAAAATAAAAAGGGTAGGTATCTGCAAAAAATCTAAACTTCCACCCCAAAACAGCTTATCAATCAAGCTACATAAACATCCCGATATGCCACAAATCATTATTATTTTTACCCAAAAACTTATATGTGCTCTTTTTGCCTGATATAGCATATATCCTG
>CAPOAR010000026.1:0-34090 GCA_948670295.1 uncultured Oscillospiraceae bacterium | reverse complement strand
ACACCAAGGCCAACGACACCGAGCTGGTCTTTGCGGGCGAGGGCCTGCTGTCCATTACCGCCACCCTGGACCCCGACAAGCTGCAATTCGGTTATGAGGACTTTGTATTTGTGGAGAACCTGTACTCCTCCGTGTTCGTCCTGTCCGCCGACGCCAAGCTGGGCATCAAGAGCGTGGACGACCTGAAGGCCTACGTGGAAGGCGGCAATGAGATCAGCGTGGCCGTCAACGGCGCCATGGGCTCCGAGGCGTTCCTGGCCGCCGCTCTGTTTGGCTCCATGGGCGCAGGCGATAAGCTGAAGCTCACCCCCTACCAGTCCGCCGCCGAGGCCGCCCAGGCCGTCGCCAAGGGCGAGACCAGCTTTGCCGTCTCCCACCAGTCCCAGATCCTGGAGACCTTCCAGCAGGACGGCGTGACCATCGTGTGCGCCTTTGATCAGGACGACATCGCCGCCGGTCCCTTCGCCGGGGTTGAGGGCGTGGGCAAGCATGGCTATCCCTTCTTCCGCAACCGCTGCTTCATCATGGCCCGCGCCGGCACCGACGCGGACAAGGTCTCCGCACTGAAGGATCTGTATGGTAAGATTCTGGCCGACAAGGAAGTGGCCGAGTGGCTCCAGGACACCATGCTGCTGGAAGTGGACATCATGAGCCAGGCGGACGTGGAGGACCACATCGAGAACGTGAAAAACATCGTCAACGAGTACAAAGATATCGTTGCCGGCTGATCCCTTTCAAACTGCCTGGGGGAATGGGGGCTGTCTCCCATTCCCCCAGATTTTTCATAATGAATGAAACGGAGGGAGATCCTGTTGAAGCAGATGATAGACCGTGTGGACGCCCGCCTGGACGCCTGGGGCGAGGCGCTGAAGAGGCGGGAATTCCGCTTCCCGTCTGATTTGACCGCGGGGATCGTGTTCGCCCTGGTGGGAATCGCCATGCTGCTGGCTATGCCCAGCCAGGTCACCGCCACCGGGGGAGACGTGGTGGACGGACGGGCTTTCCCCACCCTGCTGATGACGGTCATGCTGGCCTGCTGCGCCGCCCTTATCGGCAAGGAGCTGTTCAAACTGGCCCGGAAGCAGCCTATTACATGGAAAACCGTCAACCTCCTTGTGGAGGTCAAGGCCCTGGTGATTCTGGGCATCCTGCTGGTGACCTATCTGCTGAGCAAGTATACCGGGCTTTTCGTCATCGGGGCGGTGTTCTGTGCCCTGGGGTTCCTGGCATTCTTTCGGTGCAGAAAGCGGAGTTATTACATCATCACCCTGGCGCTGGCGGTGGGCATCTGGTGCGCCTTCCGCTTCGGCCTGGGTGTGAGCTTCTGAGAGGAGGGGACATACGATGCTGGAGTTTATCGGCCCGGCCAGCGGACTGCTGTTTACGCTGGAAAATATTTTCTGGATCAATATCGGCGTGTTTATCGGCTCGGTGTTCGCCGCCATCCCCGGACTGACGGTGATCCTGTGCGTCATCCTGTTCTTGCCCTTCACCTATCAGATGACCGCCATCCCCGGCATGATGTTCCTGCTGGGCATCTACTGCGCCGGAGGCTACGGCGGCAGCGTTTCCGCCATTCTCATCAACACCCCCGGCACGCCCCATGCCGCCGCCACCATGATGGACGGCCACCCCCTGAGCAAGCAGGGGCGCACTAAGGCCGCGCTGAAGATCGCCCTGTACGCCTCCACCTTCGGCGGGATCTTCTCCGCCCTGATGCTGCTGTTCCTGGGCCCCCAGGTGGCAAGGGTGGCCGCCCAGCTGGGCACCGCGGAGTATTTTATGGTGTGCCTGTTCGGGCTTACCATCATCGCCGGCGTGTCCGGCAAGAGCATGATCAAGGGGATTATCTCCGCCTGTATCGGCCTTTTGCTCTCCTGCGTGGGCACCGACCCCATGACCGGCTACGACCGGCTCACCTTCGGGGTTGGCCGGCTGTATATGGGGCTGGATCTGGCGGTGTGCCTCATCGGCCTGTTCGCCCTGGTGGAGATCCTGGCCAAGGCGGAGCTGAAGCCGGACGCCCTCCATCTGGACGCAAAGAAGATGGAGGACAACGGCGTGATCACCAAAGAGGAGTATAAGCGCATGGCGCGCCCGGTGCTGCTGTCCTCCCTGATCGGCTCCCTGGTGGGCATTATCCCCGGCACCGGGGCCTCCGAGGCATCCTGGTTCAGCTATAACACGGCCAAGAACATGTCCAAGCACCCGGAGGAGTTCGGCCACGGCTCCGTGGAGGGCATCGCCGCCGCCGAATCCGCCAACAACGCCGTTACGGGCGCCACCCTCATTCCCCTGCTCACCCTGGGCATTCCGGGGGACGGCACGGTGGCCATCATGCTGTCCGCCCTGATGATCAACGGCCTGAACCCCGGGCTGAGCCTGTTCACCAGCGATGGGGACATCATGTACGCCATCATGCTGGGGCTGATCCTGGTGAACCTGTTCATGCTGCTCCAGGGCAAGTTCCTCACCAAGCTGTTTGCCAAGGTGGTGTCCATCCCCCAGGAAATCCTCACCCCCATCATCGTGATTTTCTGCTTTGCCGGGGCCTATTCCGTGAACAAGAACTATTTCGACGTGTCGGTGGCGCTGGTATTTGCCGTCATCGCCTGGGTGCTGCGCAAGCTGGACATGCCTGCCGTCCCCATCCTGCTGGGCATGGTGCTGGGCAACATGACGGAGACCAATTTCCGCCGGGCCCTGCTCATCTCCGACGGCAGCCCCTCCATCTTCTTCAGCAGCATTTACTGCATCATTTTCCTGGTCCTGATCGTCGTGGCGGTGGGCGCCATCGTACGCGGCAAGCTAAAAGAGCGCCAGGCGGCCCAGACCGCCGGAAAGGAACACTGATTTATGCCCAATAACATCATCTTTTACTTTACCGACCAGCAGCGCTGGGATACCTGCGGCTGCTTCGGCCAGCCCCTGGATATCACCCCCAATCTGGACCAGCTGGCCCGGGAGGGCGTCAAATTTGACAACGCCTTCTCCCCCCAGCCGGTGTGCGGCCCCTGCCGCGCCCTGTTCCAGACCGGCAAATGGCCCACCGAGACGGGCTGCTTCCGCAACAACCTCATGCTCCCCGCCCATATCAAGACCCTGGGCAGCTATATCGAGGAGGCGGGCTATGAGACCGCTTATATCGGCAAGTGGCACCTGGCCAGCGACGGCGAGCTGGAAAAACCGCCCGTCATCGACCACACCGTCACCGCCATCCCCAAGGAGCTGCGGGGTGGCTACACCGGCTACTGGCGGGCGGCGGACGTGCTGGAGTTCACCTCCCACGGCTACGACGGCTTCGTGTTTGACGAGAATAACAACCGGGTGGACTTCCAAGGCTACCGGGCGGACTGCATCAACGACCTGGCCCTGGGATTCTTCGAGACCTACGACAAAAAGAAGCCCTTCTTCATGACCATCTCCCAGATTGAGCCCCACCACCAGAACGACCGAAAGCATTACGAGGGCCCCGACGGCTCCAAGGAGCGGTTTAAAAATTTCGTGCTGCCGGAGGATCTGAAGGCCCTGGGCGGCAACGCGGCGGAGGAGTACCCTGACTATCTGGGCCAGTGCGCCAGCCTGGACGAGAACCTGGGCCGGCTGGTACAGCGGCTGAAGGACGAGGGGCTGTATGACAATACGGTCATCATCTTCGCGTCCGACCACGGCTCCCACTTCATGACCCGCAACCGTGACGGCCACCTCAACGGCTACGACGACTATAAGCGCTCCTGCCATGACGCGGCCCTCCATGTGCCCCTGGTGATCGCGGGCGGTCCGTTCCGGGGCGGCGTGGCGGTGGAGGATGTGGTCAGCACCGCCAGCCTGCCTAAAACCATCCTGGCCCTGGCCGGGGTGGACGTGGGCGGCGCCATGATCGGGGAAAATCTCCTTGACGTGGTGGAGAAAAAGGACGATAATAGACCCAACGAGGCCTTTGCCCAGATCTCGGAGAGCCGGGTGGGGCGCTGCCTGCGCACGGCGGACTACCTGTATTCCGTCTACGCGCCGGGGGTCAACGGCGGCGAGGCGGCATCGGCGGATGTGTACGCCGACGACTTCCTGTACGACATGGGGCGAGATCCCCACCAGCTGAACAATGTGGCGGCCGACCCCGCCTATGCCCAGGTGAAGGCAGAGCTGCGGGAGCGTCTGCTGGACTGGATCCAGCAGGCGGAGGGGACGCGGCCCGTCATTACGGATTAGGCGCCGTTTGAACATTGACGATGTGCCCGGCGGCGAGGGATTTTTTCGCCAGACAAGGCGGTTTGACGCGGAAATGCTTTGTGTATTTCAAGCCAAAGCAGCCACATATGGCGGAAAAAGGCCTGTCGTTTGGGCATGTTGGCAATTTGCAAACGGGCCTAGACCTGACGGCACGAGGGCGGCGCTTTGCCGCCCTTGCGCTTATACCGGGGGAGGGACGGCAATGGGCGGCATGGACCGAAAATCCGAGATGGCATATCTTTGGGTGCGGGCCTATATTGAGGAAAACAAATTTTCCAGCAGTTCAAAAATCCCTTCCGAAAACGCCCTGAGCCGGAAGCTGTCCATCAGCCGGGAGACGGTGCGCCGGGCCCTGGCCCGGTTGGAGCAGGAGGGCCTCCTCCGCCGGGTGCGGGGGAGCGGTACCTATATCGAAAAAGAGGCGGCCCTGTCCTGGGAGCTGGGGGGCAGCGGCGGCAGAACCAAGATCGGTCTCATCCTCCAGGGACAGGACAGCAACGCCAACTCCAGTCTCATGGACGGCATCCGCAGCATTCTTCCCCCCGACCAAGTGGACCTGCGCACCTTCCTCACGGACAACAAGTTCGCCAATGAGCGCCGGTGCCTCAACGCGGTGATGGACCAGGGCTTTCAGGGCTTTATCGTGGACGGGGTAAAGGCCAGCCTGCTGAATCCCAACCTGGACTGCTACCGGCGGATCTACCAAAAGCGCATCCCCGTTATTTTTTACAACAACTACTACAAAAACCTGAAATGCCCCCGGGTGGTGGTCAACGACCTGCGCTGCGCCGAGGAGCTGATCAGCCTGCTTATTCGGGAGGGCCACCGGAACATCGCCGGGGTATTTGTCTCCGACAATTATCAGAGCATTGAGAAATTCCAGGGGATGGCGGCCGCCCTGCAAAAAAACGGGGTGGAGTACCAGGACGACTATATCAAATGGTGCGTATCCGACGAAGCCCACGACGCCCGGTTTGCCCGTTCCATCGACCACTTCTTAAAGCGCCTGCCCCACTGCACGGCGGTGGTGTGCTGTAATTATATGATTTGCCAGCTGGTGCGGCAGGTGCTGGAGAAGCAGGGGCGGCGGGTGCCCCAGGACTGCTCCCTGGTGTGCTTTGACTACTCCAACGACGACTGGGAGGAGCAGGGCGTCACCTGCTCCGTCCATCAGGGCTACCGCATCGGGCAGGAGGTGGCCTCCCGCCTGATGCGGATGATCCGAAACCGGGACTGCGACGATTTGGGCTATACCTATGTCCTGTCCCCGGAGATCTATCTGGGTAAAACGGTGGGCCCTGCCCGGGAGACCAAATTCTGACTGAGGGAGGTGGCGATCATGCCGCCGCTGAGCATTTTGGTGAAGCCCGCCTCCAGCGCCTGCAATCTGCGCTGCTCCTACTGCTTTTACGCCGACGAGGCCAGCATCCGGTCTGTTCCGAATTACGGGAGGATGCCCGCCCAGGTGAGCAGCGCTCTGATCGAGGGGGCGATGGGCGCGGCGGAGGGCGCCGTCTCCTTTTTATTCCAGGGCGGGGAGCCCACCTTGGCGGGACTGGAATTTTACCGGGACTTTGTTTCCCGCGTGCACAAGGCGGCCCCGCCGGGGCTGGCGGTCCAATACGCCATCCAGACCAACGGAACGCTGCTGGACGAGGAATGGTGCCGCTTTTTCCGGGCGCACCGTTTCCTGGTGGGCCTGTCCCTGGACGGCAGCCGGGAGTGCCATGACCGTTTCCGCCGGGACGGCGCGGGCAAGGGCACCTATGACCGGGTGGTGCGGGCGGCGCGGCTGCTGGAGCGGGCCGGTGTGGAATATAACGTCCTCACCGTGGTGACGGGCTATCTGGCCAGGCATATCAGGAGCGTTTTCGCGGCCCTGTGCCGGGACGGCTTTCGCTTCCAGCAGTATATCCCGTGCCTGGACCCCCTGGGGGAGGAACGGGGCGGGCAGGGGTATTCCCTCTCCCCGGCCCAGTATGGGGAATTTTTAAACACCCTGTTTGACCTGTGGTACAGGGAGCTGGAGCAGGGGCGGTATTACTCCATCCGATATTTTGATAACCTGCTGTGGATGCTGGGCGGCCGCGCCCCGGAGCAGTGCTCGATGCGGGGGTGCTGCGGGCCGCAGTACCTGGTGGAGGCGGACGGAAGCGTATATCCCTGCGACTTCTACGGCCTGGACGAATTTTTGCTGGGGAATGTCCTTCAAAACAGCTGGACGGAGCTGGACCGGGCCAGGGAGGAGCTGGGGTTTATAAGGGATTCCCAGCGCGTCCCGGAGCAGTGCGGGCGCTGCCGGTGGTATCCCCTGTGCCGCAACGGCTGCCGCCGGGACCGGCTGGCCGGGGAGGACGGACTGGGGCGCAATTATTACTGTGACGCCTACGCCGGGTTCTTCTCCTATGCCCTCCCCCGCCTGCGCAAGGCATACGCTTTGCTGGGCCTGCGCTAGATTAGGGGAAATTAGAAGCTGTACCAATAGCCGAAGTATTCAGATTTGCGAGCCAAAATTGCCGCTGGCAAGGCGAAAAACCGCGGGAATACTTGGTGTATTTCAAGATTTTTCAACGCGGCCGGCGGCAATTTGGGCCGCAAAGCTGGGTGCTGAGGCTATTGGTACAGCTTCTCTTATACACAAAAAACAAAGGGTGCTGTAAAATAGCCTTACAGCACCCTTTGTTTTGGAAAAAGACATTGAATTTCAAATTATGGAATTGGCCCTAATCCAAGTTCTTGCAAAAATTGATTGTGGCGTGCCTTTGCCTTTTGGATGCTTCCTTCAATTTTTTCAAGCTCCTGCCGCACAGAATCAATATCAACGGCTTCTTCTTCAAATGCAGTACTGACATATCGAGAAATATTCAGATTATATCCATTTTTCTCGATTTCCTCCATAGAAACTCGGCGGGAGTACTTTTTGTCATCTTCTTTTCGGTATTGGTATGTTTCAATGATCCTGTCAATATGCTTTGGCAGCAGTGTATTTTGGCGTTTTCCTTTTTCAAAGCACTCACTTGCATTGATAATCAGCACATCATCGTACTTCTTGCATTTTTTTAGGACTAAGATACATACTGGAATGCCTGTGGAGAAAAATAAATTCGCCGGCAAACCAATGATGGCATCAATATTTCCATCTTCAAGCAGTTTTTTTCTGATCTTTTCCTCAGCGCCGCCGCGGAACAGAACTCCATGCGGCAAAATAATCGCCATTGTTCCATCATCACTTAAAAAGTGGAATCCATGCAGTAGAAAAGCGAAATCTGCCGCCGCCTTTGGCGCAAGTCCATAGTTTTTGAATCGAAAATCCTTGGCCATTTCTTCTTTGGGCTGCCATCTGTAGCTGAAGGGCGGATTGGCCACCACTGCTTCAAACTGCATTTTTTTTGCCGGATTCATTTCATTCAAAATATTCCAATCGTTCAGCAGAGAATCACCATGATAAATCTGAAATTCAGTATCTTTCAAGCCATGAAGCAGCATATTCATACGAGCAAGATTGTAGGTGGTAATGTTTTTTTCCTGCCCATAGATCCGAACCGTATCCTTTGCGCCAAATTGTTTTCGCACATTGATTAACAGAGAACCTGAGCCGCAGGCAAAATCAAGTACATTTCTCAGCTTGCTCTTTTTTCCAGTGCTGGGATCTTGACCGTCAAGAGAAACAATCCGGGACAGGATGGTTGAAACCTGCTGCGGGGTATAGAATTCGCCCGCTTTTTTACCGGAGCCAGCAGCAAACTGACCGATCAAATACTCATAGGCATCCCCCAGAAGATCTGTTTCATTTGGGAATTCCGAAAGTCCGTTTGCGATTTCGGTTATCACCAAACACAGCAAGTCATTTCGATCACTATAATTTTTTCCAAGCTTATCGGAATCAAGGTTTACCTCTGAAAATAACCCCCGAAATCTGCTTTCAAACGACTCATTCTCAATGTATTTAAACCCATTCTGTAAAATTTTTAATAATTGATCATTCTGTGTCCGCGCTAATTCATATATATTACTCCACAAATATGCCGGTTTTATCACATAATGAATTTTACGGCGCATTTGTTTTTCAAGCGTATCAACTTGATCCAAATTTCGGATATACCAGACTGCAAGAGGGATTACATTGTCGCTGTAGAGCATCTTATTATTCTTGTCCACAAAATCTTGTCTTGCTTTTTTAATTTTCTCCTCGTCTTTTTCATCTTCCTTCAAGCCTAATTTTTGGGGAGAAAGATCGCTGCTGTATTTGATGATGGTGGCCTTGAGCTCGTCAATATAAGCCGAAAAATTCTTTTCGTTATTTTTGATTTCAAGCTCGCTGCTTTGATAGTCACGGCCCAATTCCTTTTTTACTGCTTCCTCATAATTATCAGACAGGTAACGTAAAAAGAGAAAAGATAGCATATAATCTCTAAAATCATCGGCGTTCATTGCGCCGCGCAGTTTATCAGCAATCGCCCATAATGTTGAGCCCAACTGTTTTTGTTGTGTATCATTCATAATTTGCTGCCCCTATCCTTCTGTAAACAGATCATCATTAAACTTGTAATTCTCTAAAAATCTGTTTAGAATGCTGATGAAAATTTCCTTGTTATCCTCAACCATTTCGACAGGATTAAATATCGAATGATTTCCATGACTTAGTAAGTTTGTCATTCGTGCAAAGATCACATCATCTAAATCATCATCTTTCTGCCTTATGCAGGCTGAAAAATCTTTGAACCCGTGAAATGCCGCCGTTTTCTCAAGAATATTTCTCAAAACATTAAAATGATAAGTATAGATTGTCCTGCTGTCCGCCACTTTTTTTAGTTCCTTTAACAGCGCAACATGATGAAAGAACGGGGTGTCTCCCGTGTTTTTGATTATGTGCTTCTTTGTTTCTTTATCAACGCTCAAAAACCGGCACGCCGTTTTTTCTTTTCGTAATTCATTATACATCACATTAAAAAACAGTGTGTGATGCGTGGAAATAACAGTTTTGATTCTACAATCTTTCAGCAGCTCGGAAAGCTGACATGCTAACGCTACAACGTTATTATCGTCAAGGGATGAAATCGGATCGTCAATATAAATATACTTTACCCATTCGTAAGTTAAAGCTTCGTCTTTTACCAGTTGAACAATAGCCAGAAAGAAGCACCAAATTAATAGATTTTCCTCTCCCCGGGAAATTTTTATGCCGGTAACAGTTTCCTCTCCCGTTCTGGTTTGCACCTTTCTTGAAAAACTGATATATCCTTCATCATAATAAATCGTAAAGTCAAAATCTGCGTGAAGCTGCAAAAATCCCCGTATTCTTGTGTCCATTTCCAGATCTCTCAAGCCGTCAAAAAAGCGAGAACTAGTATTAAAACGCAGGCGTCTGTCCGTATCCCCTTCTAAATCATTATTCCAGTAGAAAAGATCTTCGGTATAGGCATTATAATACAGTGTATCTCGTGATTTCTCCTCACTGCCAGGAATTTTTCTTTTACCTAAATTCTTAAATTCAACCGAAAGCCGTGTTTTTCCTGTTCCATTATATGCAAACAAGAGATAATAATTTTTAGTATCTGCTGTATCCTCAGTACCCAGGGTACTACGAATATTGCGTGCTAATCCTCTTAAATTTGTAAATTGTTTTGTACCACTCATACATCTGCCTCCTCAAGAGAAGGAAACAATCCCTGCATCAATCCCTTTTTATGTGTTTTTAACTGATCTATTTTATTTATTTGCTCTGTGATCAGGGTATCCAGCTCTGACAAGCAGTCAGCAATTTTTTGTTGCTCTTCTGGTTTTGGAAAATAAAAATTCACGGATTTAATAATTTGACCGGAAAGATTACCCTGGCCACCCTGAATATATTTTGAAATAATCCAGTTTTTCATATGGGTAAAATAGTGGTATACAAATTCATTGTTTGTTTCATGCCTTAAACACAGAATTGCTTGATTTATCGCACCATTAATTTTAGACAAAGCCACCTCTCCACTGTTTGCTCCATATAAGGCTATTAAGACATCCCCCTTTTTTACCATTTTAGCGGAAGAATTTTTGAATCCCTCTTCCGTAATAAAAAGTTCTGTAGAAGCTTTATTTATCTCTGCCGATCTAATAAAAGGAATCGCGCCTCCATAAAACTCCTTTTTTGAGGTGTCTGGCGTTCCTCCACTGAACATTTGGCAGGCATGTTCTATAGCTTGAGATTTCCACTCCCCACATCCTTGAAACTCAGGAAATCTCCATTCAGGCAGAGTTTTTCCCTCCGCAGGGAACAGCTTTTGCATCAAGCCTTTTTTGTATTTTTCTAATGCCTTCCGTTTTCTGCTTTCTGCGTCAATCAGCTCATCAATAGAAGATAAACAATCCGCAATCTTTTGCTGCTCTTTGAAATCAGGTAACGCAAGGGGCATACTCCATAAGTGTTTTGTGTCAAAACTTAAAGCCCCATGTGCCCTTGCCCCCACCTCGATATATTTTTTCAGCCAATGCCCGTGATAGTTGTTGTGAAAAAGATAGTCAAAAAACAGAGGATATGATTCACTATCAGTAATCCTAAAGCAAGTAAAAATACTATTGGGAACAGCTGCTGTATCGTATTCCCTCAACATAGAAATATAGCCTTCCGGAAATCGTTTTGTCGCGCTTTTGTTATAGGCAAAATCATATTTTTTTATCACAATATAATTCTTATATGAATCCCCGGCTATTTCTCTCCCAAACTTTTCAGCTTGTGGTATTAAACCAACCCCAGATGTAACACTCATAAGAGTGTATTTATTTTCCCCAACTCGTTCCTTTAGGACAGAAGATAGTTTTCCTAACCTCGTCATTTTTAATTTGTTCCCGATATATTCAGCAAACCTTAATTTCGGCACAAGTCCTTTATTCATACGCATTCAACCCCACAATTTCACGACCATCTGCCAGTTTCTTTAACAGCGGAATCAGGTCGTCCATCAGATCCAGTTCTTTTTGCGTCCTCTCTCTCCAGCTTAAATCCAGCGGCGCCAGAAGATCGCTGAGATTTTCTCCGTCAAAAACCATACGGTCGATGATTTCCTGAATAAATGCCTGTAAGCTTTGAATCTCAATGCCGTGTTTTTCCGCAATGACATGAATTTCCTGATTGTTTTTCTGTTTTCTGAATCTCTGATATCCCTCTTTGATTTGTCTTTCGTCCAGGGCTACGCCGGCCTGAAGCAAGTTGATATATTCAATGATATCTTCCTTCTCATCAAGGAAATTGGAAACAGCGGAAAGCATACCGATCAGCTCTTCTTTTGTTACCTTTTGCTTTTGTGGCGCCGACTGAGCTTGCGTGTACCGTGCAATTAAGGCCATGATATAGTCGTAGTCAATAAGGACAGACGAAAACAGAACAAACTCAAAATCGAGCTGCTCTACCTCAGAATTTTTATGCTCCGTATCTTTTCCTTGTTCGGCCTTCATCCTTTGTGCCACATCAATATAAGCACCACGGAACGCACGCAAGGTATCCTCCGGCAATAGTTCCTCAATTTTTTTTGCATCTTTTTCGTCAATTTCCGTGTACTGTTCCAACTGCGTTTTTAAGCGCTGCACTTCCTTGAATTTACGAACGAATCCACATCTTGCGGCATTGCCTTTCAGATTGCTTACTGCCTCCGGCTTACACGCCAAGCCCTGGGACTCCATAAACCGTTCCAGTTCTTTGACTGCCTGATCCAATTTCTCAACAATCTTAGGCGCTGGGGCCACAAGCCAGATTTCTTTGGCCCGGTTGCTGTTATCTTTGCCGGAAAACAGTGCAATCGCATTGTCTACGTCATCTGGCCGGTTTCTGAACGCCAGAATATTGCCGTAGGGCTTTGTATCATTCAAAACGCGGTTGGTTCTGGAAAAGGCCTGGATCAGCCCATGATGCTTTAACTTCCTATCTACATATAAAGTGTTCAAATACTTGGAATCAAACCCGGTCAGCAGCATTTCCACAACAATGGTAATGTCGATTTTGTTCTTATGCGGATAATCCGCATTCATATACTTCTGGTCTTTAATTCTTTGCTGTACATCCTGATAATACCCATCAAAGTTGTTGATATCATGACTGGTTCCATAGTTCTCGTTATATTCTTTGATAATGCCCATCAACGCTTGCTTCTTTTTATCAGGTTCTTTTTTATTATCCTCTTTTTCCTGGGGAAGATCCTCCTGAATTTGCTGAATATCCTTATTGCCTTCCGCCGGTGGAGAAAATACGCAGGCAATATTTAATGGCGCAAACTCACTTCCGGCAGTTTTTATACAGTTTTCCTGCGCTTCTTTGAACAAATTGTAATATTCAATCGCCTCATTGATGGAGGCAGCTGCTAAAATGGCATTAAATCTTCTGTTGTTTGTCACTGCATCATGCTTTGTCAAAATCTGTTGAATCGCCGCTTTTTTTCGCTGCGTTTCATTTAATTTTGAGGTTTGCTCATTATCACGTGCGCCTAAATAATCAATGTGGAACCGCAAAACATTTCTGTCCTCAATCGCATGGGTAATTGTATAGGAATGAAGCTCTTTTTCAAAAATATCTTTCGTTTTGGTATAAGAGCCAATGGTTCCATCAATTCGCTTGTAGGTTGCGTTTTCTTCAAAAATAGGCGTGCCGGTAAACCCAAACAGCTGGGCCTTGGGGAAAAAGTTTTTAATTGCCTTATGATTCTCGCCAAACTGCGAACGATGGCATTCATCAAAGATAATCACAATTCTACTATCTTTCAAAGGCGCTAATCTCTCTTTGTATGTCAGTTCGCCCTTTTTCTTTTTCTCCTTATTTTGTCTGCTATCATCATCAAGCGCCAATCCTAACTTTTGAATGGTTGTCACAATGACCTTATCCCGATAATCCTCCGAAACAAGCCTTTTTACCAGAGCTTCGGTATTGGTGTTTTCTTCCACGCATCCCTCCTGGAATTTATTAAATTCCTCTCTGGTCTGCCGGTCAAGATCCTTCCTGTCCACAACAAAAAGGCATTTTGCTATATTGCGATTATCCTTTAGCAAAGTGGATGCCTTAAACGATGTGAGCGTTTTACCGCTTCCTGTCGTATGCCAAATATATCCATTCCCTCGGTTTTGCTCAATGCAGTCCATAATGGCTTTAACCGCATAAATTTGATACGGTCTCATAATCATCATTTTCCGTTCAGTTGCTACCAGAACCATATATTTGCTGATCAGTTCCCCCAACGCACATTTGCGCAATACTGCCTCAGAAAAATCGTGTAGCTGAGCAATCTTTTCATTATCCTTATCAGCAAATTGATATACGGGTAAAAACTGTTCATCAGCGTCAAACGCGAAATGTTCGTTATTGTTATTGGCAAAATAGTAGGTATTGCTTTCATTGCTGACAATAAAGAGCTGCATGAAACAGAGCAGGGAATTTGTAAACCCATTCCCCGGATCATTTTTATAATCGACAATCTGCTCAATTGCTCTTTTGGGCGTAATTTGCAGCGACTTCAATTCAATCTGCACAACGGGAATACCATTGATAAGAATCATCACATCATATCTATGGTGACTATTTTCTGTGTTAATACGGAGCTGATTGATCACTTCATACTCGTTTTTGCACCAGTCGTTTGTATTTACAAGGGTGTACTGCAAAGGCGTATCATCATCCCTTTTAAATGTGTTTGTTTCCCTTAAAATTTTTGCCGCAGAAAACACATCAGGCGTAATGATATTTTCCTTTAATCTTGCAAATTCGGAATCACTTAATCTAACTCTATTAAGTTCCTGAAAATGCTTTCTGAAATTTTCCTCCAAAGCGGCTTTATCTTTAATATCTTCCCGGTATACATATTTTAGCTCTTCAAGTTTTTTAATAAAACTCAGCTCAATTTGCTTCTCATCCTTCATATTGCGACACCCTCCATTCAGTTATTTGCTGCTAAAGGCTTTACCAACGTTTGACTCAAATTATTTTTCTGCGCCGTTCCCCCAAAGCGTGTCTTGCAATTTGATTCGCTTTCGATTTGTGGTTTCCCCATCTATATATCTGAAAAAACATATGTAATTCTCTGGCCAATCCTTCCTGAGGCAAGTCCAAAACGTATATTTTTGATAACTTCAGAAATGTCCATAACTATATCCTTATTTGATTTTCTCTGACTATATAATAGCATATTATAGCACAAGCGATAGCATAATACCACTTGCTATTTGAACTTCGCAGCAAAATGCTGTCTATATTTTCTGAAAAATAAGGACTACAGGCAAAAAACGCCCCTACCTGATCCGAACAACTGACAGCAATTTGTTCAGATTAGGTAGGGGCGTTCAAAATTCAATCCAGAAAACCCTCCCTGGCCTTGACGCCGAAGCGCTCCTCCATGAGATGGAGCTGCTCATCGGTGATGGTGTTTTTCAGCGGCAGGTGGGCGATCTTCATGTAGATCTCCGCCGCCTTCTCAGCGGTCTCAATCAGCCCAAACGTCTCGTCCAGATCCTTCCCCGCGCCGTAGATGCCGTGCTGGGACCACACCACCAGCCGGGCGGTGCCCATCTGCTCCGCCGTGGCCTGCCCGATCTCGTTGGTGCCGCACAGCATCCAGGGCAGCACGTTCACCCCCTCCGGGAACACCACCACGCATTCGCTGCACATCTGCCACAGGGTGCGGGTAAAGGAGCGGCTGTCCAGGTCGTGGACATAGGTCATGGCCAGCAGGTTGGCGGGGTGGCAGTGCATGACGATGCGATTTTCCGGGTCCACGCTCAGACGCGCCGCGTGGCTCATCATGTGGGCGGGGAATTCGGAGGTGAATTTGCCGCCGCCGGTGAAGCCCCACAGCAGCTGGGCGGTCTTGCCCCCCTCACTGAGGCGGATGAGCCCCAGGTTGTGGGCGGGGTCGTACTGCACGTTCTTAAAATACTTGCCCGTGCCCGTCACCAGGAAATACTTTCCCTCCAGCGCCGGGGCCTCAAACCCGGTGGGGATGTCCCGGAGCACCGCGTTCACGTCCAGATACTCCGCCACCTCCGCCTCGTCCAGCAGCCAGCTGATGTTGCCGCCGTTGCGCTCATCCCAGCCGTGCTGGTACATGTTGGTGCAGGTGCGCACCATTTCCACCAAAAAGGGCGCTTCCAAAATGTTTTTCATCACAATCAACCTCTCTTGCTGAGCACGTCAGCCTCGTATTGTTCCACCAGGTGGAACCACGCGCCGTCCAGCGGCACGCCGCTCCGGCGGCAGTATTCGTCCCAGATTTCCCCGAAGGGGGCGGTTTTCAGCTCCTCCTGGAGCACCATGAGCTTGGTAAAATTGCCGCCGTCTTGAAGGGCTTTTTCCGTTTCCACCGGCTGGAGCAGGGCAAACAGCAGGGCCTTTTGCAGGTTTCGGAAGCCGGTGGCCCAGGCCGCCAAGCGGTTGATGGAGGCGTCGAAGTAGTCCAGGGCGATGTGCACCCGCTCCGGGCCGCAGCGGACAATCTCCCGGCAGATTTCGCGGGTTTCGTCGTCGAACAGCACCACATGGTCGCTGTCCCAGCGGATGGGCCGGGTGACGTGGAGGGCGATCTCGGGGAAGAAGGCCAGCAGCGCCGGGATCTTATCGCTCACCACCTCGGTGGGGTGGTAGTGGCCGTTGTCCATCAGGGGGATGCACTTGTCCCGGTTGAAGGCGGCGTAGGAGAGGGCGAACTCCGCGCTGCCCACAGTGTACGCCTCCACCCCGATGCCAAATACCTTGCTCTCAATGCAGGGCTTCACCAGCTTGAAGTCGTAGGGCTCGGACAGGATCTCGTCGATGGATTGGCGGTAACGTGCCCGGGGCTCCATGCGGTCGCCGGGGATGTCCTTGAAGCCGTCCCCCGTCCAGATGTTCATCACGCAGGGCTGGCCCAGCTGCTCCGCCAGGTACTGGGAGATGCGGATGCAGGCTTTCCCATGGTCGATCCAGAAGCGGCGGGTTTCCTCGTTGGGGGAGGACAGGGTCAGCGGGTCGCATTTGGGGTGGGAGAAAAAGGTGGGGTTGAAGTCGCAGCCCAGGCCCCGCGCCTTGCAGAACTCCACCCAGGGGGCGAAGTGCTTGGGCTCCAGCGCGTCCCGGCCGGCCCACTCTCCGGGCCCGAAGATGGCGTAGCTGGCGTGGAGGTTCAGTTTTTTCAGGCCGGGGCACAGCTTGAGCACCATGTCCAAATCGGCCATCAGCTCCTGGGGGGTGCGGGCCCGGCCGAGGTAGTTGCCGGTGGTCTGAATGCCGCCGGTGAGGGGGGCGCTGGGGTCGGTGTCGAACCCCCGCACGTCGTCCCCCTGCCAGCAGTGGAGGGACACGGGGATGGTGTTCAGCGTCTCCAGCGCCCTGTCCGCGTCCACGCCTAGAGCGGCGTATTTCTCTTTTGCTTCTGCGTAGCTCACGTGAGTTCCTCCTGTTGTAGTATTCTCCACATTCCGTTGCCGGGCAAAACCGTGAAGGCCAGCAATGCTTTTGTGGCGGATTAAAGTTCTTTTTGCTTCTTTTTCTTTCAAGTAAAAGAAGCCGCCATTTGGATTTTCAGATTACCCAGCGCCGTGGCCTCGATGGGCAGGGCAATCACGGTTTTGCCCGTGGCTTCCTCGGTGAGGCGGTTCAGGAACCCGTTTTTCGCCCCGCCGCCCACGATGTAGAGCTTGTCGTAAGTACGGCCTGTGTTTTCCTCCAACTCCCGAATGGCATCCCGGTAGCTCAGGGCCAGGGAGCGGTAGGCACAGCGGAAATAGTCCCCCGCCGCCTCCGTCTTTTTGTCCAGCGAAGCGTCAAAGGCCGCTTTCATACTCTCCGGGGCCAGGAAGATTTGTGCGTTGGCGTCCACGGTTCCGTCAAAGGCGCTGGCCTCCGCCTCCCTCACAATCTCCAGGAAGGGCTTCTCCGGGCACAGCTCGTCCCGGAGGCGGTTCACGATCCACATGCCCATGATGTTCTTCTGATAGCGGTTGTAGCCCACCCCGCCCTCGTTGGAGTAGTTGGCGGCCATGCTCTTTTCATCGGTGCGGGGCCGGGGCGTTTTCACGCCTAGAAGCGACCACGTCCCAGAGGAGATATAGAGCTGTTCCCCGTCCATGGGAATGCCCTCTACAGCGGAGGCGGTGTCATGGGTGGCGCACAGCACGGCCCTCATGCCCTTGTATTCGCCCACAGCCGTCCCCGGCTGGCTCAGCCTGGGGAACAAATGGGCGGGCAATCCCAGCTTTTCGGTGAGCTCCAGATCAAATTCCCCGGTTTGGGCGTTCACCAGCCCGGTGGTGGTGGCGTTGGTGTACTCCTTGGCCTTCACCCCCGTGAGTTTCCACAGCAGGTACTCCGGCGCCATGAGGAAGTCCGTCACGCCCTCCAAGCGGCCCCGCCCCAGATCGTCGCACAGCTGATAGATAGTGTTGAAGGGCTGGAACTGGCAGCCGGTGTGGGCGTAGAGCTCCGCAAACGGGACTTTCTCGTGGACAGCCGGGATCACCGTCTCCGTCCGATTGTCCCGGTAGGCGTGGCAGGGCCAGACCTCCTGGTCCCCTTTGAGCAGAACGTAATCGCATCCCCATGTGTCGATGGAAAAGCTGGCGATGTCCGGGAACTGCTCCAGCGCCTTGTCGATGCCATGTTTCACGTGAAACATCAGTTCCACAACGTCCCAGGTGAGGCGGCCATCCTGCTCCGCCACCCCGTTGGGGAAGCGGTAGACCTCTTTTGTTTGAATTGCGCCGCCCTCAAGCCAGCCCACAATGTGCCGCCCCGACGACGCACCGATGTCGATAGATAGGTATAATTTTATCACAGCATTCTCCAAAAAGAAAGATTTTTGGGGGCAGCTACTCAAAGGAATCAGCGTATTACCGCTGACTGCGGCCGGAGCCGCCGCCTCCGAGCGGAATATTCTCAAATTCATAGCTCCCCGGCATCAACTCTCGCGCCGTCCCGTCCGGCAGGATCAACTCAGCGGGAGCGGGCACAGTAACGCGCACCGTCACAGTTTCCCCATCCACATGCCACGCCGATTTGATCTCCCCGGCCCGGCTGCGGTAGCAGCCCTCCGCCGACCCCAGGCGGGCGTCCACAAAGGGCCGCAGGGCGATTTTGGCATACCCCGGCTCCAAAGGCTGGATGCCCAGGATATAGCGGTAGTAGAACTCCCCTACGCTGCCGAAGGAGTAGTGGTTGAACGACACCATATTGTCATCGGACATTTTCTCCTCGTTCACCGTCCCATCCGGCCGCAGGGCGTCCCAGCGCTCCCAGGTGGTGGTGGCCCCGCGGTTCACCTGATAGAGCCAGCCGGGGCATTCCTCGTTCAAAAGCAGGCCGAAGGCCAGCTTTTGCTCCCCGTGGTCCGCCAGCAGGGGGAGCAGATGCTGGGTGGCAAAGAAGCCGGTCTGCATCCCCTCCGCGCGCAGCTTTTCCACCAGCTTGGCAAAGCAGGCGTCCCACAGCGGCCCCGCCGGGATCACCATTTCCAAGGCCATCACATAGGCCCCCTGGTAGTCGTCCTTCATGGCGCCGTCCGGTTCCACGAACGCGTCCAGATAGGCGGCGGTGGTTTTTTTCAGCTGCGCGGCATAGCGGGCCTGGTCCTCCCCCTTTCCCAGCATCCCGGCGGTTTGGGAGAGGATACGCAGGTCATTGACAATAAAGGCGTTGGACACCGGGCCGTTATGCATGGCCATATAGGCCGTGTCCTTGCCGGGGGCCAGCCAGTCCCCCAGGCTGGGGCCAACCCACAGGCCGTCCCGCCCCATGCCCATAGGGCCGGGGCCCATGTGCCGGATCTCGCACTCCACATGGGCTTTCATGCTGTCGTACTGCTCTTTCAAATAGCGGTCCGTGCCGAACTGCTCCCACATCATCCAGGGCAGGATGGTCACCGCGTTCCCCCAGCCCAGCATGGACATGAAGCCGATGCCCTCCGGCCCCCGGGCGGGCACCACCGGGGCCACATAGCCCTCGGCATTGTCCATCTGGGTATAGCGGATATCCTTGAGGAACTTGGCTAAAAACGCCTCGGTGTCGTAGTTATAGGCCCCGGTGCGGGCAAACACATGGCCGTCCCCGGTGTAGCCCATCCGCTCGTCCCGCTGGGGGCAGTCGGTGGGCACCTCCAAATAGTTGCTGCGCTGGCCCCACACCTGGTTGCGGTAGAGCTGCTCCACCTTCTGGTTTGCGCAGGTAAAGAAGCCGGTGCGCTCCATCTCGCTGTGGACGGCGTAGGCGGTGAGCAGGCCGGGAACGTACTCCACCCCGGACAGCTCCGCGTAGCGAAAGCCCATGAAGGTGAATTTGGGGCGGTATTTCACGGCCTCGTCTCCCCTGTGGTAAACGAGCTCCGCCTTGGCCTTGCGGAGATTGGTGGTGTACAGGCTGCCGTCGGCGTTCAAAATCTCCCCGTGGCGCAGCTTGAGGGTGTCCCCTTCCATGTACGCCGGGTCGATTTCCACGAACCCGGCGAAGTTCTGCCCGAAGTCCAGGATGGTCACGTCTCCCCGTTTGACCGCAGACTTCACCGGCACCTCCTCCTGTACCTTGGTGTAGAGGACGCCGTCCTCAATGACCTCCGGCAGCCTGCCCGCATAGGGCACGGCCTTCATCCCGCCGGGCTTCAGCGGCCCGGCGTGGTAAATTTCGCCGTCGTACAGCCCCGCATATTCGTAAGGGCTTTCCATCAGGGACACGTCCCCCCTGCTGTGGGCGACGGGCGCTCCGTCCGCCGTCAGCACCCAGGACACGGCGGAGTGCTCCCCGTAGATCTGGCACTTGTTGTCAAAGGTGTAGCGTCCGCAGTACCAGCCCTGGCCCAGGTACACCCGCAGGACGTTCTCCCCCGGAACCAGCAGCTCCGTCACGCCGTAGGTCTGGGCCTGGAGCTGGCGGTGGTAGTAGGTGTAGCCGGGGGCGAACAGGATGTCCCCCACCTTTTTGCCGTTCAGCTCCGCCTCGTACACACCCAGGGCCGTGATGGCCAGGCTGGCGGTTTTCACCTCCCCCACGGTGAAGCGCTGCTGGAATACGTCCACCGCGCCCTCCGCGAAGGGCCGGTCCGCCTGGATAAAGCGGTCTCTCAATTCCGCATACATGGCCGTTCCTCCTCGTCAAATCTATGTTCTCCGCCCCAGCCAGGGGCGGAGAACGCTGCTAAAATTTTTCATTCAGATACTTCGCGCTCAGCTGGAAGCTCTTCACCGGGCTCTTGTCAATCCAGTTGCGGTGGCTCTCCAGAATTACCGCCTCCACCCCGGCGTCCCGGGCCTTTTCACACAGGGCGTCCAGAGGCATGGAGCCCGTACCCAGCTCCATGCTGTCGCTTTTCAGGATGGGGGTCATGCACGGCCCCGACTGCCGCGTCCCCCGGTCGTTGATGTGCCACAGCTTCATCCGGCTCCCCAACGCGTCCATCACCCCCAGCGGGCCGGCCCCGGCGTCGGCGCACCAGTAGCTGTCGAACTCGAAATTGACATACTCCGGGTCGGTCTCCGCCAGCAGGATGTCATACCCGCTCGTCCCGGGGGCCAGGCGCAGGAACTCGCAGTTGTGGTTGTGGTAGAGCAGGGACACGCCCTCCTGCTTCAGCGCTGCCCCGGCCCGGTTGAGCCGCGCCGCCAGCTCCTTCACCGCCTCCGCCTCCCCATAGGGGAAGCGGTACATGCCGGTGATGACGATTTTGTCCGTGCCAAAGCTCAGGGCCTCTCCGGCCACGGCGGCGGGGCTGCCCTCCACGCTGCCCAGATCGCAGTGGAGGGAGACCACCTTCAGACCGCTGTCCTTCACCAGCCGGGGCCAGGGGAGCCTGCCGCCCCTGCCCACCGGCATACCCGCGGCCTTCGTCATCAGCCGCACCATGAGGGAGCTGGGGTGGAGCATAAAGCCGCACAGCTCAATGCCGTCATAGCCCGCCGCTTTCATGTTCGCCATGGTGTCCGCCGCCTGCTCCTCGGTGTTCATCACCGTGCCCAGCATAAACTGCTGTACCGCTTTTACCATCATTCACACCTTCTTAAACTGCTGCAGCACCGCGTTGAGCTGCTTGACGGCCCCCTCGGGCACCGCGTCCCCCGCCTGCTTGAGCAGGCTTTGCAGGGTCATCCGGGCCATCATCCGTTTCAGCGCCGGATTGTCCTTTACGCTGGCGGCCACGTCCCCCCGGCTGGCGGCGGCCGCCTCCATCATCTGTTCCACGATGGCGTTGGCCTCGGGGCATTTCGCAATCTCCCCCAGGGTGTCGTGCACGGAGTAGCAGGCGGGGTCCAAATCCTCCTTGTCGAACCAGTTCACCACGTCCCCGGCCTTGTTGAACACGTAGTCCGGGTTGGGTTCGTCCACCTTCCGCACCAGGATCACGCTGCTGTGATCCCCCGCCCGGGCCTCCATGGAGTGCTCCCCGGTGAGGGGCACCCGAAATCGGAACACCGGTCCGCCCTCCCGGGTCTCCAGCTCGTGACCGTCCACGTACAGCGTGACGGAGGGCTGGTTGGAATATGCCTTCACCTCGGTGACCTCCTCCGCCCGGTCCACGTATCGGCTGCCGCACAGGTGGACGAAGGGCTCACGGCTCCAATGGGCCTTGTAGAGATAAAAAGCGTCCTTTTTCAGCTTGCGGTCGAAGGTGACCAGCCCCTTCTGGTTCTGGCCGTGCTTGCCGCCCTCATCCCGGCCGTCGGCGGCGAAGTCGAACATGTTCCACACATGGGTGGCCCACAGCCAGGGCCGGGCCTCAATCATGTCCAGCATGTGCTCATGGTAGATGCACTGGTAGCCCTCGGTATAGTCCCCCTTCTCCGGGCGCCCGGACTGGTACTGGGGGTTGGCGTCCGCGCCGTACTCCGAGAAGCCGATGACCTTATCCGGGTACGTGGCGTGGAAGCCGTCGAAGAACTCGTCGTTCTGCTCCAGCTCCCCCAAATACCAGCCGAAATACAGGTTATAGCTGTTGATGTCGGGAATGTCCAGGATGGGGCTGTCCGTCTCCAGCATGAAGACGTTGGCCATGGTGGTGGGCCGGGTGGGGTCCAGCTTATGGCACAGCTCGTTGAGCAGGCGGTGGTTTTCCAGCAGGTCCTCGTCCACGGCGCTGGCGGCGGTGATCTCGTTGGAGAGGCCCCAGCACACGATAGAGGGATGGTTGTAGCACTGCACCACCAGTTCCTCCATCTGGGACAGGGTATTGGCCCGGCCATCCCTCATGTGCATGGTGATGTAGGGGATCTCCGCCCACACCACCAGGCCCTTCTCGTCGCACAGGTCGTAAAATTCCTGGGCGTGCTGGTAGTGGGCCAGCCGGACGGTGTTGGCCCCCATCTCCAGGATGAGGCCCATGTCCTCCTGGTGCTCCTTCAGGGTGAGGGCATTGCCCAGCCCCTCCCGGTCCTGGTGCCGGGACACCCCCCGCAGGGGGTAGCTGCGTCCATTCAGGAAAAAGCCCCGCTGGGGGTCCATCTCGAACGTCCGGCAGCCGAACCGGGCGGACACCGCCTCGCCATTGTCCAGCCGGGCGGCGGCGGTGTAAAGGTGCGGATCGTCCAGCCCCTCCCACAGGCGGACGTGTTCCAGGGTGAACACCGCCTGGGCGCGGCCCCCCTCCACGGGGGCGGTTTGCTCCTGTCCGTCCACGGTGAAGGTAACCTGGTTGGCGTTCTTCACCCACGCCTCCACCGTGACCTCCACTGTTTTGCGCTCCAGATCGGTGACAATGGGGGTGACCTTAATGCCGGGGGCGCCGCAGCAGTCCAGGTCGAAACGGGCCTCGGGCACCACCACCAGCTTCACGCCGCGGTACAGCCCTCCATAGAAGGTGAAGTCGGCGCTTTGCGGGTAGACGTGGTTGCTGCTGTTGTCCACGCTGACGGTGAGCAGGGTCTCATCCTGCTTGAGGTAATCGGTGATATCCACCCGGAAGGTGGAGTAGCCCCCCTCATGGCGGGCCGCCTTTTCCATGTCCAGGAACACCTCGCAGGTGTGGGCTGCGCCGTCAAATTCCAGGTATGCCCGGCCCCCGGCGGGGATATCCGGCCGCTTCAAGCCCCGGGCGTACCAGCAGGTTCCCCGGTGGTAGTCGTTGCCGCCGTCCTGGCCGTCCATGGCGTTCCAGGTGTGGGGGAGGGTGACCTCCTCGCCCTTTCTCCCTCGTTTGAGGTCGTTCACGTCTTTGAAAAAGCTCCACTTGTCCAAGGAAATCACAAAGGACATAAGTAAATCCTCCTTTTGAAATTTTTATCCCACTTCACGAATTTTTGTGGTATACTATCGAAAAAAGGGAGGGACGCCCATGGACGCCCTGGAAAACATCCGCCTGTTTCAAGAGCTGGTCCGCTGCGGCGGCGACATCCATACCTGGTGCTACGGCGCGGACGGCGCGCTGCTGGGCAGCAACTGCCCGGACGAGGGCATTTTCGACACCGCCTTCACCCTCTCCGGCTGCCGGGGACGGATGCTGGACTATGGCGCGGCCCAGGACGGGCCGGTGGTGCTGGGCGCCGGCATGGGACTCATCTGGGGCGCGGCCTTTGAGAAGCAGGGCGGGCAGCTTGCACGCGCCTATGTGCTGGGGCCGGTGTTCTACTCCGACACCGCCCTACGGCAGATCAAGGAGGGGCTTTCCGCGTTTCAAGACGTGGAGGTGTCCATCGCCTGGAAGTCCCGCTTTATCCAGAGCCTGCACAACGTCTCAGTGTCCCAGCACGTGGTATTCTCCCGGTATGTGCTCATGCTCCACTGCTGCCTGACGGGACAGCGGCTGAACGCCAGCGACCTGGGCTTCCTGCGCGATTCCGCCTCCGCCGCCCCCAGGGCCCAGGGCGAACCCCACCGGGACCGTTACCTGGTGTGGCACGCCGAGCGGGCCCTGCTGCAAATGGTGCGCAACGGGGATCTGAACTATAGATCGGCCCTGCACAACTCCACTTTGATCAGCAACGGCGTGCCCCTGCACAGCGGCTCTCCTCTGCGGCAGGGGAAAACCTCTGTCACGGTGTTCTGCTCCATCGTCTGCCGGGCGGCCATGGAGGGCGGGCTGTCGCCGGAGGAGGCGTACTCTCTTGGGGACGCCTACATTCAAAGCGCGGAAAACGCCAAGAGCATTGACGAGCTCACCGCCATTGCCGCCGCCATGTACGACGACTTTGTCCGCCGGGTGCACAAATGCCGCACCAACCCCAAGCTCTCCCCCCAGATCCAGCGGTGCTGCGACTACATCGAGATGCACCTGGAGGAAAAAATCCGGGCCGCCGGCCTGGCCTCCCTGGTGGGGTACACCGAATACTACCTCACCCACAAGTTCAAGGAGGAGGTGGGGGTGTCGGTGAACGACTACGTGAAGTTCGCCAAGGTGGAGCGGGCCAAGGTGCTGCTGAAAAGCACCGGCCTGTCCGTCCAGGACATCTCCGACCAGCTGGGCTTCGGCACCCGGAACTACTTCAGCCGGGTATTCCAGGAGGTGGCGGGCTGCACCCCCGTCCAGTACCGGGAGGAGCGCTCCCTCCACTGAACACGCCGGACAGCGGCGCCCGAGCCCCGCCGGGGACGGGCGCCGCTTTGCGTTATTTCAGGTTCTCCTCAATGATTGCGTGGCGGGCCGCCGCTTTCTTCTCGGCGATGCGCTTTTGTATGTCCACCATGCCCTCCTTGGTTAGCGGGCAATCCCGCATGGCGATGAGGGTAATGGCCCAGCCAACCAACGGCAGCCCGAACTTAAGGGCCAGGGTCAGCCAGAAAATCCCGGGGGTAAGGGCATCGCTGGGCTGGGGCAGGGAGTGGGTGTAGCCCACCACCATAATGGAGGTAGTGGCGATCACCGCGCTGAAGGCGGTGATGATCTTGTCAATGAAGCTGTAGGTGCCGGACACCACCGCCGGGACATACCGCCCGCTGCGGTCCAGCTCAAAGTCGATGGTGTCCGCCATGAAGGAGGTATTGCAGGTAGTGATGCACATATTGGAGCCGTTGAGCGCCAGGTTCAACAGCACATAGACGATCATGGAGGGGCTGCCCATTACGGCGATCTGTTTGGGGTCGGTGAAGATGAAGAACAGCACCTGCAGGGCGGTGATCCCCATACTGACATAGCTCCAAGTTACGATGCCATTTTTGCTGCCATGCCTGCCCGCGTACCGGGCCCCAAAGGCCGCGAAGAAGATGGACGGGATCATGCTGACCACAGTGAGCATGGTGGACAGGCCCATATTGCCGATGAGGATGCCGAACAGCAGGGTGTTGATCACAGCCTGGCTGCCCACCTGCTGGGCCAGCTTGTCCGAGGCGTTGGAGGCGATGTAGCACTGCAAGGGCTTGTTGTGGGCCAGAACATCCACCATGTCCCTCATCTTCAGCGGCTCGGAGACCCTGCGGGTGCCGGTGAAGTTTCCCGGCTTGTCGAATTCGCTCACGCCGATGCACACCAGCACGGTGCCCACCGCGCCCATGCCCAGGCACACCCAGCAGGCGGCGGACAAAAATGCCTGATTATAGGTGCCGCCAAACATGGGCAGCAGCACCATGTTCAGCACCATCATCATGATCATGGGGACAAGATAATTGAACGCGGTGCTCCACACGCCCACGGTGGGCCGCTGCTTGGGATCGTTGGTCATGATGGCGGGGATGGTCTGGGCGGTCATGTTGGTGATGGTGTAGCCGATGACATAGATCACGTAGAAGATCGTGAACACCAGCCAGCCAAAGCCCTTGCTGGACATGAAGTTGAACATACACAGCAGCGCGATAGCCTCGATGGCAAAGCCGGACACCATCAGCACCCGCAGCTTGCCAAAGCGGGTGTTCACCCGGTCGTACACAAAGGCCAGAAGGGGATCGGTGACGCCGTCCAAAATACGGGTGCAGGTCAGGATGATACCCAGCGCCGCCGTCGCGATACCATAGCCGATGCTGGCGCTGTAGCTGGCTAGGTTGATCAGGGAGTAGATGCTCATGCCCACAAAGCCGTTGCAGGCGTACAGGATGATCTGCCACAGCTTGGCCCGGCGGTACTGTACGCCGTCCAGCTCGCTGGCGGTGACTTTTTGCTTTGCCATAATGCTTCTCCTCCGTTTTTTCGGCCCGGTTTGGGCCGCTTTCTGAGGACTATTATGGGGGGAACCCCGCCGTCCGAAAATCCAAAAATCCGTGATTTGGGATAATTTTTCGGGGACATTTTGCGGCTTAGCGAATTTTTGTCCCACCTTGCAGAAAATGATCCCTCGCCCCTGGACAGAGCGCGGGCCGGCGCCCGCCCGTTTTGAGAAGTCAATGAAAATTTATCCCTGTTCCCGATTTTTTGGTTTGCGGATTGGCCCCGCGTTCTGTATGCTTGGGGCAGCACAACAAACTGAAAGGGGCGTTTTTCATGAAACCATTTGACAAAGGCTTCCTCGTCGGCGCGTCCACCGCCGCCCACCAGGTAGAGGGGAACAATGTCCACAGCGACTGCTGGGCGCTGGAGCGCATCCCCCACACCGCCTACGCGGAGCCCTCCGGGGAGGCGGTGGATCACTACCGCCGCTACGAGGAGGATATCAAGCTGCTGGCGGGCGCGGGGCTGAACGCCTACCGCTTCTCCATCGAGTGGGCCCGCATTGAGCCGGAGGAGGGGAAATTCGACGAGGCGGAGGTGGAGCACTACCGGGATATGATCCGCTGCTGCAAGGAAAACGGCGTGGAGCCCATGGTCACCCTGCACCACTTCTCCTCCCCCGCGTGGCTCATCACCAAGGGCGGCTGGGAATGGGAGGGTGTGGCGGACTGCTTCCAGCGCTACTGCCGGTATGTGATGGAGCTGCTGGGGGAGGAGCTCACCTATGTATGCACCATCAACGAGGCCAACATCCGGCTCCAGATCTCCGGCATCATGAAGCGGTATATGCTCCAGGCCCAACAGGCCCAGAAGGCCGCCGCCCAAAACCCGGAGGCCGCCCTCCAGATGGGCATGAACATGAAGGCCCTCATGGAGCAGCAGCAGCTGGCCGCCGTGGAGGGCGCGGCCGCCTTTGGCCTCGCCGATCCCCAGGGCGTCCATGTGTTCCAGTCCCCCTGCACCCCGGAGGGGGACGCCATCATCTGCCGGGCCCACGAGGCCGCCCGGGCCGCGATTCGTGAGGTCTGCCCCCAGGTGAAGGTGGGGCTCACCCTGTCCTTCCACGACCTCCAGCCCCAGCCGGGGGCGGAGGACACGGCGGCGCGGGAGTGGGACAAGGAATTCCGGCACTATCTGCCCTGCATCAAAGGCGACGATTTTCTAGGGGTGCAGAACTACACCCGCTCGCTCCTCGGCCCCGGCGGCCTGCTGCCCACCCCGGAGGGGGCGGAGCTCACCCAGGCGGGGTACGAGTACTATCCCCAGGGGTTGGAGCATGTGATCCGCGCCGCGGCGGCAGACTTCAAGGGTGAGCTCTTTGTCACGGAAAACGGCATCGCCACCGCCGACGACACCCGGCGGCAGGCATTCATCCGAACCGCCCTGGAGGGTGTCCAGCGCTGCGTGGCGGACGGCATTCCCGTCAAGGGCTACTTCCACTGGTCCCTGCTGGACAATTTCGAGTGGCAGAAGGGCTACGCTATGACCTTCGGCCTCATCGCCGTGGACCGCTCCACCCAGAAGCGGACGGTAAAGCCCAGCCTGGAGCTGCTGGGCAGCTATTGCCCCCGCTGAGGAGGAACCGCCATGAAACAGTTTTTTTGCAATCCCCTCAACTTCTCTTACCGCTACCAATTCAACCAGACCACCGGCGGCTTCACCCTGAACCGGGAGGCCGCTGATCCCTCCCTGGTGCTGTTTCAGGGGAAATACTACCTGTTCCCCAGCATGACAAAAGGCTTTCTGGTCAGCGGGGACCTGGTGAACTGGACGCAATGCCCCCTCACCGGCGTGCCGGTGTACGATTACGCCCCCGACGTGCGGGCTGTGGGGGACTGGCTGTACTTCTGCGCCAGCCGCAAAGGGGAGCCCTGCGATTTCTACCGCACCCGGGACCCGGAAGGCGGCGTGTTTGAGCGCATCCCCGGCGCCTTCGACTTCTGGGACCCCAACCTGTTTGTGGACGATGACGGACGGCTGTACTTCTACTGGGGGTGCAGCAACATGACCCCCATCTGGGGGGCGGAGCTGAACCCCGCCGCCATGAGGCCCCTGGGGGAGCCTGTGCCCCTCATTGAGAACCGCAAGACGGAGCACGGCTGGGAGCGCACCGGGGAAAACCACCATTATGACCCCGGAAAGAGCAGCGTGGCCCAGCTGCTGCGCGCCCAGATGGCCCAGGCCCTGGGCTGCCGCCCGGAGGAGGTCACCGACCTCACCCCCGCCATCGAGGCCACCCCCGAGCAGTACCGTCCCCTGCTGCGGGCGGCGCTGTCCGACAGCCCCTACATCGAGGGGGCCTGGATGACCAAGCGCGGCGGGAAATACTATCTGCAATATGCCTGCCCCGGGGCGCAGTATAACGTGTACTGCGATGGGGTGTATGTGGGGGACGGGCCGCTGGGGCCCTTTGCCCCCTGCCAAAGCAACCCGTTCTCCTACTCCCCCGGCGGCTTCTGTCCCGGCGCGGGCCACGGCTCCACCCTGGAGGACCGGCACGGGAACTGGTGGCACACCAGCACCATGCGCATCTCCGTCAACCACGACTTCGAGCGGCGGGTGGGCCTGTGGCCCGCCGGGTTTGACGCCGACGGGGAGCTGTTCTGCAACCAGCGCTACGGCGACTGGCCCCAGGTGGTGACGGGAGAGGCCCAAGACCCCTGGGCCCCGCCGGAATGGATGCTGCTCAGCTGCGGTAAACGGACCTGGGCCAGCAGCGAGGACAAGCCAGCCGCCAATGCCACGGATGAAAACGTCCAGACCTGGTGGAAAGCTTCGGCAGAGGACAAAGCCCCTTGTCTCACGGTGGATCTGGGGGACGTGTGCGCAGTGAACGCGGTGCAGGTGAATTTTGCCGACGGCATGGGGATCGTGGAGCGACTCCCCGAGGGCGCGGAGCTGGTGGGCGATCCCGGCCGGGGGCGGTATATTGAGGAGCGGGAATTTTTTACCCGCTGGCTGCTGGAGGCCAGCACCGACGGGGAGAGCTGGATCATACTGGAGGACAAGCGGGAGGCGGGCACCGACCTGACCCACGACCTGGTGGTGCGGGAAGATGGCGTGGACGCCCGGTATGTCCGCCTCACCGTCACCGAGACGGCCTACCAGGCCCCGGCCTGCATCAGCGGCCTGCGGGTGTTCGGACGGGGCCGGGGCGAGCCGCCGGAGCAGGCCGCCCAGGTGTCCGCCCGCCGCACGGACGGCATGACCATGGAGGTGCGCTGGCAGGGGGACGCCGTGGGCTGCGAGGTTCTGTGGGGGCATAGCCCGAACAAACTTTATCACAGCTTCCGGGTGTTTGGAAAGAACCATGTGGAGATCCGGACCCTGAAGGCCGATGTGGAACGGTATTATGTCCGGGTGGATGCCTTCAACGAGAATGGGATCACGGAAGGGAATGTCAATATGGTATAGGCACTGAAAAAATGCGGCGGACATCCCTGCTTCGGATGTCCGCCGCGTGCTGTCAAGCTGTTTGCTTTTCTTCTGGAAGCGCAGATCCCCCAAGCCCGCCTCCGGCAGGCAGAGGGCCGGAATCCGCTGCGCCCTTATCCCTCGTCGTCCAGCTTCAATACCGCCATAAACGCCTCCGTGGGCATCTGCACCGTGCCCAGGGAGCGCATCTTCTTCTTGCCCTCCTTCTGCTTTTCCAGCAGCTTCTTCTTCCGGGTGATGTCGCCGCCATAGCACTTGGCCAGCACGTCCTTCCGCAGGGCCTTCAGCGTCTCCCGGGCGATCACCTTGCCGCCGATGGCCGCCTGGATGGGCACCTCAAACATCTGGCGGGGGATGTTCTCCTTCAGCTTCTCGCAGATGCGCCGGGCCCGCTTGTACGCCTTGTCCCGGTGGGCAATGAAGGAAAGCGCGTCCACCTGGTCCCCGTTGAGCAGCAGATCCACCTTCACCAGGTCGGAGGGGCGGTATTCGTCCAGCTCATAGTCCAGGGAGGCATAGCCCCGGGTCTTGGCCTTCAGGGTGTCGAAAAAGTCGTAGATGATCTCGTTGAGCGGCATGAGATAACGGATCTCCACCAGGTTGGTGTCCAGGTACTGCATGTCCTTGTACTCCCCCCGGCGGTCCTGGCACAGGGGCATGATGCTGCCCACATAGTCCGGGGGGGAGATGATGGACACGTTGGCATAGGGCTCCATGGCCTCCTTGATGGAGCCGGGGTCGGGATAATTGTGGGGATTGTCCACCCGCACCAGACTACCGTCCGTTTTTGTCACCTCGTAAATAACGGAGGGTAATGTGGTGATCAGGTCCAGGTCAAACTCCCGCTCCAGCCGCTCCTGGATAATCTCCATATGGAGCATCCCCAAAAAGCCGCAGCGGAAGCCGAAGCCCAGGGCGATGGACGACTCCGGCTCAAACGAGAGGGAGGCGTCGTTGAGCTGGAGCTTTTCCAGCGCGTCCCGCAGGTCGGGGTACTTGGAGCCGTCCTCGGTGTACACGCCGCAGTACACCATGGCCTGGGCGGGGCGGTAGCCGGGCAGGGGGGCATCCGTGGGGCGGGCCGCCTCGGTGATGGTGTCGCCCACCCGGGTGTCCTTCACGGTCTTGATGGAGGCGGTGAACCAGCCCACCTCCCCGGCGGACAGCTCGGGGGCGCTCTCCATGCCCAGGGGACGCAGGTAGCCGCAGTCCAGCACGGTGTACTGCGCCCCGGAGGCCATCAGGCGCACCTGGCTACCCGGGCGCATGGTCCCCTCCATCACCCGGAAGTAGACGATGACCCCCAGGTAGGGGTCGTACTGGCTGTCGAAAATCAGCGCCTTCAGCGGTGCGGACGGGTCGCCGGCGGGGGCGGGGACGTTGTGCACAATGTCCTCCAGCACTGCGGGGATGTTGATGCCCTGCTTGGCGGAGATCTCCGGCGCGTCCAGCGCGGGCAGGCCGATGATGTCCTCAATCTCATGCTTCACCCGCCCCGGGTCGGCGGCGGGCAGGTCGATTTTATTGAGCACAGGGCGGATCTCCAGGTCGTGGTCCAGGGCCAGATAGGTATTGGCCAGCGTCTGGGCCTCCACCCCCTGGGCGGCGTCCACCACCAGCACCGCCCCCTCGCAGGCGGCCAGGGAGCGGCTCACTTCGTAGTTGAAGTCCACATGGCCCGGGGTGTCGATGAGGTTGAGGCAGTAGGTCTGCCCGTCCTGGGCGGTGTAGTCCATGCGGACGGCCCGGGCCTTGATGGTGATGCCCCGTTCCCGTTCCAGCTCCATATTATCCAACAGCTGGGACTCCATCTGCCGCTGCTCCACCGCCCCGCACAGCTCGATCATGCGGTCGGACAGCGTGGATTTCCCGTGGTCGATATGGGCGATAATGGAAAAATTGCGAATTTTAGATTGGTCTGTCATGCAGGTAACCTCCGTGAGGAAAATCCGTCCCCGCCGCAGGCGGGGCGCGCAGTGCGCGGATATTGAACTCAAAACAGGCGCCGCCGCAAGGCCGCCCTCCGGCCATGGGGGGAGGGGCGGCACAGGGGAGCGCCGCTTTACGTTTGCCGCAGGCGGCGGCGAAGTCGGGCCTCCCCCGCGGCGGCGGGATCAGCGGGTGTTTTCCATGTGGCTGGCCATCTCGCCGTTGAGGCGCTCGCCGCAGGTGTGGACAATCTGGAGCAGGGACTGGTAGGTGCCGGGATATGCCTCCTTCATGGCGTTGTGGTCCAGGGGAGGGAAATGGGCGCCCTTGCCGGGGTTGGCCAGGGCCTCCACAAACTCCGCCTCGCTCATCAGCAGGTCGGCCCGGGGCAGCCCCGCCAGGAACCAGGACTGGGGCACGCTGAAAAAGTCGTCGTTTTCGTTGCCGCTGGCCCGGTGGAGGTGGCGGAAGAGGATGTATACCGTGCCGGACAGGTAGTTGGCGGCGGCCCGGATAGCCTTTTTGCTGCCCACACGGCTGAGCAGGTCGAAGAGCAGGCCCACCGAATTGACCACCAGCTTTTTGGACAGGGTGGCGATCACCGAGCCCTGCATCACGTTGTCCCGCTCGTCGGACACGTCGTACAGGGTGTCCGCGTCCAGGATGGTGGTGCCGTCCCGGCTGAGGGTCCGGCCCAGCAGGAAATCGGCGGACACATTATAAAAATCGCAGGCTTTGACCACAAACATCAGGCCGGGCTCACGGGCTCCGTTCTCGTAGTGGGAAAGCAGTGCCTGGGATATACCCAGCGTCTTGGCGGCCTGCCGCTGAGAAATACCCTTCTCCTGCCGCAGCAGGGAGAGGGTTCGTGCGAAATCAGGGTTTGTCATCCTGATCTCCCCCTTTCCTTGTGTTGCTTGCCGCGCCGGGGCAGTTCCCCGAAAACACAGCAGGTATAGTATAACGGGGAAAATACGTTTTGTAAAGAGCCTGGGGAAAGGAAAGGGAGAGAAAAAATTTTTGATACTTTTTCGGCTTTGTCCACATCTCCCCTTGAAAAAAAGCGGGGATAGTGTTACATTAAAAAAGCACTTCAAAAAATTCGCGGGCCCAGCGTCCGTCTCAACGGAGGGAAACGATCCATGTTCAGACTGCTCATCCAAAAGCTGAAAAAGAACCCCAGAAAAATCGTCTTTACCGAGGGTAACGACGAACGTGTTTTGGAGGCGGCCGCCCGGCTGCTGTCCGGAACCTTTCTCACCCCCATCCTCATCGGCGACCCGGAGGAGATCCATCGGGTGGCGGACGAGGCCTGTCTGAACATCGGGAACGCCCAGATCCTCCAGCCCTCCGCCTATGGCAAGATGGAGGCCATGGTGGAGAAAATGGTGGAGCTGCGCCGGGGCAAGATGACCGCCGAGCAGTGCCGGGCCGCCCTCCAGCAGGGCAATTACTTCGGCACCATGCTGGTGGCCATGGGGGAGGCGGACTGCCTGCTGGGCGGCGCCACCTATTCCACCGCCGACACCGTGCGCCCCGCCCTCCAGCTCATCAAGACCCGCCCGGGCAACAAGATCGTGTCCTCCTGCTTTATTCTGGTGCGCCCCTCTGCCACCGGCGGCAACCAGGTGCTTGCCATGGGCGACTGCGCCATCAACATTGACCCCAGCGAGGACGACCTGGTGGAGATCACCCAGGAGGTGGTCAACTGTGCCCGCCGGTTCGGCGTAGACCCCAAGGTGGCCATGCTGTCTTACTCCACCCTGGGCTCCGGCTCCGGCCCGGCGGTGGACAAAATGCGCAACGCCTGCGATAAGCTGAAGGCGCTGAACCTGGACTTCCCTGTGGACGGCGAGTTCCAGTTTGACGCCGCCGTATCCCCCACCGTGGGCAGGCTGAAGGCGCCCGGCTCCGAGGTGGCGGGCCAGGCCAACACCTTTATCTTCCCGGATATCTCCGCCGGCAACATCGGCTACAAAATCGCCCAGCGCATGGGTAACTTCGACGCCTACGGGCCCATTCTGCTGGGGCTGAACGCCCCCATCAACGACCTGTCCCGGGGCTGCAACGCCATGGAGGTGTACTCAATGGCGATTATCACCGCGGCGCTGGCGGATTAAACAGGGCCCGGAGGGGCCGCCCTTCAGATGAGAAAGCGCGGGCGGACAGCGCTGCTGTCCGCCCACGCAAAAACCTGCTTTAATTTTAGAAAAAAAGGTTGACATTTGGAGCGAGATGGGGTACACTAAGCCTTGCCCCTGTCAGGGCGGCAAGTACGACAAATGGCGGCGTAGCTCAGTTGGCTAGAGCACTCGGTTCATACCCGAGTTGTCACCGGTTCGAATCCAGTCGCCGCTACCATACCCAAAGAAGCGGCGAGGCCGCTTCTTTGGGAGCCCGCTCCACTTCAAGCCCGCCTTGGGCACCCTGGCCCGGTGGTCAAGCGGCTAAGACAC
>CAPOAR010000025.1:0-34610 GCA_948670295.1 uncultured Oscillospiraceae bacterium | reverse complement strand
CCTGGTGCTGATTCTGGGCACCTGCCCCTTCCTGGCGGTCACCACCCAGGCGTCCAACGCCATCGGCATGGGCGCGGCGGTCACCTTCGTGCTGCTGTGCTCCAACGTGATGATCTCCCTGCTGCGCAAGGTGATCTCCGACAAGGTGCGCATACCCTGCTACATCGTGGTCATCGCCTCCTTCGTCACCCTGGTGCAGATGATCGTCAAGGCCTATTTCAAGAGCCTGGACGACGCCCTGGGGCTCTACCTGCCCCTGATTGTGGTGAACTGCATCATCCTGGGCCGTGCGGAGATGTTTGCCAACAAAAACGGCGCCCTGGATTCCGCGCTGGACGCCATCGGCATGGGCGTGGGCTACACCCTGGCCATGCTGGCCATGGCCTCCATCCGGGAGATCTTCGGCGCGGGCACCTGGTTCGGCATCGCCCTGCCTGTGCTCAGCGAGAACAACATCTCCATCATGACCATGGCCCCGGGCGGCTTCGCCATCTTCGGCATTTTGATCGCCATCATCAACAAGGCCAGCAACGGCAAGGCCATCAAGAAAAAGGACTTCAGCTGTGAGGGCTGCCCCAGCGCTGCGGCGTGCAACGGGCAGAACTGCGCTGAGAAGAGGGAGGCTGCCGCGAAATGATTGATTTTAAAGCTCTGCTCGCCATCGTCATGGCGGCCGTCCTGGTGAACAACTACGTACTGGCCCAGTTCCTGGGCATCTGCCCCTTCCTGGGCGTGTCCAAGAAGCTGGATCAGGCCGCCGGGATGAGCGTGGCCGTCATCTTCGTGATGCTGCTGGCCACCGCCGTCACCTACCCCATCCAGTACTTCGTGCTCAACCCCAACGGGCTGGGCTACCTCCAGACCATCGTGTTCATCCTGGTCATCGCCGCCCTGGTGCAGCTGGTGGAGATCATCCTCAAGAAGTACATCCCCGCGCTGCACGCCTCCCTGGGTGTGTACCTGCCCCTCATCACCACCAACTGCGCAGTGCTGGGCGTGTGCATCAGCAACGTGGACAACTACCTCACCGCCACCGGCGGCTTCGGGGGCGGCTTCGTCCAGGCCATGTTCAACTCCCTGGGCTCCGGCCTGGGCTTCCTGCTGGCCATGGTGCTGTTCTCCGGCGTGCGCAGCCGGGTGGACAAGTGCAAGTGCCCCGAGTGCTTCAAGGGGATGCCCATCACCCTGATCTCCGCCGCCATCGTGTCTGTGTCCTTCATGGGCTTCGCGGGCATCGTGGAAAACCTGCTGGGTTAAGGAGGGGAGCGTAGTATGGAACCTATTACGATTGTAATCGCTGTGGCGGTCGTGGGCGTCATCGGCCTGCTGTGCGCCGTGATGCTGACCATTGCCTCCAAGTTCATGGCCGTGGAGGTGGACGAGCGCATCCCCATGGTCCGCGAGTGCCTGCCAGGCGCCAACTGCGGCGCCTGCGGCTTCGCCGGGTGCGACGGCTACGCCGCCGCCCTGGTGGAGGATCCGGACCTGGCCGTCAACCTGTGCGTGCCCGGCGGCGCCACCGCCGCAGACAGCATCGGCAAGGTGCTGGGCCGCGCGGCGGGGGACGTGGCAAAGCAGGTGGCCGAGGTGCGCTGCTCCGGCACCTGTGAGGCTACCTCCGTCAAGATGGATTATAAGGGCCTGGAGAGCTGTGCCGCCGCCAAGCTGCTTTTCGGCGGTACGGGCAAGTGCGTCTACGGCTGTATCGGCCTGGGCGACTGCGCCCAGGTGTGCCCCGTGGGGGCCATCCACATCAACGGCGGATTAGCCCGGGTGGACGCCAGCGTGTGCATCGGCTGCGGGCTGTGCGCCAAGACCTGCCCCAACCATGTCATCGCCATCCGCCCCGCCGACGCCCATATGGTGGTGGACTGCAACAGCCACCAGAAGGGCGCGGGCACCCGCCGGAGCTGCTCCGCGGGCTGTATCGGCTGCCGCCTGTGCGAGAAGAACTGCCACACCGGGGCCATCACCGTCACCGACAACCTGGCGAGCATCGACTACGCCAAGTGCGACGGCTGCGGCAAGTGCATTGAGGTGTGTAAGGCCGGGTGCCTGGTGGCGCTGAATATCACCAAGGCTGAGGTCGTCAACAACTGACAAGAGAAGCGGGAATCCCGGCGGGTGCAGGCCCGCCGGGGCTCCGGCAAGGTTTCGTGAGGGGGAGGCCGCATGGCCCTCCCTCCGTTGCGGTTTGGAGGAAAATATCAAATTGAACTGGCTGAAAACCCACAAAAATGACATGATCCTCATCGCAGCCCTGCTGATTCTCGGGGGCGGTCTGGCCCTGCTGCTGCTGTTCACGCGGCAGGAGGGGGGACTGGTGCGCGTCCAAATAGACAGCGAGACGGTGATGGAGCTCCCCCTGGACCAGGATACCCGCATTGCGTTGGGAGAGGACGGACACGCCAACACCCTAGTGATCCGGGACGGCACGGCCCAGGTGGTGGAGGCGGACTGCCCCGACCAGGTTTGTGTGCGGCAGGGGGCGGTGCGGTACGCCGGGGAATCCATTATCTGCCTGCCTCATAAGCTGGTAATCACCATTGAGGGCGGGCAGACCGGCGGCGTGGACGGGGCCACGAAATAGTGGAACCCCCGCGAAAGCCAGGCAAAGCGGGCTTCGCGGGGAGAGGAAAAGCAAGGGAGCGGATTTTGCTTCGACGAAGGAGGCGCGGGATGGACGCGAAAAAAGTCGCCCAATACGGGCTGATTACTGCCCTGGCCCTGGTGCTGTCCTGGGCGGAGTCCCTGCTGCCCCCCCTGGGGGCGCCGGGGGTGAAGCTGGGGCTGCCCAATCTGGCCATTGTGTTTGCCCTGTACCGGCTGGGCTGGAAGGACGCCTGCGCGGTCTCCCTGGTGCGGGTGGTGCTGGTGGCGCTGCTGTTTGGCAACGGGGCGGCGCTGGCCTACAGCATCGCCGGGGCGGCGCTGAGCCTGTCCCTCATGGGCCTGCTGAAAAAGACCGGGAAGTTCTCCTCCATCGGCGTCAGCGTGGCCGGGGGCGTGGCCCACAACGCGGGGCAGATCCTGGTGGCCATGGTTTTGCTGGAGACGGCGAGGCTGGCGTGGTATCTGCCGGTGCTGTGGGTGTCCGGGACGGTGGCGGGGGTGCTTATCGGCATCGTGGCCGGGGTGCTGGTGGAGCGGGTGCCATAGCGCGAGGATAGGCGCATAGGGGAGCTTGGACCGGAGCGAAGGCAAAAGCCCAGGGCCCGTGAAACGGGACCGGGTTTTGCCTGAGTCGTAGGGAAAGCGACCCGGCTATGCGCCCAATCCGAGCGTGGATACAGGGCGGCTGAAAGGAGCTCGTTATGAAGAAAAAACAGACGATCCTATTGCTGGCAGTATATGGACTGGGTGCAGTGGCTTGGTTTTCCGGCGTGGTGCAAATGGGTGTGCTGGGCCTGATTCTCGGCATCGCATTCAGTGTGAAATTTTTCCTTGAACTGTGGAAATGCTGGAGAAATTGGGAAAAGAAATCGTAAGGAGGCCCTATTTATGAATTGGAACACAACCGGGCTGTTTGACCTGAGCCACACCCTGGCTGGGGACTATCTGGCCCGCTTTACATACCCCTGGCAGGCGCTGGACGGGATCAAGGAGCTGATCCTGTCCCTGGGCCCCGCGCTGGGGGAGGGCTACCAGGAGCGCGCCCCCCAGGTGTGGGTGCATGAGACGGCCCAGGTCGCCCCCACCGCCTTCCTGGGGGCACCCTGCATCATCGGCCCCCACACCGAGGTGCGCCACTGCGCCTTCATCCGGGGCTCCGCCCTGGTGGGGGCGGGCTGCGTGGTGGGCAACTCGGTGGAGCTGAAAAACGTCATCCTCTTCGACGGGGTGCAGACGCCCCATTACAACTACGTGGGCGACTCCATTTTGGGCTACAAAAGCCACATGGGGGCGGGGTCCATCACCTCCAACGTGAAGTCGGACAAAACCCTTGTCACCGTGAAAAACGGGGCGGAAACCATCGAGACGGGCCGGAAAAAATTCGGCGCGATTTTGGGCGACCATGTGGAGGTGGGCTGCAACAGCGTGCTCAACCCCGGCACGGTGGTGGGGCCCCGCGCCAATATCTATCCCCTGTCCTGCGTCCGGGGGGCGGTGCCGGGGGACAGCATCTATAAGACGGGCGGCGTCATCGTCCAAAAGGAGAAATGAGCTATGGGTAAATATTTCGGCACCGACGGCTTCCGGGGAGAGGCCAACGTGGAGCTCACCGCCGACCACGCCTACCAGGTGGGGCGGTTCCTGGGCTGGTACTATGGCCGGGGGGACCACAGGGCCCGGATCGTGGTGGGCAAGGACACGCGCCGGTCCAGCTACATGCTGGAGTACGCCATCAGCGCGGGCATGGCCGCTTCCGGGGCGGAGGTGTACCTGCTCCACGTCACCACCACTCCCTCCGTGTCCTACGTCACCCGCACCGACGGCTTTGACTGCGGCGTGATGATCTCCGCCTCCCACAACCCCTATTATGATAACGGCATCAAGCTGCTCAACCGGGAGGGGGAGAAGATGGACGAGGCCACCATCCGGCTGGTGGAGGATTACCTGGACGGGAACCTGTCGGTGGACGGCCAGACCTTCCCTGGGCTGCCCTTTGCCGCCGGCGAGGGGGTGGGCAGCATTGTGGACCACACCGCAGGGCGCAACCGCTACATGGGTTATCTCATCTCCCTGGCGGTGTACTCCTTCCGGGGGAAAAAGATCGCCCTGGACTGCGCCAACGGCTCGGCGTGGTCCATCGCTCCTAATGTGTTCCGCTCCCTGGGGGCGGATGTCCACGTCATCAACGACCGGCCGGACGGGCTGAACATCAATCTGAACGCCGGGTCCACCCACATTGAGGGCCTGAAGGAATACGTGAAGGAGCACCACTGCGACGCGGGCTTTGCCTACGACGGCGACGCCGACCGCTGCCTCGCCGTGGACGAGAACGGCCATCTGGTGGACGGCGATCAGATCATGTACCTGTACGGCGCGTATATGAAGGAGCGGGGCAAGCTGCTCACAAACACGGTGGTTACCACCGTCATGTCCAATTTTGGGCTCTATAAGGCGCTGGACAGGGCGGGGATCGGCTATGCCAAAACCGCTGTGGGGGACAAGTATGTGTACGAGGAAATGGTCCGGGGGGGCCACCGCCTGGGCGGCGAGCAGTCGGGCCACATCATTTTCTCCAAGTACGCCAGGACGGGGGACGGCATTCTCACCTCGCTGAAAATCATGGAGGTGATGATGGCCAAAAAGGAGACCCTGAGCCGTCTGGCCGCCCCGGTGACGGTCTATCCCCAGGTGCTCATTAACGTGCGGGTAAAGGACAAAAAGGCCGCTCAGGACGATCCCGCCGTCCAGGCGGCGGTACGGGCCGCGGCGGACAGGCTGGGGGACACGGGCCGCATCCTGGTGCGGGAGTCGGGCACCGAGCCGCTGGTGCGGGTGATGGTGGAGGCCCCGGAAAAGGCCCAGTGCCAGGAGCTGGCCCAAAACGTGGTGGATGTGATCGCCGCACAGGGCCACAAAGCGGAATAAACAGGGAAACGGCTGGCCATAGACAAGGCCAGCCGTTTCCATTTAGACCACAAACCCAATTGCTTTGCCCACCCGGGCCTGCCTTCTCCCGCAGAGGACAAGGGGCTACCGATCCCACTTGCTGATCAGCGCCCGAAGCTGGTCGGCGAACTTGCCCAAATCCTTGTTGGAGCCGCCCTTGTTGTGGGCGATGACCTCCATGAGCTTTTTGCCCACATCCTCCAGCCGCCGGTAGGCGGGGGAGCCCGGGTCCACCGGGGCCGCCTTGGGCTCCAGCACCACGCCGGGGGCGATCATGCGGTCCTCCAGCAGGTCGTAAACCTCCTCGTAGTTGGGCGCGTGGGCGGAGAAGCCCATCTCGGTGAGGGCCTGGGCGTAGTTCTCCGCCGCGCGGGCCTCGCCGTGGACCACGAACACCTGCTGGGGTTTGGGCGTATACAGGCTGATCCACCGCACCAGCCCGTCCCGGTCGGCGTGGGAGCTCAAGCCGTGGAAGCGGACGATCCGTGCCCTGACGGCGATTTCCTCGCCAAAGAGCTTTACGTGGTCCGCCCCGTCCAGGATGCGCCGCCCCAGGGAGCCCTCGGCCTGGTAGCCCACGAACAGGATGGTGGACTCCGGCCGCCAGAGGTTGTGCTTCAAATGGTGGCGGATGCGGCCCGCGTCGCACATGCCGGAGGCGGATATGATGACCTTGGGCCGGGGGTCCAGGTTCAGCTCCCTTGATTCCCCGGTGCTCTCGGTGATGTTCAGCCCGGGGAAGCGGAACAGCGCCCCGCCCCGCAGGTGCTCCACCGCCTCCTCGTCCAGGTAGCCGGTGAGGTCGCCGGAGAAGATCTCGGTGGCCGCCCCCGCCAGGGGGGAGTCTACATACACCTGGAAATCCGGGTCGGAATCCACCAGGCCCTGCTCCTTGATCTCCCGGATAAAGTACAAAAGCTCCTGGGTGCGGCCCACGGCGAAGGAGGGGATCACCAGGTTGCCGCCCTTGGCCAGGGTCTCGTCAATGACTCTGGCCAGGTCGTCGGCGTAGTTGGGCTTTTCCTTCACGTTATGCAGGCGGTCCCCGTAGGTGCTCTCGGTGACTACATAGTCCGCCTCGGTGATGGGCTGGGGGGAGCGGATGATGGGCTGCTTGCGGTTGCCGATGTCGCCGGAGAACACGATTTTTTTGGTAAAGCCCTGCTCGGTGAGCCACATCTCCACACAGGCGGAGCCCAGCAGGTGGCCCGCGTCCACAAAGCGGATTTTGATGCCGTCGGATATGTCCAGCTCCCAGCCGTACTCGCAGGTGACAATGTGGCGCAGGGTCTTTTCCACATCCTCCAGGGTGTACAGCGGCTCCACGGGAGGCTTGCCGGCCCGTTTGCCCTTCTGGTTTTCATAGGCGGCGTCGTTCTCCTGGATCTGGGCGGAGTCCCGCAGCATGATGGACAGCAGCTGGGCGGTGAGCCGGGTGCAGTAGATATTGCCCGCGAAGCCCTGCTTCACCAGCAGGGGCAGGCGGCCGGAGTGGTCGATGTGGGCGTGGGTGACCACCACGTCGTCGATGTAGCCGGGGACGAAATCCAGCTCCCGGTTGTCCCGCTCGTCCCGGCCCTGCTGAAGGCCGCAGTCCACCAGTACCTTGTGCCCGTTGACCTCCACGCAGTGGCAGCTGCCTGTGACCGCCTTGGCCGCGCCGAAGAATGTAAGTTTCACCTAAAAGCACCTCTATTCTCTATGGATGATATGTATAGTTTCCTCAATGCCATTGTATACCATAGGATGGAAAATGTAAAGCGCAGCCGCGTAATTTTTCCGCAGGGGGAGCGCTCTGGATTTGGGAAATCCGCTTGTCTTTTCCCTGGGGGTTGTGGTATACTATAACATCATGCGGCGGCAGAGGGGAAAGCGGCCGGCGATGAACGTGCAGGGGCAAAAGGAGGGCGCATACCTTGGAGAAGATCACGGACAGACAAAAAATACTGATTGTGGATGACTCGGAGATGAACCGGGCTATCCTGGCGGATATGCTGGGGGGCGAGTTCGATATCGTCGAGGCGGAAAACGGCGTTGAGGGCGTGGCCATGCTGCAAAAGCACGGCCTGGAGATCTCCCTGGTGCTGTTGGACATCGTAATGCCTGTGATGGACGGCTTCGGCGTGCTCACACAAATGAACAAGTATCGCTGGATTGAGGATATCCCGGTGATTATGATCTCGGCGGAACGGGGGAGCAGCCACGTCGAGCGGGCCTTCGAGCTGGGCATTACCGACTTTATCAGCCGTCCCTTTGACGCGATCATCGTTCACCGGCGGGTGGTGAACACCATTCTGCTCTACGCCAAGCAGAAGCGGCTGACCGCCATGGTGGCCGAGCAGATCTATGAAAAGGAGCAGCGCAGCAGCCTGATGATCGACATACTCAGCCATTGCGTGGAGTTCCGCAACGGCGAGAGCGGTATGCATGTGCGCAACGTACATATCCTGACCGAGACCCTGCTCAACGCCCTGCTGCGCAAGACCGACCGCTACCACATCAGCCAGGCGGACATCTCCGTCATCAGCACCGCCTCCGCCCTCCACGATATCGGCAAGATCGCCATCCCGGAGGAAATTTTGAATAAGCCGGGCAAATTCACCCCCGAGGAGTTTGCCATTATGAAAACCCATTCCATGGTGGGCGCGGAGATGCTGGAAAACCTGCCCTCCTATCAGAATGAGCCGCTGGTGAGCTTTGCCTATCAGATTTGCCGCTGGCACCACGAGCGCTGGGACGGGCGGGGCTACCCGGACGGACTGGCGGGGGATGAGATACCCATCTCGGCCCAGATTGTGGCCATGGCCGACGTATACGACGCCCTCACCTCCGAGCGGGTATACAAGCCGCCCTTCAGCCATGAGCAGGCGGTGAACATGATTGTGGGCGGGGAGTGCGGACAGTTCAATCCCCTGATGCTGGAGTGCCTGGAGGAGTGCGCCGATGAGATCCGCCAGGAGCTGGCGGCCGGCGGAGAGCAGCGCCGCAGCCAGCGGGATATCCAGAACGTGGCCAGGGAGCTGCACAGGCACAAGGAGCTCACCGCGTCCGAGCGCAGCCTTGAGCTGCTGGAGCACGAGCGGATGAAGTACAGCTTCTTTGCCTCCCTGACCAAGGAGATCCAGTTTGAGTACACCATCAGCCCCCCGGCTCTGGTGCTGAACAGCTGGGGCTCGGAAAAATTGGACCTGCCCGAGGCGCTGCTGGACCCCTACCAGCACCCGGAGGCGCTGTCCATCATCAACAAGGACGTGCAGTCCAAGCTGGCCGACGCCCTGCACTCCACCACCCCGGGCAGCCCGGTGGTACAGTTCGACTGCAAGCTGACCATCAAGGGGGAGGAGCGCTGGCACCATATCGTGGCCCGGGCCTCCTGGTCGGCGGAGGAGCCCCCGCGGTACACCGGCTGCATCGGCAAGGCCATGGATATCCACAACTCCCGCTTGGAGCTGGAGAGCTTGGAGCGGCAGGCGTCCCACGACTCCCTCACGGGGCTGGTCAACCGGGCCTACGCCAAAAAGCGGATCATCGAGCGGCTGGAGGACCGGCCCGCCGGACACTACGCCATGGTGATCCTGGATCTGGACTACTTCAAGTCCGCCAACGACACCTACGGCCACATGTTCGGCGACGAGGTGCTGAAGTTCCTGGCCGAGCGGATGCGCCACAGCATCCGGGGCGGCGATATCGCGGCCCGGGTGGGCGGGGACGAATTCCTTATCTTCCTGGAGTACAAGGACGATTTGGAGTCCGCCATTGAGGGCGTGTACGGCCGGGTGAGCGGCGGCGTGTACAAGGACTTTGCCATCTCGGTGAGCATGGGCGTGGCCAGCACCCAGGAGGCGGGATGCGATTATGACAGCCTGTTCCGCTGTGCCGACCAGGCCCTGTACGTGGTCAAGCACAGCGGGAAAAAAGGGTACTACAACTACTACCACAAGGAAAATGCCATTGATGCGGCCACGTCGGCGGTATCCCCCATCGACGCAGAGGGCAAGGAGGAGAGCGAATGACGCTGAAGGAGTGCTACGCCGCGCTGAACGGCGACTATGAGGAGGCCATGGGCCGGCTGCGCAGCGAAAGGCTGGTGCAGAAATTTGTGCTGAAATTCCTGGATGACGGCAGCTTCGACCTGCTCTGCCGCTCCATGGAGGCGGGGGACCAGCCCGAGGCGTTCCGGGCGGCCCACACCATCAAGGGTGTGTGCGCCAATATGGCCTTCAGCGCCCTGCTGGAGTCCAGCAGCCAGCTCACCGAGCTGCTGCGGGCGGGGGACATGGGGGATCAGGCCCAGGAGCTGTTCCAGCGGGTTAAAGCGGACTATGCCAAGACCGCGCAAGCCATCCAGGCCTTCCGGGAGGAGGCCGGGGGATGAAAAACAGGATAACCCGGTTTCTGCTTACCAGCTTGATCGGGGTGGCGTTGCTGTGCGTGTGTGTGTTCACCTTTTTTGCCATCCATATGGGGAACCAGAGCGCCGCGACCATCAACCAGGTGGGAACGCTGTACATGTCCAGCATGAGCCAGCAGACCTCCGTTCATTTTGAGAGCATCATCGGGATACAGATGAACCAGCTGCGGGCGCTGGTGGGCACCATCCCCTCCGACATTATCCACAGCGACCAGGGGCTTCAGCAGCAGCTCATGGCCCAGGCCAAGGCCCGGGATTTTGCCTACCTGGGCTTTTACGGCAACGACGGCAGCTTTGAGATGCTCTATGGGTCGCAGCTGACCGTCACCGACCCGGAGCCGTTTCTGGATTCCCTGCGCAAGGACCAGCAGAAGGTGGCCATCGGCACCAATGCCCGGGGGGAAAAAGTTGTGCTGCTGGGAATGCCCTCCCCCCACCCGTCCACCCCGGAGCACGACTGCGCCGCCCTGGTGGCGGGGCTGCCGGTGTCCTACATCAGCAGCAACCTCTCGCTGGAGGAGAACAACGAGCGGGCATACTCCTTCATCATCCGGCAGGACGGCTCCTTCGTCATCCGCAGCAACGACGTTTACCGCAACAATTATTTTGAGCGGGTTCGGGTGCTCTACGACGATGTGAACGGCATTACGGCGGATGAGTACCTTGAGGAGCTGGAGGCTGCCATGGCCCAGGGGGTGGACTACTCCAACGAGTTTACCATGGGGGGGGAACGCTACCACCTCTACTGCACCCGCCTGCCCTATTCCGAGTGGTACCTCATCACCTTCCTGCCGTATGGCTCCATGGACTCCATCGTTACCGGCTTCAGCCATGAGTGGAGCTCGCTGACCATTCTCAGCGGCACCATTATCCTCACCGCCCTGCTGCTGGTGTTCTACAAGTACTACGGGCTGACCCGGCAGCAGCTGCAAGAGGTGGAGGAGGCCCGCCAGGCCGCGGAGGCCGCCCAAAAGGAGGCCGAGCACGCCAACCGGGCCAAGAGCGAGTTTTTGTCCAACATGAGCCACGATATCCGCACCCCCATGAATGCCATCGTGGGCATGACGGCCATTGCCATCGCCAACCTGAAAGACCCTCAGCAGGTGCACAACTGCCTGAAAAAGATCACCCTGTCCAGCAAGCATCTGCTGGGGCTCATCAACGATGTGCTGGACATGTCCAAAATCGAGAGCGGCAAGATGACGCTGAATATGGACCAGGTATCCCTGCGGGAGGTGACGGACGGCATTGTGGCCATCTGCCAGCCCCAGGTGAAGGCCAAGCGCCAGCAGTTTGACGTGTTTATCCACGATATTTCCACGGAAAACGTGCTGTGCGACAGCGTGCGTCTCAACCAGGTTCTGATCAACCTGCTGTCCAACGCCATCAAGTTCACCCCGGAGGGCGGGGAGATCCATATGGCCCTCTATGAGGAGCCCTCCCCCAAGGGTGATAACTTTGTGCGCATCCACATCGAGGTGAAGGACACCGGCATCGGCATGTCCAGGGACTTCCAAAAGCACATCTTTGACTCCTTTGCCCGGGAGGACAGCGCCCGGGTCTACCGCACCGAGGGTACGGGCCTGGGTATGGCCATCACCAAGTACATTGTGGTGGACGCTATGGGCGGCACCATTGAAATGGACAGCGAACAGGGCAAGGGGACGCGGTTCTGCGTCACCCTGGATCTGGAGAAGGCCCAGGTGATGGAAGAGGACATGATCCTTCCCAGCTGGAACATGCTGGTGGTGGACGATGACCGGCTGCTGTGTGAAACGACCGTAGCCGCCTTGAACTCCATCGGCATCAGCGCCGATTGGACCCTCGACGGTGAGAGCGCCGTGGACATGGTGATCAAACGCCACAACCGGGGGGACGACTATCAGATTATCCTGCTGGACTGGAAGCTGCCCGGCATGGACGGCATTGCCACCGCCCGCAGCATCCGCCGGGAGCTGGGGGACAAGGTGCCCATCCTGCTGATCTCCGCATACGATTGGGGCGAGATTGAGGGAAAGGCAAAGGAGGCGGGCATCACCGGGTTTATCGCCAAGCCGCTGTTTAAGTCTACCCTCTTCAACAGCCTGCGCCAGTTTACAGAGCCCCTCCAGGTGGGGGAGAAGCCGCCGGAGAAAAAAGGCCCGGATCTGCGGGGCCGGCGGGTGCTGGTGGCGGAGGACAACGAGCTGAACTGGGAGATCGCCTCCGAGCTGCTCAGCGCCGAGGGGCTGGAGCTCACTTGGGCGGAAAACGGCCAGACCTGTGTGGAGATGTTTGAGCAGTCTCCTGTTGGTTATTTTGAGGCCATCCTCATGGATATCCGTATGCCGATAATGGGGGGCTACGAGGCCACCCAGGTTATCCGCACCCTGGAGAGGCCGGACAGGGATCTGCCCATCATCGCCATGACGGCGGACGCCTTTGCCGAGGATGTGAAGCGTTCGCTGGACTGCGGCATGAACGCCCACATTGCAAAACCCATCGACGTGCAGGAGGTTCTGCGCTTGCTGGACAAATATTTGAAGTAAAGCGACGGCCCCCGGTGAAAACCGGGGGCCGGTATTTTTTGGCTGGTCCCAGCCGCATACGGGACGGGCACAAGGAAATAGGGTGGAGACAGGGGAAAACGGGGAGCGCGCACCATTCCCCGCCGCCCCACATAGATTGAAGGGAAACGAGAGGCAGCCCGGCAGCGGCGGGCGGCGCCAAAACTTGGAGGAGGCTTCAGGATGCCCAACATTCGATATTTTCTGGGCGGCAATACGCCCACAGGTTTTTACTCCCTCTATCACCAGCTGTCGGAGCCGGAGCGGCTGCGGGCGCTGTACATCATCAAGGGTGGGCCGGGCTGCGGCAAGTCCACCCTCATGCGCCGGGTGGAGCGCCATGCCCAGGCTGCCGGGCTGGAGACGCAGCAGGTGTTGTGCTCCGGCGACCCGGATTCGCTGGACGCGCTGATTCTGCCCCAGCTGGGGGCCGCGCTGGTGGATGGAACGGCGCCCCAGGGGGTGGTATCGTAAGTACACGAGGGGCAAAGGGCAAGGTCAAGGGCCGTACTTTTTCTTTGAAAGGAAAAAGTACCAAAAAGAAACTTTTAGTCGCGAAACTGCGTTTCGCTTGGGGTTTTCATTAGAATTTCCAGGTGATCGACACGCTCTGCTGACCTGTTACCGGATCCTTTTCACCGATTTCAATTTTTTCCACCAAACCCACTACCAGCTCTCGAGGGATGGTTTCCAGCTTAAGCAGCTCCCGAGCCCGCTCCATCAGGTCGGTTTGCTGTTGCGTATCCTCCCGCTGGATCAGCTCTCCCTCGATATGCGCCAACCGCCGCTCCAGGCAGCTTTTTTCGTCCAGAAAGGATTGGTTCAGCTCCACAAACTGGCTTTCGCTGATGACCCCGGCCACCTTGTCTAAGTACAGCGTTTTCAGGGCCTGACTGCGTTTTTCCAGCTGAGCGGCAAGGACTTTTTGTTCCTGCTTCAACACTTCCTGTCGGGTGTCCTTCTGGGGGTGGATGTCCTTGGGGTCCAACTTATAATAGGTCTGGACGTAGTAGCGGATACGGTCAGACACCAGGCCGATGAGCTGATCCAGCCGGACGGAGTGGCGGGTGCAAAGCCGCTGCTTGCCGCTGTCAGCGTACAGTTTGCAGCGGAGATAGGATTGCTTGCCGTTGGAGCACTTGCTCATGGTGGACCCGCAGTCGGCGCACTTCACCAGTCCGGACAGCAGGTGGGCTTCGCCGGAACCGTCGGTTTTCGTGCGCAGGCGCAGACCCCGCTGGACGGCCTCGAAGGTGGCTCGGTCGATGATGGCCTCGTGGGTGCCCTCCACCCGGTACCATTGATCTTCCGGCGTGTCGATGATGACCTTGGATTTGTAGCTCACCTTTTTCCTGCGGCCCTGGATCATCACCCCGGTGTACATCTCATTGGCGAGGATGCGTCCTACCGTCACCTTGTTCCACAGGCCGAAATCGTTCTTCATCGGGTGGTTGCAGGTCCAGCCCCGTTCGGCCTTGTAACGGGTGGGGTTGGGCACGCCCTGCTGGTTGAGCAGATAAGCGATGTTCTGCCGACCACGACCCTCCATCGACCATTGGAAGATCTGCCGCACCACCTCAGCCGCCTCAGGGTCAGGGATGATGTGGTTTTTGTCTGCCGGATCTTTCTGATAACCGTAGATGGGAAAGCCGCCGATGTATTTGCCCTCCCGACGCTTTAGGTCGAACACCATGCGGACGTTCTCGGACAGGTCCTCCAAGTACCACTCGTTCACCAGGCCGTTGATCTGCCGGGCCTTCTTATTGCCCTTTACCTCGGTATCGGCGTTGTCCGCCACGGCAATGAAGCGGATGCCCCAGATGGGGAACAGGCCGTGGATGTACTTTTCCACTAACTCCATATCGCGGGTGAACCGGGACTGGGATTTGCACAGGAGGATTTGGAACTTTTTTTGCCTAGCGGCCTCGATCATGCGGTTGAAGTCCGGGCGGTCGCTGTCCACCCCGGAGAAGTCCTCATCACAAAAAATCGAGTAAATATCCCAGCCGTGGTCGATGGCGTAGTGGGTCAGCAGGGATTTTTGGTTCTGGATGCTCTCGGACTCGGGCTGATGCTTGTCTTCGTCCTCCTTACTCAGTCGTGTATAGATCGCGCAAAGGATTTGTTACACCTCCTCAAAGGCGTAACTGCTCACTGCTATGATACCGCAGGAGCAGTCGGGCTGCAAGGATTTATTTGAAATGCCTGCGCCGATAAAACGACGCAGGCATCATTGGTGGAGGGCTTTGGTGAGCCAGGCGGTGATAACTTGCCGAATGGCCTGGGCAGGAGATTCAGCGTGAGTGAAGTGGTGTTCGGTAATGATTAAGGGTTGGCCTTTCATAAAATCGCCTCCGACAAATTGTATGAAGTGAAAACTATAAAATATGAAGCAGCTGGTATTTGTGTTTTTGTCAACATTGGGTTGTAATAATAAATAAAATATAGTACAATTTAGCTAATCTAAAATCGTTAAAATATAATGGGGTGTAAAAATATGCTGCAGGTCGGCCTTTTAGAGAGCATCTCAGAAACCAAATACCTCTCAGCGGACAATTACACAGTCTATCGCACCATTATGCGTATTTTCTACCTGGAACATCAAAAGATGCACTATCAAATGGATCGGGATGCGGTGCTGTCCCTGCTTCAGCGGCAGATTCAGTTTACCGACTACTCCCCAGAAAAACTGGCCTTGGATTTGCAGCAGCTGGTCAACTGGAAAAACCTCACCCCGATTCAGGATCCGCGCAAACCCCGCACCATTGCCGAGTTCAAAAACCGGCAATTCCAATACATGATGTCCCAATCGGCCATCGAGATCGAGCGGATGACCATTACGCTGGAAAATCTGTCTACTCGGACGGCCGGTCTCTCCGCCAGCCCATTCCGCCGTATCCGGGAGGATCTCCGCAAGGTGGAGCAATTGGACGAGCTGCCACTCCGGGAGGTCCACACCTGGTGGCAGGATTTGCAGGAGGATTTCCAGCGTCTGAGCCAAAATCACCAAGACTATCTCAGGGAATTTTATGGCCCTGGGATGGAAATGCAGATGAAATCGGTGGATTTCATCCTTTACAAGCAGCATCTCGTCCGCTACTTAGAGGACTTTATTCAAGACCTTCAACGCAGCTGTGCCCAGATCGGTGCGCAGCTGGAACGTTTTTCTCCGAAACAGACCGCTCACATTTTGGACCTGGTCCAACGCAGCGAACTGGAGGTTCCCCGGCCCCAATCGGAGCAGACGCCCAACTGGAAGGATGAATTGCGAGCCCGATGCCAGGGCGTTTGGCAGTCCCTGGCCAACTGGTTTACCGGCAGTGAGGCCACCGCCCGACAGGTGCTGGAGGTCACAAACGAGGTGATCCGAAGGGCGGTGCAGAACGCAGCCTTGCTGGTGCAGATGGAGAACATGGGGGTGAGCAACAAAGCGGAGCTGAACCGCCTACTCACGCTGTTCGCCAGCTTCCAGTCTGTTGACGAGGCCCACCGCCTCTCCGCCCTGGTGTTCGGCGTTCAGCAGCCCCGTCACTTCACCTTTTCCTCTGTCCGGGAAACGGATCGTGTTGACCTGAGCACCTATGAGGAGCCCCCCTTTGAATATTCGCTCCAGCCCCGAATGCGCTCCTACAAGCCCCGGCTGGATCGCTCGGGCTTTGCGGACAAAGGCGCCGAAAAAGCGGCCCAGCGGCAACAGATTTTGGAGCAGGAGCGGGCCCTTCGCCAAGAGGTCTTGGGCTATATCCACGACGGAGTGCTGGACTTGGCCGCGCTGGACCGCCCCGTCTCCCCCGCAGTGCGAACGGTATTCCTGTCCTGGGTGGCCGCTGCCAACCTCAGCCCTGACGGCCGGGGACAGACCCAGTACGGCCAGATTTACACATTGAAAAAACGGGCCGGGCAAACCTGCCGCCTGATCTGCGCCGATGGCACGCTGACCATGCCCAACTGCGCACTGCTATTTGAGGAGGCCGGTCATGGATGAGTTTCGCGCCCTGATGGATCGGTTCTGGGTCACCAGGGCCGAGGACAAGGAATTGTACTTCTTGCTGAAACGGACGCTGCCGGACTACCGCAGATTCATCCAGGAGCAGCTGGGCTGGAATTTGATCGTCAATGAAGCCGTGATCAAACTGGAAAAAATCCCGCCTATGGCCATGCCTTGGATGGGTATTCAGTCTTTTCAGGAGCCGATGGACTACTGTCTGCTGTGCGCCCTCTTGCTTTTCCTTGCCGATTTAGATGACGGTGCACCCTTTCTGCTCTCCTCCCTAACCCGGGCAGTGGAAACCTTTTTGGCGGAAACCATGCCGGTAGACTGGACCCAGTTTCTTCACCGAAAATCGTTGGTACGGGTCCTCCAATATGCTCAAAGCATTGGTCTGGTGCTGGTCTACGATGGAAACAGCGCGGGTTTTGGCAGCAATCAGGACCAAGAGGTGCTCTATGAGAACACCGGCCTGTCCCGTCACTTCTCGGTTCATTTTGGCCGGGACATCATGGAATGTCGGTCTGTTGAAGATTTTGAGGCCTTTTCCTGGGAGGGGGAAGAGACGGAGGTTCGCCGCCACCGGGTCTATCAGCAGCTGGCGCTGGCTCCCGGACTCTATTGCTCTGAGGAAAACCGGGGTGACTACGAGTACATTAAAAATCAGCGCAGAGCCATCGGCGCAAGCCTGGATAAGGCCCTGGATGGCGAGCTCCAAGTCCATAAAAATGGTGCGTTTTTCCTCCTATCCGAAGGAAACCGCTGCGGGATGACTTACCCCGGCACCCGGGCGCTGTCCGATGCGGCACTGCTGCTGTGTGCCCAACTCCGGGAAGAAATCCTTCAAGGGCGGTATTCCCGTCAGGAGGACGACACAGTTGTGCTGACCAACCGGGAATTTCGATACGAAGTAGAGCGATGCCGCGCCCGGTGTGGGAACGGCTGGGGCTCTCAGATGCGGGGTATGTCCCTGGACCGGGTGATCCAGGAGCTGACGGACTATATGGCGCAATGGATGCTGCTGGAAAAGCTGGAGGGCGGTATCCTGCTTGATCCTGCTGTAGGTAAGCTGGTGGGATGTTATCCCGCTTCTTTTCATAACGAACTGAGCGAGGGGGAGGAAGATGAACCGCTGGAAGATGAATAAGCTGGGGTTTCTCAATTTCTGGCTGTACGATCAGGAGGAATTCTCCCTGAATGAGGGACACATCCTCCTGCGGGGAAACAACGCCGCGGGCAAGTCCATCACTACCCAGAGCTTTATCCCCTTTATCTTAGATGGAGACCGACGCCCTGAACGGCTGGACCCCTTTGGCTCCCGGGATCGCAAGATGGAATTTTACCTCCTGGGCGACGGTGAGCAAGAGGAATCCACCGGCTATCTGTATCTGGAATTCCGAAAGTCGGGCACGGAGGAATACCGAACAATAGGAGTAGGAATGCGGGCCCAGCGGGGAAAGGGGATCGACTTCTGGGGCTTCTGCCTGTGTGATGGCCGGAGGATCGAACCCGGCGGCCTTCAGCTGTATGAGAAGGTGGGCAAGCAAAACCTGCCCCTCAGCAAGCAGAAGCTGCGAAATCTGGTGGGTAATCAGGACTGCTGGGCAGAGAGCCCAACGAAATACAAAGAGATGGTCAACGCCCAGATATTCGGCTTTCGGGACATCAGACAGTACGACCAGCTGGTCCAACTGCTGATCCTGGTACGGAGGCCTAAGCTGTCTAAGGACTTTCATCCCTCTGTGGTAAAGGGAATTTTGAACGACTCTCTGCAGGTGCTGACGGACGATGACCTGTCCGCCATGGTCAGCACCATGGAGCAGATGGACAATCTGGAGGACACCCTGCACGAGTACCAGAAGGCCATACAGGACGCCAGGATCATCCGCAATGAGTACAACCGGTACAACCAGTATATTCTGGGCAGCAAGGGGCAGGCGTACCTGGCCGCGCGGAGCAAGACGCAGAGCCTGCAAAAACAGCTCCAGGACGAGGAGGGCCGCCAGCGGGATTTGGCGCAAGAGCTCGAGAGACAGACTGAGCGGCAGCAGCAATCCGGCATTCTGCTGGAACGGGCACGGGCGCAGCGCCTGGCTATGGGTGAGGACGACCTGTCCGCCAAGCAGGCGCGTCTCCAACAGGTGGAGAGAGAGTGCACCCGCCTGGAGGAGCAGCTAAATGGGGGAAAGGTTCAGCTCCAAAATCTGGAGGCCGGGATCGCCAAGCGGGAAGTCCAGTTGCGGATCTTGACGCAGAACAGTGAGGATACCCGTGCTGCGGTGCGCCAGTCCATGCGGGAGCTGAACGAGCAAAACGAGTTCTTAGAGCTGGGCGAGGAACATACGCAGTATATCCGAAGCCTCCAGACGGAGCGGATGGACGCAGACTGTCAGCCTGTTCAGGCCGCGCTGAGGCAGAGGATCCGTCAGATTGGAGTGGTGCTGGATGTTCTAAGGCGGTCAGAGGAGGCCAGAGGAGTTTACGACAGAGCATGCCAGGCCTTGGATGAAGCCGCTGATCGTGTACGGGAAGCTGAAATCGTCCTCCGCGATGCCCAGGCCCAGGAGCGGGAGGAGCGGGACAGTCTGCTGGAGGAGTTCATCAGTTGGCGGGAGGGAAGCCGGCAGCTGAATATCCCTCAGGACATCTGGCTGAGCATTCGGCGCGCCCTCATCACATACCGTATTCCGGCGGACTGGAGTCCTATCCGCAATCAGATCGATACGTGTCTTCACACATGCGAGTCGGCCCTCCTGGAGCGACGGTTCCAGATGGAGAATGGGCTGTCCATATTGCAGACAGAGCGGGACGAGCTGGAGTGCCAACTGAAGCAGATCGAGGCCCAGCCTGATCCCGTACCGCCCCGCCGCAGGCAAATCCAAGATACCCGTACCCAGCTGATGATGCGCGGAGTACCCTGCGCACCGCTCTATGAGCTGGTGGACTTTGCCCCCGACCTGTCCCAAGAGGGCCGGGATCTATTGGAGGCCCAGCTGTTGGATGCTGGACTGCTGGACGCCCTGATGGTTTCGGAGGAAAGCCTGCCCGAGATCAAGGAACTGCTGGAGGAGTACCCGGATCGCTTTCTGATTTCGGGGCCGGCGGTTCCCGACCCCATCAGCGGTCTGATCCCTGACCCTGCGGGCCGCTTTCCCAAAGAGGCATCTGCCTGTCTGCGGGGAATTTCCCGATCCGATTTGACCGCTGAGACCGCTTTGCTGCCTGACGGACGATTCCGCTGCGGTATAATCCGGGGACACAGCCGGGCAGAGGAACCGGCGGGCTTTATCGGCGCCGCCGCGCGAGAGGCCAACCGCCAGCGGCAGATTCGCGAGCTGGAGGGGAAGGTGGATCAGCTGTCTCAAAAGATACAGGCCGCGCAGGCAAAGTTGGCAGAATGCACGGAACAGATTGCCCAGCTGGCCCAGGATCACGCTCATATGCCCACAGCGGAGGAATTGGACCAAGCATTGGCCCTGTTGGAACAGTCCCACAGAACGCTCCAACAGGCGCGGGAGGAACAGGAGCGGAAAGCGTCCGCAGAGCAGGAGGCAAAAAGAGCCTGGGCTGCGCTGGATCAGAGGGTGCGTGAGCAAAGCGTGGGGCTTCCCTACGAGAGGACCGTTCCCGCCTATGAGGAGGCTCAGGAGGCCGCTGCCGGTTACCAGTACACGCTGAACACTCTGGACAGCAGCAGGCAAAGCCTAAACTTTACACTCAGTTCCATGCAAAGGGAACAGGACACGATCGACGAGCAGCGCAACCAGGCAGATATGCGCAGAAGGGAAAACAACGGGATTCAAGGAGAGCTTTCCGTCAAACAGGCAAGCGCCCAGGAGCTGCGTGACTTTTTGGCCCGGCCCGAAAACCAGGCTCGGGCCCGCCGCCTGACAGAGTTGGCGCAGGAGATCAGTTTTCAGGATCAGGAAAACCGGGACGCGGAAATACAGTGCGCCCAGTTGAAGGAACAGCTGGCCAGTTCCAGCGAGATTCTGTCGCGCCGGAAGCAGGATTTGCTGGATGCCAGGATCAGCGAGCAGGATCTGGAGCAGTACTTTCAGGAGGACTGGGCGCTGGGGCTGTCCGACTTGAACCGGGATCTGGCACTTGAGGAGCGGGCCCGGCAGGCGGTCAGTAAGATCCCGGCCTCTGCCAGGGGGCGTACCCCCGCGGAAATGGGGGAGGCGGTCTCCAGCAACTACCAGAGATATCGGAGCAGCCTTTCCAACTATCATCCGGAGATCAAAATGATCTTTGAAGCCGCCAGCCAGCCCAACCAACTGCGGCAGCGCTATGCCATTACCCTGAAAAAGGGGGGCAAAGAGCTGCCTCTTGACGGGTTTATCCAATCCCTGCAAAACGATATCGACACCACCGGCTCTCTTTTGGAGGACCGAGACCGAGAGCTGTTTGAAAATATTCTGACGGAGACCATTAGCCACACACTGCGGGCCCGTGTTGAGGCAAGCGGCCAGTGGGTCAAAAACATGACCGCTTTGATGGCAACGCTCACCACTTCCATGGGACTAAAGTTCAGCCTTGATTGGAAGGAGAAGAAATCAGAGGGAGAGGGAGAGCTGGATACAGCCCAGTTGGTCACTCTGTTGAACAGGGACCGGGCGCTGCTCACCCCAGAGGACAGTCAAAAGGTCTCCGGCCATTTCCGCAACAAGGTCAAGCGAACCCGGGAGGACGCATATCTCCAAGGCGTTGGGGTCAATTATGCCGACCTGATCCGCTCGGTACTGGATTACAGGAACTGGTATGAATTCCATTTGTACTACCAGCGGGGAGAGGACGGGAAAAAAGAACTGACCGACCGGGCCTTCAACCGTTTCAGCGGGGGCGAAAAGGCCATGGCTATGTATGTCCCTCTGTTTGCCGCTGTCTCGGCCCAATACGCGAAAGGCGGTGATGCCTGCCCCAAGCTGTTGGCGCTGGACGAGGCGTTTGCCGGCGTGGACGATCAGAACATTGGCGCTATGTTCGAGCTGATGGGGACACTGGACTTTGACTATATCATCAACTCCCAGGTGCTGTGGGGGTGCTACGCCTGTGTGCCCGATCTGGACATTGCTGAGATGCACCATCCGGTCAACGCCCCGGTGGTCACCATTCTGCACTATCACTGGGATGGAATCCAGAGAAGATTGGAGGATCCCGGCCCATGAGGGAACAGGCTCAGGAATGTGCGGAGTATTTTCGTTCCAATCCCGGCTATCATCGGATTTTGGCCGCGCTGCGGCAAAAATATCAGAGTTTTGGCCGACCGGCGGGGATAGTTTGCCTGTCTGACGCTTCTGAGGAGGAGTGCGCGGCGGCCCGAATGATATTTGGCCGCTCCTTTTCGCCGCCTCTGCGGTTCCAGTCGGCGCAGTTTGAGGCCGCTTTGCAGAAAACACGATTTCAAGGTGTCTGCCTGAAAGAAGTGTTAGAGGCGTATTTCGACACTGAACTCCATACCCGGAAGGAGACAAAAGAGACCCTGAGCGGTTTGCTTTCCGCCATACTTGCTCAAGCAAAAGCGGCCGCACAGAGCGAAAGCTGCGGCCGGTGGCTCCAAGCGCTGGAAGAACAGCGGGGCGGCGCATATGCGCTGCTTCGCCGGGAGGCTGTGAAGAACCCAGATAGCGCACAGAGCGGTCTGCTCCAGGCGTGCCGGAGCATGGACCGTCTGGCGCGGTGGAAGGTATTGGTTCGTCTCGCTGTGCTCAGCGCTGAGGCCACCTCAGACCCCCATGCCTTGGATGGGGGAACCTTATCCGGGAAACTATTTCTGTATCTGCTGGCATTTCGCTCCGGCGCAGAATTCCCGGAGAATGCGGAACAGCGCGATTGGTTATATTACGAGAACGGCATACTCTGCGACAGCATCTCCAGCTTGGTGACCCAGGTTGGGCTTGTCCTAAACACAGAAGCCGGAGAACACCCTGCATATCTCACGTTTCGGCAGAGGCACGAACTATGCACCCTCTCTCTGTCCAGCCTATCTGGACTGATCGGAGCCGAAAGTCCTGCTGGACGGGCTTATATCGTAGAAAATGAGATGGTGTTCGCCCAACTCTGTGATAGAGCCGCGCAATTTGCTTCCCCGCTCATCTGCACCTCCGGCCAGCCGTCGGTGGCGGCGCTGCGTCTATTAGATCTGCTGACGGCAAACGGAACCACACTCTTTTATTCCGGCGACTTCGATGGAAAGGGCTTATCCATTGCGGCGCAGCTATGCGCGCGCTACCCGGAACTGCTGAGGCTCTGGCACATGGCCCCCGAGGATTACGACCGCTGCCGCTCAGATAAAAGCTTGAGCGACACCAGCTTGTCCCTGCTCCAAGGCTGCGCCGGAACTGCGCTGGAGAAAACCGCGCACCTGATAAACCAATACCGCTGCGCCGGATATCAGGAGCTGTTGATTCCGCAATTGGAGGCAGATTTGATGGAAACTCCATAGCTTTGGAACAGTTCTACCATCTGTTGCTGTTGGATTTCGCTGCCCAGCAGGCCACAGTCTGAAATAATCAGCTGATCGATTTCTGCCCGCATGGCGGAATATATCGCGGCGGTCAGGCCACTTTGAGGAAAGGCGGCGTCCTCCCCTGCACAAACTGAGGTTCCTACCACGTGATCACATGAATGAATCATGCTGCCTTCTATCTGTTGAACCTGCTTCAAGTTCTTTCCATAAATCCATACCCGCATAAAGCGCCGCCCCTTTGTAAGTAATCGAGGACAAGAATACAAAAATAAAATATGACGGGAGCATATGAAACATGCTCTCGTCATATTGATTTTGGACTGGCCTCTTGATTTTTATACCCTATCATACTTTACCAGTTCATAAGTAAATTTACAACCAGGTTCTCCAATGCGAGTAGGGGCATAACTGGCAATTTGCCGATTTTAGCTGCTCGAAATCGGAATGCGCTGATGGATCCTTGCTGCGACATCTGCATATAGATCTACATCAAATCCTTCGGCAACTTCAAACGTGACAAACAAGCAATAAGGGATAGCGTTTTCTATTTTGGCCGCTTCTTCTTTGCAGTTTACTTTGATAATAAGATCATCATCGTTCCACACAATTGTCTTTTCGCCCGTGAAAATCTCATGCTGTAGGGTTCCCTTACGGACAGACTGCCATTCTGAGTTTTGACGCTGCGGCACAAGCCCCCGATTGCCATCGTCTACATTAAACCATAGCTGTGCACCACGATAGGCCTGCCTGTTTGGTGCAATGGGGGAGAGATAAGCCAATGTAACAGTCAACCTCCGCCTCATCAGACGGGTCGAAAAGTCCACCGGAAGCGGGAGCTTAAAAATGGCCCCTTTGTCTTTTCTCAACTCGCCAAGGCCAATCAGAGTAATGCGTTCTTTTGTACATTCTATGACACGGTCTATGTTTGGTACGCCATTCCCCAGCCATTTGCCCAATTTCTTGGGTGAACCGTCCATGAAATCAGAGAGTTTGCCTGCAATCGGTTCCCATGACGCCCCATGGGTAAGCATCGCTTTCAGAAGAATGGCTGTAGAGTTGATTGGAATATTACTGCCTGTTTCCGTGTTAAAAATTTGATTCAAAATATCATGGCATTTTGCGGCTTCATGGGTTATTTGGGCAGCGGCATCGCTTGTTCCAAACGAATACGCGCATCCATCAGCGTCCCCTGTCCCGTATGGGGCCGCAGACAGGCATCCAGGCTCACGGGATGAGTACACCCAATCAATTTTACCGTTAAACGTCTCCCGGATAAAGGACCTGCCGCCATAATAAAATAGGTCGGGCGTGATAATAGATCGATAGCCTCTTCCGACTGCGGAGGCAGGAGATGGCAGCCCTTTCTCAACCGCCCAAATAAAGCGGCTTGATTCAGCTGGATCTGTAAAGTCATCATACAGGGCACCAATCGTCAGCCCGTTTAAGCTATCCGCAGGCGCGAGCACCCTTAGATTTCGCTGGTTATCTTTTATCATGGTGCCGAAAACCTTGCTTCTCTGCGCAATATCAAGGGATTTTAGATCATGGAATGTTTCTTTTACAAGCCCTGTAATTTCCGCGTGGTTTCCCGCACTTATGATAAATAAAATGTTATATTTATATGCGAGGTAATCTAAAAGGCGCGCAGTTGGGCTCATCACGGCACCGAGCTGTCTCGCCGGATCGCCGATAGACAAATTAACCACCCTGGTATTGGGGGCGGCGGCACCCTGCGTATCGTCTCCCTCCATCATTCTTTTTACAGCGCGGTGCAGAACGTCGACGAACAGACTGTCGTCGGGGATTCCCTCCACGACTTTGTCAAATCCGTACGGCTTTGGCTTCAAAATAGGGCGTACATACACAGGAGTGCTGATTGGGGTGCCGCCGCGCTTCATATCGCCATAAATTGCAAACGATACCATGGACGTACCATGAACACGGTACTTGCTTTCATAACCTGCGGCGTAATTATCCGGATCATCAATGATGACTCGGTCTTGGAGCAGACGATGGTTCTGCATAGGCATACCATCAAACACAGCGACAACCGCATCCCCGGCCGGTAACGCCAGCCCTTCGGAGGATGCAGTATATTCATCGGCATCCGTTGTTGCGACAAACATGGACTGGCACGTCGGCCGAAAGAACATAATGTCGTCTACCTGCGACAATTCAATTTCTTCATATCGGTTGACCAGGCCCTCAATGGCATCTCGTGGGAGCTCGGCAAGGATACCATGGTAACAGATTTCCCTGACGACACATTCCTGAACGATGCGTCCGCCTAACGCGTTGAGCTCATGACTTATTGCCTGGACGGCACCGGCTTGCTTCACCCGCTCAGCCCTGAAAAACAACTCAATCTCAAAGGGAACAGGGGCACCGCTGTCCGTTTCCAGGCACTCGCGCCAGTATTCTATGGCTTGCGTCTCGGCAATCCGATCCTGTGCACCCCATTTCCGGATGCCTTTTATATGTGTAAACACATCCCGAAGCCCTGTAAAGCCTCTTTTGAAAGCAATCGTTTCTCCATGTTGATACCGCCGCCATAAAGAGATCAGTTGGGTCATTGCCTGCTGATTTGACATCACGCAATACAATCTTCCGTTTAACATCTTGTCTGACCGCTCACCAGTTTTGTAGTCAATCTGATAAAAATCATCATCCGGTTCAATATTATTAAATTCCGCATCAAAAATCCATTCCAAACCCTCCACTCTGCTCACAGCGGCATAGAAATTATCAACGGTTCCAATGATTTCAAAGACCAGAGCAAAATCAGGATTCAGTCCGGCGGGAGATTGTTGGAGCTTTAAGGTTTTTCTCTCAAAAGCATCCCTCAACGCATCAAAAGAGGGCTGCAACCGATCAAATTGTCGATTGGCAGAAGGCTTCTCAGTTTTACTAAACGCAGGAGACTTACTTTCCCTGTCAGCCCGTTCCGGGGTTGGAAACAATATCAAGGGTCTGTCTGGCATAGCTCTACTCCCCTTTCCTGTTCACCGCCAGCTGTAATCACTTGCGACTGCCAGTTGCGAAGAACCTGTTCACAAATTTCTTTCGGCCTATCATCCGGCAGGCTTAAAACATATTGCCTGTAAACCGACAGGGCAAACTCCTCTGCCTCCGCATAACTTATCCCCAATGTCTTTTTTGCCAGTGTGCTCGGCTGCAAACCAAATCTAAAAGAGTACCGCTTTTCAAAGAGACGATAGTATTCTTCCAGACCATGCCTGGACGGTCTCGGTATCTCCAGTCGGATCTGGAACCTCCTCCATGCGGCCTTATCCAGCAAGGAGTCATGGTTTGTGGCGCCAATAGCAATCACATAGCTTGGGAGCGCATCAATCTGCATCAGAAGGGAACTTACAACTCGTTTAATTTCGCCGGTTTCATGCACATCGCCGCGTTCTTTTCCCAAGGTTTCAAATTCATCGAAAAACAAAACGCATTCTCTTGTTTTGGCGTACTCAAACAGCTTCGATAGCCTTGATGCCGTCTCGCCGAGGTAAGAACCTACGATTCCCTCATATTTAACCGTTAAAAGCGGGATCATTAATGCTTCTGCGATTGCTTCTGCCAATGAAGTTTTCCCGTTGCCTGGCGGTCCAATCAGAAGGAGCTTGTTGCGGGGCGCTATGCCATATGATTGCAGCAGTTCAGAACGGTTTTGTTCATTGATTAAATCCATACAGGCAGATTGAACATAATCCGGCAGAATTAGATGATCTATCCGCTTTTGGGGGATTTTTTCAGATAATAAATTCTGCTCAGTTATTGTATTGCGTATCAATGTGGGGGAACCCATAGTCTCCCTTGCGACTGGTCTGTGCGGGCTGCTTAACAGTTCGTCAATCTTTGCGGCAAGCACTGTGTGCTGCTTTGCACGCTCTTCCGCGCACAGCGCTTCTGCCGCCTTTCTGAAGTTTACAGAGTCATTCCTCAGACCATATTTGATTAATTCACATAACAAATCGGCTCTTGCCATTGCTGCTTACCTCCTATACAATTCGAGCGATAAACGGCAATCTGCGTCATAATAGATCTGTAGGGATCTCGATAAAACTGTTTTCACAAAAATCGTAAAAAGTTTTTACAGCCAATTTGCTTGGAATAACATGGCCGTTTTCCCAGCGATTAATGGTTGAGTAACTAACATTTATTGCTGCAGCCAATTGCTTTTGGCTCAACTTCAACTGGCTGCGGACAAAAATAACAAACTCCGAAAATGTCATCATTTCCCTCCTTAAATACCGCATATGCCATACTCCATTTCCCATATTAGTGTAGCATATGCGATATCAGTTTGCAAGGAGTTTAATCAACTATCCAGATTCCCCATGCTGTTGGAATCATGACGCACAATATTACTGCGGAGAATTGCCATCAGTGTCTCCCGCTCATTTGGTATCTCCCCGCTGAGCATCCGCTCCAGCAGCCCCTCCAATACCCGGCCCACTTCCGGCCCCGGTTCGATCCCTGCGGCGATGACATCCCGTCCATCCACCGCCAGATCCTTCAACGTGAGACATTGCCGGTCCGCCAGAATCTGCTCCGCTTTGGCCCTGATTTCATCCAGCTCTGCTAGGCGATCCCTTACCTTTTCCGGGGCCTGCCCCATGTTGTCCGCCCGCTTGACGTCAAGAAACTGGAAGAAAGCTTTCGGCCCCAGCCGGTTGAGCCAGCGGCGGATGACCTGGCTTCTGGGCAGTAGCTGTGCGTCGTGGCGCTCCACCAGCAAAACCACCCGCTCCCGGGTCTTGTTGTCGAACTTCAGCGCCCGGAGCATCTCGTCCGCCAGCCGGGCACTGACAGCGGGGTGGGCGTAGAAATGGTCGATCCCCTGTTCATCGGTGGATTTGCAGGCGGGCTTACCAATGTCGTGGAGCAGCATGGCCAGCCGCAGGGTCACGTCTGTGGGCACAGCCTCCAAGGCGTGGATGGTGTGCTCCCAGCCACCCCAGCAGTGCCAGGGGTTGTGCTGCTCCAGCGTCACCAGCGGGCCGAGCTGGGGCCAGAACTGGCAAAACACATCCGGGTATTGTCGCAAAACGTCTCCTGCGCCTTTGCCCACCAACAGCTTGCACAGCTCCGCGTTGATGCGCTCCGCCGCCACCCGATCTAACATAGTCCGGTTTTCATGGACTGCTTGAGCTGTTTGCTCCTCAATCTCATAGCCAAATACGGCGGCGAACCGCAGCGCCCGCATCACCCGTAGCCCGTCCTCCTGGAATCGTTGATCCGGTTCGCCCACGCAGCGGATCAGTCCGGCCTTGATATCATCCACCCCGCCAAAAGGGTCCCGCAGATTTCCCTGCAAATCCATGGCAATGGCGTTCATAGTGAAATCCCGGCGGGCCAGATCCTCCTCCAGGTTGGGCACGAAATGCACAAAATCCGGGCGGCGGCTGTCGGAATAGGGTCCCTCCGTGCGGTAGGTGGTGATCTCGTAGGGCTCGCCTTCCTCCAGCACGGTGACCGTGCCGTGTTTCAGGCCGGTCTCGATAACCTGCTGGCCCGCGAAGCACTGTTCTGTCTCCTCCGGCAGGGCGGAGGTGCAGATATCCCAGTCGTGGGGCTTTACGCTCCGCAGCAGATCCCGGACACAGCCGCCCACCAGATAGGCTTCATGGCCTGCGCTGTTCAGCGTTTGTAGGATGCGCCGTACCCCGGCGGAAAGTTTCATTTTCACGCTCTTTTCCATTTCAGCTCGGCGTAGGTGGCCGCCTCCCTCTCGTCCATATACGACAGCACCCCGGAGACATCCAGAGCCTCCAGCGCGTCATACAGCTTCCACATCATATTCCAATAGCTGCCGTCCGCGTGGGGCCAATCCAGAAAGGCCTTTAACGTTTTTTCCGCCCGCTCCCATTCTCCCATCCCCAGCAGAAAGCCCAGGCTTCTGATGGAGTCCACGCCCTCCGGCCAGTCCACCGGGCAAATTTCCAGCTCCCGCTCTCGCAGCAGCCGGAGAGCTGACTGAGCGTCTGTCATCCCTTCGAAAAACGGCAGCAAGTAGTTTCCCACCGCCCCGGCGCAAACTTGTGCGCACTGCCCCAGGTCGATGTGGAACGGGTTGGCGCAGGGCCCCTCATAGGCCAGCACACCAGGGGTTGTCTCCACCATGCGCAGGCCCAGCCATTCGTTTGTGCCGTTGATGAGCTGGTAGATTTCGTCGCCTTCGATCAGCTCGGCGCTGCTGTCATAGACGGAGGTGACGCGAAAGCGCACAGTAAAATCGAAGCGGAGCCAGAACAGGCAAAACTGCTGGACTATATCGTTGACGATCCGGTAATAAAACCGCCCGCAGCGGCGAAATCCCAGCGGCTTTACCATGGGATCTATCGCGGCCTTTGCCGCTTTGTAAAATTCAGAAGCCCGCATGACGCACCGCCTTTCCACCATTATGAGAATCTTACCCGTTGTCAGGAACTAAGTCAAGCAAAATATCCTGCCGCCCGATCTTCATGGCTTCAATAGCGCACGGCTAAATTTTTTTCAGCGTCTCAGCACTGTTGAGCTTCGTCGCATACTCCAGATGGGCATACAGATTGGCTGTTGTCTCCAAAGCGCTGTGCCCCAGCCACTGCTGAACCTCGATCAGCGGCGTCCGATTTTGAATCAGCAACGAGGCGCAAGTATGACGCAGATCGTGCAGCCTCACCTCCCGCAGCCCATGATCCCGCAGAAACTTTTTAAAGCACTGGCTGTAGTAGTTTGGGGAAATGGGTTGGTTGTTCGGGTTGACACATACGTAATCCTCCGGCAACAGTGGTTTAACGCTGCCCTGGCGCTCTTGCTCCGCCAGCAGCACGGCTTTTATCTGCTCCGTCATAGGGAGTGTTCGAAAGCTGGATTTCCGTTTGAGGATATCCCTGCCTGCCGCCTTTTCTCTGCCATCAGTCTCCTGATGAATGCGGGTATGCTGAATTAAAATGGTTTCGTTATCGAAATCCACGCTTTTCCACTGCAAGCCCAGTACCTCACTCCGGCGCAGGCCATAAAAGAGGGACAGCATCACCGGCAGCCGTAGCCAATGCCCGTGGAGCTTTTCCAGCAGCTCGTTTGCATCTTTCGTGGAATAGTAACTTGGGATATACTCCGCCTTGGTTGGCCGTTCTACGAGTCCTGCGACATTTCGATCCACCAAATCCAGCCGCACAGCATCCCGTAGTGCCTTATGGATGTTGGCGTGGTAGTGGATTACAGTATTGGCCGAAAGGCCCTGGGTTTGGAGGTGCGTATAATACCGCTCCAAATCAGCGGGCCGCAGCTTGGCCAGCGTAATGCTCCGCTCACGGAAGTAAGGACAGATTCCCCGTTCAATATTATACTTATAGCCATGGTAGGTGGTGGGTGATACCTTCGTCTTCATCTTCTCCAGCCATTGAAGCATATAGTCGGCAAACAGCAGCCCGCTGCTTTCCCGGCTGTCAGCGTACTGCTGCCGGGTTTGGAGCAGCATCTCCTCTGCGCAGTGCTTGTTGCCCTGCACAGGCAGGTGAGTCGCGATCCATTTCGTCCTTCGTTTCCCCTGCTCGTTATACAAATTCAAAACTATGTACCAGTAGCCCTTCTTCTGCTGTAAGTGACCGGCAACCATAAAAAGCCATTCCTTTCATTTTGTATTTATAATAAAAAGAAGTGCGGTTCTGGCCTACACTTCTTTACAAATTCTATGTTCTGTTTGTTACTTTATTTGGAATCGGTAAACGCAGCGGACTCAAAATCCACTGCGAAGGCCCAGGGCTCAGCTCAAGTCCGGCACGTGATTCGGCGGCAGTTTACCTGCCGCTTTTTTATGAGCAGTTACGCCTATCATTTTAAACAGCTTGTCCCCCAAAAGTGTCCTTTTGGCACCACCCCCCACGTGGTAGAACCCCAATGCCCTGGCGTGGTGGAGCGCTACATAGATCTGAGCCAATATTACGACCGCGCCGGCCTCCAGCCGTTGAAGCGGGATATACTGGCGGCAACGGCAGAATACCAGGGGCACTACAAGCGGGTGTATCGCTGTCTGGGGGCGGCAGGGGAGCTGCGCCGGGACATGAATGAGCTGGTAGACACCCAGGGGGTCCAAAAGAGGCTGGGAAAGCGGGCGGCGGGCATCATCAGCCGGGAGCTGAAGCGCCCCGCGCAGGGAGCGGGCCGGGCGGAGCAGCGTTTTTTGTCCGCTGTCACCCATAAGGGAATGCTCACGCTATGGGATTCGGTGACGGCCCAGGCGGATCGGGTATATGAGCTGGCAGGGGAGTACGGCCTGGCCCACCATATGCTGGCCCCCATCCTCACTGCGGCCCTGGCCGCAGGGCATGATGCGGTGGCCTGTCCCGACCCCATGGCCCCCGAGCGGCTGGCCCACCTGATTTTCCCGGACCTGTCCCTGGCCTTTGTCACCTCCACCCAGGAGGTCCCCTGGCCCCACCGGGCCTACCGCCGGCTGCGGCTGGACGCCATGGCGGACCAGGATGCGTACCGCATCAACCGGCCCCGGCTGCGCTTTGCAAAGCGGGTGGCGGCGGCCTTGCTGGATGAGGGGGTGGCGGGTCTGGCCCAGGCCAAGGAGGCCCATGACCGGCTGGAGAAGCTCTACAATCCCTATGTGGACTTCGATGGTGTGGCCCGGACGGCGGATCAGGTGGCGGATGAGGTGCTGGCCCTGCGGGATGAATAAAAAGGGCGGGGAGAACCTTCATTCTCCCCACCCCTTTGTGGGATGCTGATATATTTAGAGCCGTCGGACAGTTTACAGCCGGTAGGACAGTACATCCATGGGACATTCAGGGGTAGGACAGTACATCCAAGGACAGTTTACAGCCAGTCGGACAAAACATCATTCAGGGCGGCGGGCGTAACGCCGTTGCGCACCAGCAGGCCGCTCAGCTCGTCAATGCGGGCGGCGCTGCATGTCACATTTGGTACGCTGGTCTGCTCGCCGCCCTGTTCTGCGATCTTGACGCCATAACTCTCGCAGGCGAAGGGGCCCACGTCCATCTCGCCGATGAGGATGGAATAGTCAAAGCGCCGGACCGCGCCGGCCTGATCGGCCAGCTCTACGGTTTGCAGGAATAATTCACGCACGTATTCGCTTCACCTCGCTTTCTCAATTCCTATTATCCGTACTTTTCGACCAATTGCAAGGAAAAGAAATCGCAGAATTCGACAAAATACGACGCGAATACAAGATGTGGAAAGGCTGGGACATCCTGGAACACCAGCGATGGTCAGCCTACATATTTCTACCCAAATTTTCTGCTAAATTGCACAAAAACCAAAAGCGGCCTCATTTGAGGCCGCTTTTGGTTTCAGAAAAAGGCTAGGATAAAGGATTAGGCCTTGCTGGTTTTGAACGACTTGATAGCCTCGGCCAGCATGGGGCCGACCTTGAACAGGTCGCCGGTGATGCCGTAGGTGGCCGAGTCGAAAATGGGGGCGGAGCCGTTCTTGTTCACGGCGATAATGCACTCGGAGTCCTGCATACCGGCCAGGTGCTGGATGGCGCCGGAGATGCCAAGGGCTACGTAGATCTTGGGATGGACAGTCTTGCCGGTCTGGCCCACCTGATGATCCACACCGATCCAGCCGGCGTCCACCACGGCGCGGGACGCGCCCACCACGCCGCCCAGGACGTTGGCCAGCTCCTCGGCGATCTCAATGCCCCGGGTGGGGTTGGAGCTGATGCCGCGGCCCACGGCCACCACCACATCCGCGCCGATCAGATCCACCAGCTTCTTGGCGGACTTCTTGATCTCAATGAGATCCACGTGGATGTCGGAGGCGTCCAGCTTCACGTCCACGTTCTCCAGGATGGTCTGCTGGCTCTTGGCCTCGTCAAAGGCCTGGGTCTGCATCACGCCGGGGCGGACGGTGGACATCTGGGGACGGTAATCCGGGCACACGATGGTGGCCATCAGGTGGCCGCCGAAGGCCGGACGGGTCATCTTCAAGTTCTTATTGTCCTCAAAGGGGGTGTTGTCCACATCGATGGTGGAGGTGGTCTTGAGGAAGGCCTTGTACTTCTCCACGTCCACATCCAGGTGGGTGCAGTCGGCGGTCAGGCCGGTGTGCAGCCGGGCGGCCACGCGGGGGCCCAGGTCGCGGCCGATGTTGGTGGCCCCGATGAGGAACACCTCGGGCTTCTTGTCCTCCACCAGATCGCACAGCACCTTGGTGTAGGCGTCGGTGGTGTAGTCCTTCAGCAGGGGATGGTCACAGATGTACACGCGATCCGCGCCGTAGCCGCCCAGGGCCTTGGCATAGGTCTCGTTCACGCCGCTGCCCAGCAGCACGCCGCACAGCTCCACGCCCAGGTCGTTGGCCAGCTTGCGGCCCTCGCTGAGCAGCTGGTAGCCGGTGCCCAGGATGACGCCGTCCCGCTGCTCACAAAATACCCACACGCCCTTGAAGGCGGCGGTGTCTTTACTATTATAAGCCATAAATAATGTTGCGCCCCTTTCCATATTGTCACGCTCCAAAACGGTCTGGACGCGCCGGGTTCTAACTCCTGCGGCTGCGTGAAAACTCTGTGCGGCCCTGCCGCACGCCGTTTTTCGCTCCACTCCGCCGTTAGCCCCGCCGCAGACCGTTCTTCCGCGCTTCCTTTAGATGATGTGCTTCTCGCCCAGAATGGACACCAGCTTCTCGCAGGTGGCCTTGTCGGCCCCCTCCAGCATGGTGCCCGCGCCCTTCACCGGCGGGGAGAAGGACTTGTACACCTGGGTGGGGGAGCCCTTCAGGCCCACGTTCTCCACAGCGCCGATCCACTTGCTGTCGATCAGGGCGTTGAAGTCCCACATGGTATAGGGCTTGGCGTAGCACTCCATGATGCCGGACACGCTCATGTAGCGGGGGGTGTTCAGCTCCTTGATGCAGGTGAGCACACAGGGGGTCTGGACCTTGATGGTCATGTAGCCGTCCTCCAGCTCGCGCCGCACGGTCAGCTCGCCGTCCTTGTAGTCGATGGCGGTGACATAGGTGACCTGGGGCAGGCCCAGCTTCTCGGCGATCTGGGGGCCTACCTGGGCGGTGTCGCCGTCGATGGCCTGGCGGCCGCACATCACGATGTCGCCCTTGTCCACGCCGATCTTCTCAATGGCGGCGGTGAGGGTGTTGGAGGTGGCCCAGGTGTCGGCGCCGCCGAACTCGCGGGCGGACACCAGATAAGCCTCGTCGGCGCCCATGGCCAGGCACTCCCGGAGCATGGATTCCGTGGGCGGGGGGCCCATGGATACGACGCACACCTTCACGTCGGGGTTGGTCTCTTTAATCTGCAGGGCCGCCTCCAGGGCGTTCATATCATCGGGGTTGGAAATGGTGGCCATGGCCGCGCGGTCCATGGTGCCGTCCGCCTTGACGGCCACCACGCCGGAGGTGTCGGGCACCTGCTTGACACAGACAATGATTTTCATATATCAAACTGTCTCCTTTATACTGAATTACGGCGTTGTCACGCCCGGCGGCTGCGCAGCGCCCGGCTTCCCTCGGACTTGGGGCTTAAACATCCGGGCTGCTCCGCACGCCTCCGCGCTTCTTACTTTAAAATCGCGCCGGAAATGACCATGCGCTGGACCTCAGAGGTGCCCTCGTAGATCTCGGTGATCTTGGCGTCGCGCATCATGCGCTCCACGGGAT
>CAPOAR010000024.1:0-35347 GCA_948670295.1 uncultured Oscillospiraceae bacterium | reverse complement strand
AAAGACGATACGACCTGATATGGTGGAACATTTGGTGTTTTTGGACGAGAGCGGTGTCAATACGAACCTGACTCGCCTGTATGGACGGGCACTTTCATCCCAGAGGGCAGTGGATCATGCCCCGTTGAATACACCGCAGACAACGACAGTCCTTTCTTCCATCCGCCTGAATGGGGAAAAGGCATTTACAACGTACCAGGGCGGGACAACCGGGGAACGCTTTGTCCAATATTTGAAAGAAACCCTGCTTCCGACTCTTAAGCCCGGAGACATTGTTGTGATGGACAATATGCGCTCTCACCATGTAAAGGCCGTCCGGGAGGTCCTGGAGGAAAAGGGAATGAAGGTACTATACCTTCCGCCCTACAGTCCCGATCTGAATCCCATTGAGAAGATGTGGTCCAAGATGAAGGCCCTCCTTCGTGGATGGAAAGTCCGAAGTCTGGACCTGCTCCCTGACGCGGTTCGTATGGCACTCGATTCTGTTTCGCAGCTGGATTGCCGGCATTGGTTTGCCGCTTCCGCTTATTGTTAGTTTTTTTGAAGATTGCTATAGGTATCCCGCCCGCCGGAAAACCGGCGGGCGGTTTTTTGCGCAAAATTTTGCAAACCCCCTTGACAACCGCGCAAATTAAGCATATGCTTAATTTAGATATAAAAGTTTAGGAGTGAGGCCTATGACCCAGCGGGAGCGCCAGATCCTCCGATGGATTGAGGAGAACCCCCTGATTTCCCAGCAGGAGCTGGCGGACAAGGCGGGCATCGCCCGCTCGTCGGTGGCGGTGCACATATCCAACCTGATGAAAAAGGGCCACATCGCCGGCAAGGGGTATATCGTCTCCACCGCCCCCTATGCCGTGGTGGTGGGCGGGGTGAATATGGACATCGGCGGCGTGTCCGCCGCCCCGCTGGTCTCCGCCGACTCCAACCCCGGCGTGGTGCGCATCAGCCTGGGGGGCGTGGGGCGGAACATCGCCCACAACATGGCCCTGCTGGGGGTAGACGTCCGGCTGCTCACCGCCTTTGGGGACGACGCTCACGCCCAACGCATCGCCGCCTCCTGCGGGGAGCTGGGCATCGACATCAGCCGGGCGCTGCAGGTGCCGGGGGAGCGCACCTCCACCTACCTCTTCATCGCCGGCGAGCGGGGCGAGATGGCGCTGGCCCTGTCCGACATGGAGATCTACCGCCATATCACCCCGGCCTTTCTGGCCTCCCGGGCCCAGCTGCTGCAAAACGCCCAGCTGGTGGTGGTGGACGCCAACATCCCGGAGGAGGCCATCCGATGGCTGGCGGACCATGTAAAGCCCCCCATCTTCGCCGACCCCGTATCCACCGCCAAGGGCTCCAAGCTGCTGCCGGTGCTGGGGAAGCTGCACACCCTGAAGCCCAACCGCATCGAGGCGGAGCTGCTGTCCGGGGTGGCCATCACCGATGAGGACAGCCTCAACCGGGCGGCGGACGCGCTGCTGGCCACCGGCCTGCGCAGGGTGTTCCTCTCCCTGGGCGCGGACGGGGTGCTGGCGGCGGACCACAGCGGCCGGGTGCGCCTGCCCTGCGCAAGGGGGACCCTGGTGAACACCACCGGCTGCGGGGACGCGTTCATGGCGGCGCTGGCCTGGGCCTATCTGGAGGGCACCGGCTTGGAGGGCACCGCCCGGGCGGGCTCCGCCGCCGCCGCCATCGCCATGGAGAGCGTCGAAACCATCAACGGCGCCATGAGCGCGGACGCGCTGGGGGAGAGGATGTCTTCTTTTTCTTTTTGAAGAAGGGATAAAGAAGCAGAAAGAAAAACTTCATCCGCGAAACTGCGTTTCGCCCTTGCAAGGGAGGACTGCCATGGACATCAGAACTGCCGGTGCGGCGGAGATGCTTGCCCTCTGGGGCGAGAACCCGGATCATCCGTCGCCAACCGCCCGGTTCAACTGTGAAAATATCGGAAACCACAATGCCACCTTCTACGTCTGGGACCGGGCTGGACAGATAGTAGGGGAGCTGTATCTCTTTCGCTCCCTGTCCGATCCGGATTTCGCCGACGGAAAAAAACGCGCTTACCTGTGCGCTTTCCGCATTCGGAAAGACTTGCGGGGGCGGGGCCTCGGCACGGCCCTCCTGGAGCATGCCGCCGCCCAGGCCGGCCGGGAGGGCTTTACCCAGCTAACCGTCGGTGTGGAGTACTCGGAGGAGGCCAACATCCGCCTCTACCGCCGGCTGGGGTTTACGGAGTTCATCAAGGACTGCGTGTTTGACCCTTGCTCTATGGATGAAAACATGGAGCCTGAGCCCCATACGGGCTTCCATCTGCTCATGAAGAGACTTTGACCATATCAAAACTACATGGAGGTTGATTCTCATGTCTTTAAACAAATATCTGGACGTATCCCCCGAGGTAGCCGCAGCGCTGGCCGCCGGAAAGCCTGTGGTGGCCCTGGAGTCCACCATCATCTCCCACGGGATGCCCTATCCCCAGAATGTGGAGACCGCCCTGGCGGTGGAGGCCATCATCCGGGAGAACGGGGCCGTCCCCGCCACCATCGCCATCATCGGCGGGCGGCTGAAGGCGGGCTGCACCAAGGAGGAGATCGAGTACCTGGGCAAGGCGGGCACCAAGGTCACCAAAGCCAGCCGCCGGGACCTGGCTATGCTGTGCGCCCGGGGGATGGACGGGGCCACCACCGTCACCACCACCATGATCATCGCCCACATGGCGGGCATCAAGGTATTCGCCACCGGCGGCATCGGCGGCGTCCACCGGGGGGCAGAAACCACCATGGACATCTCCGCCGACCTGGAGGAGCTGGCCCACACCCCCGTGATGGTGGTGTGCGCCGGGGCCAAATCCATTTTGGACCTGGGGCTGACCCTGGAGTATCTGGAGACCCACGGCGTACCCGTGCTGGGCTACGGCGTCAAGGAGCTGCCCGCCTTCTACACCCGCCACAGCGGCTTCGCGGTGGACTACCAGGTGGACAGCCCCGAGGAGCTGGCGGCGGCCTTCCGGGCCAGCCTGGAGCTGGGCTTTGACGGCGGCATGCTGGTGGCCAACCCCATCCCCGAGGAGTACTCCATGGACCCCAGCGTCATCAACGCCGCCATCAGCGAGGCCCTCTCCCAGGCCGCGGCCAACGGCATCCACGGCAAGGAGACCACCCCCTTCCTGCTGGCCAAGGTGAAGGAGCTCACCGGGGGCGACAGCCTTGACTCCAACATCCAGCTGGTGTTCAACAACGCCCGGCTGGCCGCGAAAACGGCCGCCTGCCTGGCGAAATAAGCGCAAAAAGACCGGCGGCGCGTGCCGCCGGTCTTTTTGCGCGCTCAATCGCCGGATCTGTAGGCGTCCATAGCGGTTTCCAGGTGGTCCAGGAAGCTCTTCCGGCCAAACACCAGGAACCTCCACTTCCGGCCGTCCTCCATCCTGATGGTCACGGTTGGCAGGAACAGCGCCTTGCTTTTTTCCACGCCCTTGATCCGGCAGTAGGGAAGCGGCATCTTTCGGATCTCCGGCGGCACCGTGAGCTTTGTGGTGTAATAGGTGAGCCGCTCGTCGTCCAGGCGCAGCTCGCCCCCCAGCAGGCCGCCCCGCCAGCACAAGCTTACCACATACATTTTATCCATCGTCCGTACCCCCTAAAATATCCCCTTATTGTACTTGAGCTGGGCGTAAATCATAACGGCGAGCCCGATCACCACCCCGGCGGCTGTGAGGTAGAAAATGGGCTCCGCGTCAAAAATCATCTGGAGCGCCGCCGTAGCTGTTACGCAGGCACCCATAATCAGCGTCCCCGCGCCCATGGCCCTCCCGTACTTGGGCGCGTCCTCTTTGCTCACCCTGCGGCGGTTATACCAGTGGACAGTGGACGCGCTGCCCCGCAGGCCGGGCACGCTGGCGGCAATCAGGGCCAGCCCCAGTCCCAGCAATAGGATATACTCCATTTCATCGTCTCCCCCTTAAAAGTAGAACAAGTCCTCGAACTTCTTGTCCAGCGCCACGCACAAAATGAGCGCCAGCTTAGCGGTGGGGTTGAACTGCCCCGTCTCAATGGAGCTGATGGTATTGCGGGACACGCCCACCAGCGCCGCCAGCGCCGCCTGGGACAGGCCCTTTTCGCCGCGGGCCTCCTTCAGACGGTTTTTCAGAATCAGTCCGTCGTCCATCAAAAGACCCCCAGCTTCAGGTGCAGGTAACAGACGAAGAAGAACACAGCCAGCGCTATATAAAACAGACCCATCATCAGCTCGTGGCGCTTGCGGAGCTTGTGGTACTTGAACAGGAAGGTGGACGCGTGGATGACCCACATGACCGTCCAGACGCTGTACTCCGGGCCGCCCTAAAAAATGGCGGACAACACGCTGACCAGGCCGCACACGATCATACCCACGGCCAGGCTCAGGGAATTGGCCGTGGCCATCACGGCCTCCTCCACGAAGTCCCGGTCCTTGTTCTCCTCCCGGCTTCTTTTTAAAATTTCATCTCTGTCCATGAGGCAGGCCTCCCAAACCGTATTGCCAAGTTTACTTGGTATCTTTATCATAGCACCGCCAAGTAAACTTGTCAACACCTTTTGCAAAGTTTTCTTTGCATCGCACCATTTCCCCGGGACAGGCGATAACCGCCGGCAAGCCAAACGGTCCACCCCCAGGCGCAGGGGATGGACCGCAGCTTCTCAGTGGCAGGACACAAGCGCCAGCACAAACAGGGGGATACCAGTCGTAAAGCCCCACGCGCCGGAAGGGTTCACGCCGGGCTGCTGTATCGGGCGTCCCCGGAGGGCGGCCCCTCAAGGGAGGGCGTCCAGGTAGGCCCCCACGTCAAAGGGGTCGAGGGGACTGTCCTTTCGGAGATAGAGGGGGTGGTGGGGGTGTCCCGCCTTGGTCCGCTTCCCGGCAGAGAACCACCGGGCGCCCCGCCCCTCCCCCACCGCGATCATGTCCCGGACGCACCGGGGCAGGTAGTCCCGCTTCTCGATGACCGCCCCCCAGGCCGCCCACACCGCCGGGGCCCCGGCCCTGTCCAGGGACAAGGCGTAGTCGAAGGCCCGCATGTTCTCCCTGTGCAAGGCGGCGTTGCAGGCCCGCTCCATATCCTCGGGGCGGGTGGCCCGCTGGGCGTAGACGTTGAACATGATAAAGCTGTCGTAGCCGTTGTGGAGGGCCACCCGTTCCACCGATTTCAGGGTGGGGTCCAAATCGCCGGGGGCGGCGGTGGAGGGGTTCACCCCCACGCAGATCAGCGGCCGCTCCCCCCGGGTGCCCAGGATGTAGCGGTACTCGCCGTAGGTGTTGGGGACGTAGAGCCACCGGCGCACATCGTAGTCCGGGGAGGGGGCCAGGGCCGTCTCCAGGGCGCCGTCGAATCGGATCAGCTCCAGCAGGGCGGTTTCGCCGCTTGGAATGTGCATACTAATCACCTCAAAAGGCAGTTTAGCACAAAAATCACGGCAATGGAAGCGGTTTTTACGGGCAAACTCCCGTTGCGGCCCCTTGTGGGATGTGATATGATAGGAACAGGCCGCCCATCGAACCGGCGGCTTTTAAAAAACGCTTAACGGAGGTACGCCATGGAACGGCAAACTATCCAAGCCCTCCCCCCGGAGCACCGGCACTGGATCGGGATGCGCATCATCAAGACCGTGGTGGCGGTGTTCCTGTGCGGCCTGCTGGCTTTTTTCCGGGAGGCATCCGGGTTCTACTCCATGATCGCCGCCGTGGTGTGCATCCAGAACTCCGCGGGCAAGACCATCGAATCGTCCGTCAACCGCATGACCGGCACCCTCATCGGCGGCGTGGCGGGGGTGCTGGTGGTGTACAGCCTGGACACCCTCAATGTGCTGTATATCGAGCTTTTGCGCTATGCGGTGCTGGCCGTCATGCTCATCCCCATCATTAAGCTGTGCCTGGCCATCAAGAAGCCGGGGTGCGCCGCCATGGCCTGCATCGTGTTCTTGTGCGTCACCGTCAACCACAGCATAGGGGATACCCCCGCCATCTACTCCATCGACCGCCTCTTTGAGACGCTGGTGGGGGTGGCGCTGGCCTGCGGCATCGACATACTCCTGCCCTACCAGCCCATGCCCAGCCCGCCGGAGGAGGAAAACGCCGCACCGGAGCAGGAGGGACAGCCCCAGGAGGAAAGCGCCGCGCCGGAGCAGGAGGGACAGCCCCAGGAGGAAAGCGCCGCACCGAAGCAGGAGGGGCAGTCCCCGGAGGAAAACACCGCGCCGGAGCAGGAGGGACAGCCCCAGGAGGAAAGCGCCGCGCCGGAGCGGGAGGGACAGCCCCAGGACGCCCCCTCTGGGGAAGCGGAGGAGGAAAAGTGATCTATCACAACATCCATGCCGCCCGGTTTCTGGCCCGGCCCAATCGCTTCATTGCCCAGGTGGAGCTGGACGGCGCGGTGGAGACCGTCCACGTGAAAAACACCGGGCGCTGCCGGGAGCTGCTCCTCCCCGGCTGCACCGTGTATCTGGAGGGGAGCGCCAACCCCGCCCGAAAAACAAAATACGACCTGGTGGCGGTGGAAAAGGAGCGGCCCGGCCTGCCCCCCCTGCTCATCAACATGGACGCCCAGGCCCCCAACCGGGTGTTCCGGGAGTGGATGGGCGCGGGGCTGGGCGAGGCGCTGGGCCTGCCCCGTCCCACCCTGCTGCGCCCGGAGACCCCGTGGGGCCGTTCCCGGTTCGACTTCTACTGGGAGAGAACGGACGTTTCACGTGAAACGTCCGTTCTGCGAAAGGGCTTTGTGGAGGTCAAGGGCTGCACCCTGGAGGAAGACGGCCTGGCCCTTTTCCCCGACGCGCCCACCCAGCGCGGCGTGAAGCACCTGCGGGAGCTCGCCGCCTGCCGGGAGGCGGGCTATGAGGCGGCGGTGTGCGTGGTGGTCCAGATGGCGGGCATGACCGCCTTCTCCCCCAACGACCGCACCCATCCCCAGTTCGGCTCCGCCCTGCGGGAGGCCGCCCGGGCAGGGGTTCGGGTGCTGGCGGTGGAGTGCGCCGCCGCCCCGGATTCCCTGACCATCACCGGGCCGGTGCCCGTCAGGCTGTGAGGGGTGAGCCCATGACCCAGCAGTACATAGACGCCCTGCTGGCCCGGGCCATCGCCCAGGCCAGGGCGGTGAAGATCCCCGTGTCCCGGGATATCTGCCCCCAGGTGCGGCTCAACCGCCGCGCCCGCACCCGGTTCGGCTGCTGCGTCCGAAGGGACGGCGCCTACACCATCGAGCTGTCCGAACGGCTGGCCCGGCAGGGGGAGGAGGGGGCTATCCTCCAGGTGCTGTGCCATGAGGTGCTCCACACCTGTTATGGCTGCTCCAACCACGGCGCACGGTGGAAGGGCTACGCCCAGCGGATGAACAGCGCCTACGGCTACCACATCCGCCGCACCGACAACTATGGCGCGCTGGGCATCGAGGACGACAGGCCGGTGCGCTATTGGGTGGTGTGCGCCCGGTGCGGGCGGCGCATCCCCCGGATGAAGCGCTCCCCTCTGGTGGACCACCCGGAGCGCTACCGCTGCCCCTGCGGGGGGACGCTGCGGGTGGAACGGTCCGGGGATGGCCTGCCAGAAAACGGAAGATCGTGACGGCTCCGGGGATCTTTCGCCGTTTTTTCATATGTTCTGCCTGAAAAGGCGTTGAAATTTTCCGTATTTTTGGTGAGAAAACCTTTGACGGCGGCGGCAAAGCGGGCTATACTTTCCGTGGGACCTATGCGGTCCAAATACTTCCAGCTTCTTGATTGGAATCGTTTCCAGCCTGCCGCCGGCAGGGCGGCACATTTCAGATCTTGAAAGGAGCCCGTATCATGGACATCAAACAACGGATGCAGGAGCTGGCCCAGGCCAAATACGGCCGGGAGCCCGCCCAGTGCGGTGACGGCGAGCTGTACCACGTACTGCTCCAGCTCACCCAGGAGCTGGCCCAGGCCCGCCCCGCCCCCCAGGGGGAGCGCAAGCTGTACTATTTCTCCGCTGAGTTTTTGATCGGCAAGCTGCTGTCCAACAACCTGCTGGCCCTGGGCGTTTACGATGAGGCAAAGCAGGCCCTGGCCCAGTGGGGCAAATCCCTGTCCGCCATCGAGGACGTGGAGCCCGAGCCCTCCCTAGGGAACGGCGGGCTGGGCCGCCTGGCCGCCTGCTTCCTGGACTCCATCGCCGCTCTGGGGCTGCCCGGGGACGGCGTCGGCCTCAACTACCACTACGGCCTGTTCAAGCAGGAATTCCACTTGAGCCACCAGTTCGAGCAGCCCAACCCCTGGATCGATGACGACAGCTGGCTCATCCCCACCGGGACGGAGTTTGAGGTGCCCTTCGGCTTCGGGCCGGTGAAGGCCAAGCTCTTTGATATCGCCGTCCCCGGCGCCCACTCCGGCGTGGCCAACCGGCTGCACCTGTTTGATGTGGAGCATCCCGCCCCCGCCCCCCAGGAGGGCATCGACTTTGACAAGACCGACCTGCCCGCCCACCTGACCTCCTTCCTCTACCCCGACGACAGCGACGAGGCGGGCCGGCTGCTGCGGGTGTACCAGCAGTATTTCATGGTGTCCGCCGGGGCCCAGCTCATCTTGAAGGAGCTGGACGAGCGGGGCTTCGCCCCTGAGGCCATCAGCGACCACGTGGCCATCCAGATCAACGACACCCACCCCTCCATGGTCATCCCCGAGCTGGTGCGCCTGCTGGTGGGCCGGGGCCTGTCCATGGACGCGGCGGTGGAGCAGGTGTCCAAGACCTGCGCCTACACCAACCACACCATCCTGGCCGAGGCGCTGGAGAAGTGGCCCCTCGCCTTCATTGAGACGGTGGCCCCCCAGCTGCCGCCCATCCTGCGGGAGCTGGACGCCCGGGCCAAGGCCGCCCACGCCGACCCCAAAACCGCCATCCTCCAGGGGGAGGCGGGCCGCGAGATTGTCCACATGGCCCACCTGGATATCCACTTCGGCTACTCGGTGAACGGCGTGGCCGCCCTCCATACCGACATTCTCAAGAGCTCCGAGCTGCGCCATTTCTACGACATCTACCCCGACAAGTTCAACAACAAGACCAACGGCGTCACCCTGCGGCGCTGGCTGGAGGTGTGCAATCCCCAGCTGGCCGCCCTGCTGGACCAGTGCGTGGGCCCCGAATGGCGCACCGACCCCACCCGGCTCAGCCGCCTGATGGACTACTACAACGACAGCGCGGTGCTGGAGCGGCTACTGGACATCAAGGCGGCCAACAAGCGCGCCGCCTCCGACCTGTTCGCCCGGGACCAGTACGGCATCCGCCTGGACCCCGACGCGGTGTTTGATATCCAGGTGAAGCGGCTGCACGAGTACAAGCGCCAGCAGATGAACGCGCTGTACGTCATCCACAAGTATCTGGAGATCAAGGCGGGCAAGACCCCCCAGCGCCCCGTCACCGTCATCTTCGGGGCCAAGGCTGCCCCGGCCTATGTGATGGCCAAGCACATCATCCACCTGATTTTGTGCCTGCGCAGGCTCATTGAGAACGACCCCCAGGTGCGCCCCTGGCTCCATGTGGCCATGGTGGAGAACTACAACGTCACCTGGGCGGAGCGGCTCATCCCCGCCTGCGATATCTCCGAGCAGATCTCCCTGGCCTCCAAGGAGGCCAGCGGCACCGGCAATATGAAATTCATGGCCAACGGGGCCGTCACTCTGGGCACCCTGGACGGCGCCAACGTGGAGATCGCCGAGCTGGTGGGGCCGGACAACATCTACACCTTCGGCGCGGGCAGCAATTACGTCATCGAGCTGTACGACCAGAAGATGAAGGACGCCTCCAAGGGCTACCAGTCCCGGGTGTATTACGAGCGCCCGGCGGTGAAGCCGCTGGTGGACTTCCTCATCTCCCCCACCCTCACCACCCTGGGGGACGAGGCGGCCCTGAAGGCCCTGTGGACCGACCTCACCACCAAGGACTGGTTCATGGCCCTTCTGGACGTGGAGGCGTACACCGCCGCTCGGGACCGGGCCATCGCCGACTACGGCGACCGCACCGCCTGGGCCCGCAAGATGCTGGTGAATACCGCTCGGAGCGGCTACTTCTCCAGCGACCGAACCATCGCAGAGTATAACCGGGACATCTGGCGCCTGGGCTAAAGCCGGATCGCCGCACAAAGAAGCCCCCCGCCTCGCGGCGGGGGGCTCGTTTTTATTTGGAGGGGAGGATTGCCGCAACCGCCCCGGCGAAATTGCTGATGGGCATGGTCTGGAGCACCACCCGGCCCGGGCCAGTGACCACGGTGTTGAACAGCCCCTCGCCGCCGAACAGCACATTTTTGACCCCCTTCACCGAGCGCACATCCACGGTGCAGGTGGCGTCCAGCATGGCCAGGTTACCGGTGTCGATGATGATCTGCTGCCCCGGCTGAAGGTCGTACTCCACCGCGGAGCCATCGATTTCCAGGAAGGCGGTGCCGTGGCCGGAGAGCTTTTGCAGGATGAAGCCCTCTCCGCTGAAGAAGCCGGACATGCCCTTCTTCTGGAAGAACACGGACAGCTCTACCCCCGCCTCAGAGGCCAAAAAGCCCGACTTCTGCACCACGATGGGCCGGTCCGGGGTGATCTCCACCGCCCGGATGGAGCCGGGGAAGCTGGAGGCAAAGGCGATCATGCCCTGCCCGCCCCTGGCGGTGTAGATGTTCTGGAACATGGACTCGCCGGAGAACATCCGGCCAAACGCCTTGCCGATGCCGCCCGCGCTGGTCTGCATCTCCATGTTAGGGGACATCCACACCATGGAGCCCTTCTCGGTAATCATGGACTCGCCCGACTCCACGTCGCAGATGACCACGGGCATAGGTTCGCCGGTGATATTATAGCGCATATGTACTCCTCCTTCTTCTTGGGGCTGCACCCCTTTGGGGACAGTATACACCCGCCGGGGGCCAAAAGCAATTTAAAATTTACGAAAATCCGCCTCAGCCCAGCCCCCGCAGGCAGTCCGCCAGGGGGACGATGTATTTCGGGTCGGAGATATCGTAGGAGCGGGCGATGGCGCTCTGGAACGCCTCGTCCTCCGGGGTCTTGGCCTTTTTCCGGGTCATGGCCCAGGCGGCGAATTTCATCATGGCCCGGTCCACCCCGCCCATTCTCTCGTAACACAGCCCCGCCTGGAGGTAGAAATGGGGGATGGCGTCCAGCTCCGCCGGGGTGAGGTTCTGCCCCCACATTTTCTGGATGGTGTCCTCCGCCTCGTTGGGCATGGCCCCGGTGGCGAAGAGCACCAGCTTCCTCGCACCCCGCCCGGCCAGCAGCTTCTGCGCCTTTTTCCAGCCGTCCACCACGCCGGCGTGGAGGCGGCTGCCAAAGGCCACGGCGGCATATTGGGACAGGTCGCCGGGGGCATCCCCCAGGGGGAGGGCGGGACAGTCCAGCTCCTCCGCCAGCAGCCGGGCGTATTTTTGGGTAAAGCCGGTTTTGCTGTTGTAAAGGATGATAATATTATTCTTCATGGCCCGGTTCCTCCTTAGCCTGCTTTAAAAATGCTTGATAGGCCCGCTCCTGCCTGGCAAAGACCTCCTGCGCCGGGATGCCCGGCATGGTGACGGAAAAAATCGTCCCCAGCCCCACGGTGTAGATCAGCATATCCAGGTGGAGCCGCCTGGCTTGCTCCATGCTCAGCCCCAGCTGGGCCGCGATGGCCTGCGCCACCTTCGGGCTGGCCTCCTTTTGACGCAGCTCCTCCAGGGAGGACACCCCCTCCCGGCGGCGCAGGGCAAACAGCTTGAACAGCTCCGGCTCCTCTTGGGCGAATTGGACGTAGGCCCGCCCGGTACTCTGGAACAGGCTGGACGGGTCAAGGCGGGCGGACAGCCAGTCCGCCATGTAGTCCGCCGTCCGAAGCTCCACCGCGCGGCGCAGCTCCCCCATGTTCCGAAAGCAGCTGTAGATGGGCTGGACGGAGCAGCCCAGGCGGGCGGCGATGTCCTTCACCAGCACCCGCTCCATGCCCCCCTCCCGGGCCAGCTGGAAGGCGGCGCCCACCACCATCTCCCGGGTGATTTTTTGCTTTGGCATTCTCCCACCTCACATAATCCATTTATATAAACAAATTATATAAATGGATTATAATATGTCCTGCCCCTGTTGTCAAGTAAAAACCAGGCGGACGCCATGCGTCCGCCTGGTTTTATCCGCTGTGGTCAGGCTCAGTTTTTCAGGCCCTCCGCCCAGGCGGAGTACCGCGCCACCTTGTCGGCGCAGTCCTGCCGGCTGGCCCCCTGGGCCAGTATGTACACCTTCACCTTGGGCTCGGTGCCGGAGGGCCGCACGATGACCGACGTGCCGTCCGCCAGCTCGTAGCGCAGCACGTTGGAGCCGGACAGCTCCATCTGGGTCCTGTCCCCGGTGGCCGCGTCCACCACGCTGCCGTCCTTGTAGTCCTTCCAGGTCTTGACGCTCTCGCCGCCGATCTCCTTGGGGGGATTGGCCCGCAGGCCGGACATCAGCGCCGCCATCTTCTTCAGCCCGTCCAGGCCGGGCATCACCAGGTTCAGGGTGCGCTCGCCGTAGTCGCCGTACTTCTCGTACAGGGCCATCAGGGCGTCGTAGAGGGTCATGCCCTTGCCGGCGTAGTAGGCCGCCATCTCGGTCATGGCCACGGCGGCGGTCACCGCGTCCTTGTCCCGCACGTAGCTGCCCAGCATGTAGCCGTAGCTCTCCTCATAGGCCATGATGACGTTCCCCTGGCCGGAATTCTCCAGCTGGTCCTTCTTCTGGGCCAGAAACTTGAAGCCGGTGAAGGTGTCAAAGCAGGCAAGGCCGTTGACCTCGGCCACCTTGCGGGCCATCTCGGTGGTGACGATGGTTTTCAGCGCCACGGGATTGGCGGGCATTTTGCCGGTGCGCTGCTTGGCCCCGATGAGGTAGTCCAGCAGCAGCACGCCGGTCTGGTTGCCGGTGAGCACCTTGAAGCCGTCCCCCGCCCGGACCATCAGGCCCACCCGGTCGGCGTCGGGGTCGGAGCCCAGGATGAAGTCCGCGCCCTCCTTGTTGGCCAGCTCCACCGCCAGGGCGAAGCCCTCCGGGTTCTCCGGGTTGGGGGAGGCCACGGTGGGGAAATTGCCGTCGATGACCATCTGCTCCGGGACGCAGATCACGTGCTTCATGCCCAGCCGCTTCAGCGCCTCGGGAATGAGCTTGTAGCCGGTGCCGTGGAAGGGGGTGTACACCATTTTAAAGGTGTCCGCCACCGCGTCCACCGCCGCCTGGTCGTTGACCTGGGCCATCACATTGGCCAGGAACTTCTCGTCAGTCTCCTCCCCCATGATGGTGATGAGGCCGTCCGCCACCGCCTGGTCATAGTCTGCGGCCTTCACGTCGAACACGTCGGACTCCCCCATGATTTTGGCCACCTGGTCGGCGTGGTTGGGGGGGAGCTGGGCGCCGTCGGACCAGTACACCTTATAGCCGTTGTACTCCTTGGGGTTGTGGCTGGCGGTGATATTGATGCCCGCGATGCAGCCGTACTCCCGGATGGCGAAGGACAGCTCGGGAGTGGGGCGCAGCGACGCAAAGAGGCGCACGGGTATGCCTGCGGCGGCCATGATGCAGGCGGCCTCCCGGGCAAACACGTCGGAGTTGTTCCGGCAGTCGAAGCAGATGGCCACGCCCTTCTTCACGGACTCCGGGCCCTCGTTCAGGATCACCTTGGCAAACGCCTGGGTGGCGTGGCGGATGACGTGGATGTTCATGCGGTACAGGCCCACCCCCATGGTGCCCCGCAGCCCGGCGGTGCCGAACTCCAGCTGGGAGAAGAAGCGGGACTCGATCTCCTTCTCGTCCCCGGCGATGGCGGCCAGCTCCGCCTTTTCCGCCTCGGACAGGGCGGGGGCGTTCAGCCACAGCTCGTAATTCTTTTTGTAGTCCATTGGGTTCTTCCTCCTTATGAATATAAATCAGAAAGCGAAATTGCCATTGACAAACACAGGAATTTCCCGCCCGTCGCGGGTGGTCCCCACGATGGACAAATCCCGGCTGCCCACCATGAAGTCCACGTGGGTCATGGACTGGTTCAGCCCCGCAGCCTTCTGCGCCGCCCCGTCCATCTCCTCGCCGCCCTTGACGCAGCCGGGGTAGGCCGCGCCGAAGGCGAAGTGGCAGGACGCGTTCTCGTCAAACAGGGTGTTGTAAAACAGGATGCCGGTATTGCGGATGGGGGAGTCGTAGGGCACCAGCGCCACCTCCCCCAGGCAGCGGGCGCCCTCGTCCACCTCAATGCCCCGGCGCAGGAACTCCTCCCCCTCCGCCGCGTGTACATTCACAATGCGCCCGTCCTTGAAATCGAAGTAAAAGTCGCGGATCAGGTTCCCGTCCATAGCCAGGGGCAGGGTGGAGTACACCCGGCCGTCCACCCCGTCCCAGCGGGGGGAGGTGAAGATCTCCTCCGTGGGGATGTTGGGCAGGTATTCCACCCCATCGGTGGTGTGGGCAGTGGCCCCGGCCCACACGTGGCCGTCCGGCAGGCGCACCTTCAGGTCGGTGCCCAGGGAGTTTACATAGTGCAGGCTGGCAAACTGGTAATCGTTGAGAATCCTGGCCCGGCGGGCGATGGTGTCCGCCACCTGCCGCCAGCGCTCCACAGCCTTGCCGTCCCCCGTGATGCGGCACACGGAGAAAATAGCGTCCCACAAAGCGTCCACAGCCTCCTCCCCCTTCTTACCAGGGAACACCTTCTCCGCCCAGGCGGGGGTGGGATGGGCCCCCACACACCACTGGAAGCGGTTAGCCATCATGGCGTCAAAGTAGGGCTTGGTGGGCCCGCTGCTCGCCTTGCGGCGGGCCTGGATGCGGGCGGGGTCCACCCCCTTCAGCAGCTCCGGATTGGAGCCGGTGAAGGACAGCCGGGGGCATTTATGCTCCAGGTACCAGTCTATCCGGGCCTTCATATAGCTGGGGTATTCCTCGAACACGGCGGCGTCCGCCCGGAGGAAGCTCTCCCGGGTGGTGAAGTCGTCCCCGAAGTGGGGCGCCACGTTCCGGGCCCCGCAGTCGAAGCACGCGGCCACGCACAGCCGGGTGAGGGCGGCGTATTCGATATTGCTCTCAATGCTGGGGGTCTGCCCCGGCTGGACGTTCAGGCCCACCTCCACCAGCAGGTGGGCGTATTCGCTGAGCTTTGCTTCAAAATCTTTCACCATTGGGTTAATCTCCTTTTGGATAGGTTGTCACGCCCCGCCTGCGGCGGTTTAAGCGCCTATTGGCCAGGCGCTGTTTGAACATTGACGGCGTGCCCGGCGGCGAGGAATTTTTCCGCCGGACAAGACGGTTTGACGCAGAAATACTTTGTGTATTTTAAGTCAAATCCACGCCGTTTGGCGGGAAAAGCCCCGCCGTTTGGGTATGTTGGCAATTTTCAAACCAACCCTAGTCACTTTGCCGGAAACTTCCTGTCCTGCCCGCGCATATATGGAAATTATACCATATCAAATCGCAAAACACAATTCCATTTGATTTTTTTTCTGGGAGGATGTATAATAGCGCTAATTTAGTGGAGTAAAGGAGCAAAGCCAATGCTGACCACCGTTATCCCCCAGGGGTACGCCCCCCTGCTCAACCTGTATGACACCCAGAAAGCCATCGGCCTTTTAAAGCGCCTGTTTGAGGACGATCTGGGCGGTTCGCTCAACCTGCGCCGGGTGTCCGCCCCCCTGTTTGTGGAGGCGTCCACCGGCCTGAACGACGACCTCAACGGCGTGGAGCGCCCGGTGTCCTTCGACGTGCCCGACGCGGGGCGGGACGCCCAGGTGGTCCACTCCCTGGCCAAGTGGAAGCGCCTGGCCCTCCACCGCTACCAGTTCTCGGTGGGGGAGGGGCTGTACACCGACATGAACGCCATCCGCCGGGACGAGGAGCTGGACAATCTCCACTCCGTCTACGTGGACCAGTGGGACTGGGAAAAGGTCATCGCCCCCCGGGACCGCAACGTGGAGTACTTACAGGCCGCGGTGCGCACCATCGTGACCGCCCTGGCCAACACCCAGGCCACCCTGCGCTCGGTGTACCCCCAGCTCACCACCCTGCCCCTCATCGACCGGGACGTGTCCTTCGTCACCGCCCAGGAGCTGGAGGACAAATGGCCCGAGCTGTCCCCCAAGGAGCGGGAGGACGCCTGGACCCGGGAGCATCCCACCACCTTCCTCATGGGCATCGGCGGGGCGCTGAAATCGGGCAAGCCCCACGACGGCCGGGCGCCGGACTACGACGACTGGGGCCTGAACGGGGACATCCTGCTTTGGAACCCCTTGCTGAACCATGCGTTCGAGATTTCCTCCATGGGCATCCGGGTGAGCCCGGAATCCCTGGACGAGCAGCTCACCGCCGCCAGGTGCGGCCACCGGCGGGAGCTGCCCTTCCACCGGGCGCTGCTGGCGGGGGAGCTGCCCCTCACCATCGGCGGCGGCATCGGCCAGAGCCGGGTATCCATGTACCTGCTGGGCAAGGCCCACATCGGCGAGGTACAGGCCAGCATTTGGGACCCCCGCACCATCCAGGCGTGCAGGGAGGCCGGGGTCATCCTGCTGTGAGATGTGGGCCTTGCCCTCCGCCGCGAGTGCGGCGTGCGAGTATTTTGCCCCAGGCAAAATCTCGGCGCAAGGCGGAATCTATTTCCGCCGCGCATATAAAATCAAAAGGGGCCCCCATGGGGCTTGACCCATGGGGAACAAGGCCCACACCGGCGAGGTACAGGCCAGCATCTGGGACCCCCGCACCATCCAGGCGTGCAGGGAGGCCGGGGTTATCCTGCTGTGAAAGGGGGGGAAACAATTTTATGGACGAACACAAGGGCAGTTTCAATGGCGGCACTGTGGCAAAGGCAGGCATCTCCTTCGGCAGCGCCCTGGCCATGGTCATCAGCTACACCACCTGGCGCTCGGTAGGCTGGGCCATCTTCCACGGCCTATTGAGCTGGGTGTATGTGATTTACTTTATGCTGAGGTATTGAAAAAAGGGCCCCGCTCGCCTGAGCGGGGCCCCTGTTATGCCTCTCTCCCGTTCTCCTCCAAATGATACCCCAGACGCCGCACCGCCTCAATGCGCACGCTGGAGCCGATGCTGGCCAGCTTTTTGCGCAGAAAACCCACATATACCTCCACATGGTTCTCCACCGCGTTGGAATCGTACCCCCACACCCGGGCCAGGATGGCCTCCTTGGACAGGTTGCGGCCCTTCGCCTGCATCAGGCAGCGCATCACGTCGAACTCCCGGGCGGACAGCCGCACCCACCTGTCCCCGCAGGCCAGGGTGGAGCCGTCCAGGTCCAGCACCGTGTTCCCAAAGCGCAGCTCGTCCACCTGCCCGCCCTGGCGGCGGAGCAGCGCCCCCACGCAGGCCAGCAGCTCCCGGGTGTCGAAGGGCTTGGCCAGGTAGTAGTCCGCCCCGGCGTTAAGCCCCTCCACCCGGTCCTCCAACTGGGAGCGGGCGGTGAGCATGAGGATGGGGACGGCGCACTTCCGGGCCCGGAGCCGGCGGGCCGCCTGCCAGCCGTCCAGCGCCGGAAGCATCACGTCCAGGATGATCAGGTCGTACACCCCCAGCATGGCGTACTCCACCCCCGCCTCGCCGTCATACACCGCCTCCACCTGATACCCGCGGTCCTCCAGCAGCGCCCGGAGCGAATCGCTCAAAGGCCGGTCGTCCTCCACAATGAGAATTTTCACGCCGGTCCCTCCCCTTCTGTCTGTTCTGAGAGGATTATATCAGCTCTCCCCGGAAAAGGAAAGCGCCGGGGAGATTTTTTCCGCAGCCGCTCAAAAGGGCAGCAGCCCCAGGTGCTCCAATAGGATCTTCAGCCCGATGAGCACCAGCACCCCGCCGCCGAACAGCTCCGCCTTGGACTTGTAGCGCACGCCGAACACATTGCCCACCTTCACCCCGGCGGCGGAGATGAGAAAGGTGCACGTCCCGATGAGGGCCACTGCGGGCACAATGTCCACCCGCAAAAAGGCGAACGTGACCCCCACCGCCAGCGCGTCGATGGAGGTGGCCACCGCCAGCACCAGCATAGCCAGGGGGGCCAGGGAGGGGTCGCAGTCCTCCTCATCCTGGCCCACCGCCTCCCGGATCATATTGCCCCCGATGATGGCCAGCAGCACAAAGGCGATCCAGTGGTCCACCGCAGCGATCATGTCCGCGAAGGCCGCCCCCAGCAGCCACCCCGCCAAGGGCATCAGTGCCTGAAACGCCCCGAACCACACCCCCACAATTACGGCGTGGCGGGGCATCAGCGCCCGGATAGACAGCCCCTTGCAGATGGACACGGCAAAGGCGTCCATCGACAATCCCACCGCCAAAATGAACAGCTCGGCAAATCCCATAATAATCATCCCTTCTCATTCTTGGAGGGTATGCGGGAACATGAAAAAAGAGACCATACCCGCATACGCGGATAAGTCTCATCGCCTCGTCGGAGCAAGGTCCATTCCGCTTGGCACGCCCTAACGGGCATCCCGCGCTCCATTTCCCTGCTCCTCCTCCCCCACAAAGCCAAAAGGCGGCTTTGCGCGGCCCCGTTTGCCCGTTTCCCGGGCATCCGCAAGGGCCCCGCCTGGGGTATGCCACAGCCAGACAGCATTGCTGCCAGTATGTTGACTGTGTTGCGCAACCCCTGTGAGGGCTCCGCCGACTACTCCCTTATCAGTGGGCGTATTGTACCCCCCCGGCGGCGGGTTAGTCAACCACAACATTCCAGATCCGGCCGTCCACTCCACATTTTGGCGGGGAACCCCCGAATCTTTTGAATAAACCTTGAATTCTCTCCGTGAGAGGTTGCGCTGTGCGGGAAAAGAGTATAAGATATGAGGCAAGACATGTGACAGCGCCCCGGCGGACCCTCCCGGGGCGGGATGGAGGAGCCTATGAGCTACATATCCTTTGAAAACGTGAAAAAAGAGTACCAGATGGGGGAGGTCACCATCAAGGCGGTGGACGGGGTGGACTTCACCGTGGACAAGGGGGAGTTCACCATCATCGTGGGCCCCTCCGGCGCGGGCAAGACCACCGTGCTCAACATGCTGGGCGGCATGGACGCCTGCTCCGGCGGCACCATCACCGTGGACGGCGCACGGGTCAGCGATTACAACCCCAAGCAGCTCACCGCCTACCGGCGGCACGACATCGGCTTCGTGTTCCAGTTTTACAACCTGGTGCAGAACCTCACCGCCCTGGAAAATGTGGAGCTGGCCGCCCAGATCTGCCGGGAGCCCTTGGACGCCCGCGATGTGCTGGTCCACGTGGGGCTGGGGGACCGGCTGGACAACTTCCCCGCCCAGCTGTCCGGCGGCGAGCAGCAGCGGGTGGCCATCGCCCGGGCCCTGGCCAAAAACCCCAAGCTGCTGCTGTGCGACGAGCCCACCGGCGCGCTGGACTATGTGACGGGCAAGGCCATTTTGAAGCTGCTTCAGGACACCTGCCGCCAGGAGGGGATGACCGTCATCGTCATCACTCATAACACCGCCCTCACCCCCATGGCCGACAAGGTGATCCACATCAAAAGCGGCCGGGTTGCGGCGGTGGAGCGCAACGCCCATCCCACCCCCGTGGAGGAGATCGAATGGTAACCCACAAAAACCACCTGAGCACCGACGCCATCCGGGAGATCCGGGGCACCATGAACCGCTTTTTGTCCATTCTGGTGCTGTCGGCGCTGGCGGTGGCCTTCCTGTCCGGCCTGCGCACCACCGCGCCGGACATGCAGTACACCGCCGACAACTACTACGACCGCACCCATCTGATGGACGGCTACGTCCTGTCCACCCTGGGGCTGACCGACGGGGATCTGGAGGCCCTGGCCGGGGCGCAGGGCGTTCAGACGGTGGAGGGCTGCCGGGATCTGGACGCGGTGGCCGTGGACCGCATCGTCAGCGTGCGCTCCCTGCCGCAGCGGCTCAACCTGCTGGAGGTGAAGGAGGGCCGCCTGCCCCAGTCGGCGGACGAGTGCGTCACCGAGCGCCTGCTGCTGGTGAAGCTGGGCCTTCAGGTAGGGGACAAGCTGGAGCTCACCCTGGAGGAGGACAGCCAAGGGGATCTGGCCAACACCGTCTATACCATCACGGGGGTGGTGGATTCCCCCCTGTATGTGTCCCTGGACCGGGGGGCCTCCTCCCTGGGCAGCGGCTCGGTGGACGCCTTTGTTTACATACCGGGGGAGAACTTCACCTTTGAGCACTACACCAGCGCCTACTTCACCGGAGAGGGGCTGGCCGGCCTGGACACCTACGGGGACGAGTACGAGAACCGGCTCGAGCAGCTGGTGGACAGCCTGGACCCCCTGGCCCAGGAGCGGGCCCAGGCCCGGTATGACCAGCTCATCGGGGACGCCCAGGCCGAGCTGGACGACGCCCGGAATGAATTCGAAGACGCCAGGGCGGACGCGGAAAAGGAGCTGGCCGACGCCTGGCAGGAGCTCCAGGACGGCCGAAGGGAGCTGGACGACGGCTGGGCGGACTACCACGACGGGGAGGACACCCTGGCGCGGGAGACCGCCGACGCCCAGCGGAAGCTGGACGACGCCCTGGCCGAGCTGCGGCAGGGCGAGGCCGAGCTGGACGACGCCCGGACGGCGTATGACGAGGGGCTGGCCAAGTACCAGGACGGGCTGGCCGAATACCAGGACGGCCTCAGCGGCTACCAGGACGGCCTGGCCCAATACGAGCAGGCCGCCGCCCCCCTGGACGAGCAAAAGGCCCAGCTGGACAAGAGCTGGGAACAGTACCACGCCGCCCTCAAGCCCTATGAGGGCACTCCCCAGTACGACATGGCGGTGTCCCAGATGGCGGCCCAAAAGGCCCAGCTGGACGCAGCCCAGGCCCAGATCGACGCGGGCTATGCCCAGCTTGCCCCCGTAAAGGCCGAGCTGGACGCGGCAAAAAAAGAGCTGGACGCAGCCCAGGCCCAGATCGACAGCTCGAAAAAGGAGCTGGACGGCGCCCTGGCCCAGCTGGAGCAGGCGCAAACCGATATCCAGGACGGCTGGGACGCGTATAACAGGGGCGTGCGGGAGCTTCGCGACGCCCGGGCGGAGGGCCGCCAGGAGCTGGACGACGCCCTGGCCCAGCTCAACGACGGCGAACAGGAGTACGCCGACGGCCTCCAGGAGTACGAGGACGGCAAAAAGGAGGCGGACGAGGAGATCGCCGACGCCCAGCGGAAGCTGGACGACGCCCAGGCCGAGCTGGACGACGTGGAGGAATGCAAGTGGTACGTCCTCAGCCGCTTCACCAATGCGGGCATCGTGGGCTACTCCCAGGACTCCGACCGGGTGAGCAACCTGGCCAACTTATTCCCGGTGATCTTCTTCCTGGTGGCGGCGCTGGCCTGCCTGACCACCATGACCAGGATGGTGGAGGAGCAGCGCACCCAGATCGGCGCGCTCAAGGCCATGGGCTTCTCCAGGCTGTCCATCTCCAAAAAGTACATCGGCTACGCCTTTTCCGCCAGCCTGGCGGGGGGCATTCTCGGCCTTGCTCTGGGCTGCACCCTCATACCCCTGGTCATCGCCAACGCCTTCAACATCATGTACGCCATCCCCACCCTGGAATTCAAGCCCCAGCTCGGGCTGTACTTCGGCGCGGTGCTGGCGGCGGTGGCCTGCACCACCGGGGCGGCGCTGTGGGCCTGCCTGTCCACCCTGATGGCCACCCCCGCCAGCCTGATGCGCCCCCGGGCCCCCAAGGCGGGCAAGCGGGTGTTTTTGGAGTACATCCGCCCGGTCTGGCGGCGGCTCACCTTCACCTGGAAGGTGACCATGCGCAACCTGTTCCGCTACCAGCGCCGGTTCTGGATGACGGTGATCGGCATCGGCGGCTGCACCGCCCTTATCGTCACCGGCTTTGGGCTGCACGAGTCCATCTTCTCCATTTTGAACCAGCAGTTCTACCACGTGTTCCTCTATGACGCCATCCTGGGCCTGGACAAAAAGGCCGGGGCGGACAATCTGGAAACGGTTGACGGCTACCTGTCCGGCAGCCCCTGGGTGGAGGACCACCTCCTCACCAGCCAGACCCTGCTGGAGGCATCCACCAACGGCCCCGCCCACGATGCGTATCTGTTCGTGGTGGACGACCAGGAGCGGTTCATGGAGTTCATCCAGCTGGGCCACCGCACCGACGACGAGCCGGTGCGCCTGTCCGGCGACGGGGTGGTGGTCACCGAAAAACTGTCCGAGCTGCTGGAGGTATCCGTGGGGGACGCCATAACCCTGGACTACGACGGCAGGCGGGTGGAGGCCCGGGTGGCGGACATCGCGGAAAACTATGCCTACCACTATATCTACCTGTCCGCGGAGTGCTACCAGGCTCTTTTCGGGGAGCCCTCGGAGCATAACGCCATGCTCCTGCGCTACGCCGACGGCGCGGGGGAGGCGGAGTCGGATACCGTGTCCGCCGACCTGATGGCCATGGACGGGGTGGATTCCTACTCCTACATCGCCACACTGCGGGACAACTTCACCGACAGTATGGAGGCCATCGACTACGCCGTGGTCATCATCATCACCGCGGCGGCGGCCCTGGCCTTCGTGGTGCTCTACAACCTCACCAACATCAACATCACCGAGCGGGTGCGGGAGCTGGCCACCCTGAAGGTGCTGGGCTTCTTTGACCGGGAGGTCACCGCCTACGTCTACCGGGAAAACCTGTTCCTCACCCTGTTCGGCATCGTGCTGGGGCTGGGGATGGGCCGGTTCCTCCACTCGTGGACGGTGCTGACGGTGGAGGTGGATCTGGTCATGTTCGGCCGTACGGCCCCCCTCTACGCCTACTGCCTGGCGGCGGTGCTGACGGTGGTATTCTCCATCGCGGTGAATATCGCCGCCCACTACAAGCTGAAAAAGGTGGACATGGTGGAAAGCCTGAAAACGGTGGAGTGACCCCCTGCCCCGCCTTTGCGGCACAGCGGCCCCGCGCCTTTTTGGCGCGGGGCCGCTGTCTTGTCTACGGCGCGTCCTCCTCCCGGCCGGGCAGCTGCTCCGGCGGCTGGGGCTCGTCCTGGTCAAAAACGGCGAACAGGTCCTCCTCCATGAGCACCGGACGGCGGTGCTTCACCAGCGCGGTGAGAATGGGGTAGAGCACGATGGCCACCAGCCCCCCGGAAAAGCCGTTGTTATACAGGTTCATCCCCTCCAGCGGGAGCCCCGCCTGGAGCACCACCGAGGAGTGGATCAGCCCCGCCAGCATCCCAAAGGGCCAGCCGAACACCCCCGCGAAGGGGGCCAGGGTGGTTCCGAACAGGCCCGCCAGCTGCAAGCCGCTGTTGTTCAGCTCCACGTGGTTGAGCAGGCTGCCCGCCAGCACCCCCGCCATGACGGGAACCATGTTGAAGGCGTGCTTGCCGTAGCCGGAAAAGCCGATGATGGTAAAGATCGCCCCAATGGTGGCCCCGTTGAGGTCGCCGCCGGTAAACACGATGTAGCCCGTACCGATCAGGCCGTTCACCCCCATGTTCACCAGAACCGGGCCGGGACTGAACGTGCGCACATAGTCGCTGGGCGCCCGGCCGGATGTGTGCAGCAGCCTCCAGTATCCTTTCAGCGCTTCCCCCGGCCCGCGGCTCAGCCCCGCCAGGATGAACGCTGCGCACACCGCCGCCAGCGCCGCCCCCAGCGGCAGGTTATTGCCTGCGGACCAGTAGTGGGCCGCGGCGGGCGCCAGCCCGAACGCCTTGAAGGCGGGCACCATCATCATCGCCACCAACCCGCAGGAGAAGCCCAGGCTGTACAGGTTCATGCCGTTCTGGACCCGGTGGGCGTGCTCCGCCACAGGGGGCGTCACAAAGCCGATGAGCAGCCCCGCCGCCACCCCCAGCCAGGGGTGGAACCGCACCGCCAGAAAGCTCACCACAGGGGACAGCGCGGTGGTGCGCAGCGCCACGTTCACGTGGCGGGACGGCCCTTCCCCCTGCACCAGGGCGTACAGGGCCGTGCCCCCCAGAATGGGCCAGATGTTGGCGATGTTCTTGCCGAACAGGGCAAAGCCGGACATCAGGCCGATGGTAACCATGGTGGCCCCGTTGGGCGTATCGTCCAGCAGCCAGAGGATGGCCGCGCTGATGAGCGTCACCATCCCCGCGTTGACAAAGGCCGCCCCTATCCCCGCCACGGCGATGTAATCGGTGATCAGCACGTCCTCCATGGTGATAATGGTGCGCAGCCCGGACAAAATACACTCCGGCGGCCCCTGGCACAGCCCAAACAAAATCAGCGCCAGGCCAAACAGGGCGGAGGCGGGCAGCAAAGCGCCATTGCGGCGGCGGGCGGTCAAACGGGTCATGGGCACTCCTCTCTTTCTTCGCCGGCATGTCCGGCCGCGGGCCGGATCAGAAGCCCACCAGCGGGGCCTCTCCGTTGTCCTCGCCGGGCTCAATGGCCCGGATCACAATGTCATAGCTGTAGCGCTCATTGACCTCCACCGTCACCCGGTCCCCCACCCGGCGGCCCAGCACCGCCCTGCCCACCGGGGACTCCTTGCTGACCCGGTTTTTCAGCGCGTTCTGCCGCATGGTGGTGACGATCTGGCAGGTGACCTCCTCGTCGTCCTCCTCCACGTAAAAGGTCACCTTATCGTACAGCCCCACCACGCCGTCCTTGGAGCCCTCGGAGATGATCACAGCCGTCTTGATCATGTTCTCCAGGTAGCGGCACCGGCTGTCATTGCGGTTTTTATCCCGCTTGGCGGCCTTGTACTCAAAATTTTCGCTCAGGTCCCCAAAGGCCCGGGCGGTCTTCACGTCCTCGATGAGCTTGGGGCGCAGCACCCCCCGGCGGTACTCCAGCTCCTGGCGCATGAGTTCAATATCCTTTTTGGTCAGCTCGTTGTGCATGGAAATCCCTCCTTGTCATACTAGTTTGACACAATTTGGGCCCGCCGTCAAGTGTGCGCAGACAATATCCCTCCCCCGGCGGCCAGGCGCTGCCTGAGCCTTAGCGATGCGCCCAGCGGCGGGGGATTTTTTTGCCCGGCAAGGCGATTTGTCAGGGAAATGGGATATACTGAGCGCAGCCACAAAAAAGGAGGCGCAGTCCATGACAAATTCAGGCGGATTTGAACCGCCCCACGCAAAAGAAGCCGCCCCATCCCAGCATATTTATGACATGATTATCGTGGGCGGCGGGCCCGGCGGCTACACTGCGGCGCTCTACGCCGCCAGGGCGGGGCTGGACGCCGTGGTGCTGGAGCAGCTGGCCCCAGGGGGGCAGCTGGCCCTCACCGATCGGGTGGACAACTACCCCGGCTTCGACGAGGGGATTGACGGCTGTGAGCTGGGGGAGCGCATGCGCCGGGGCGCCCGGCGCTTCGGCGTCAAAACCCGGATGGCGCAGGTGCGGGCCCTCGCCCTGTCCGGGGCCGTCAAGCGGGTGGACACCGGGGAGGGGACGCTGCTGGGCAGGACTGTCGTGCTGGCCACCGGGGCCGTTCCCCGGGAGCTGGGGATCGCCGGGGAGCAGGAGCTGACGGGGCAGGGCGTGCACTACTGCGCCGCCTGCGACGGGATGTTCTACCGGGGCAAAACGGCGGCGGTGGTGGGGGGCGGCAACAGCGCGGCGGAGGACGCCCTGCTCCTGTCCCGAATATGCCGCCGGGTGATTCTCATCCACCGGCGGGACACCCTTCGGGCGGAACAGGTCTACCGCGCCCCCCTGATGGAGGCGGATAATGTGCAGTTCTGCTGGAACTGCCAGGTGACGGAGCTGCTCCGGGGGGAGGGACTGCGGGGCGTGCGGCTGCGGGATGTCAAAACCGGGGCCGTACGCACGGCGGACTGCGACGGCGTATTTGTCAGCATCGGCAGAAAGCCCGCGTCCCAGCTGGCGCAGGGGCAGCTCCGGCTGGACCCGGCGGGCTATATCCTGGCGGACGAGTCCACCAGGACAGACATTCCCGGCGTGTTCGCCGTGGGCGACGTGCGCACCAAAGCCCTGCGGCAGATTGTGACCGCCGCGGCCGACGGCGCTTTTGCCGTCCACTTTGCCCAGGAGTATCTGTCGCAAGGCGGCCGGCCCGTTTGAACATGCCAGACGAAACGGCTAATGGCCCGCCCCTCCGGCCGGAACCGCCGCAAAGCGCCTCAATGCCATTGACAGGGCGGCAGGGCCGGTGTTAGGATAGAAAGGATTATATGCCTGTGTCAGAGTCGGCGGTGCCTTGCCCAAAACCGGCTGGACTGACGTTGGCATTCCATATTCACGGCGGCAGAGAATCCTTTGACTCCCTGCCGCCGCAGGCGGAAGTGCGGGAGGATGAGCTTGAGGACCACAATCAATTTGAACGCGGGCTGGACGTTCACAGGCCCGGCGGGCGGGCCGTGCCCGGTGGACATTCCCCATACGTGGAACGCCATCGACGGCCAGGACGGGGGGAACGACTACTGGCGGGGAAGCTGCGTCTATGAAAAGACCTTCCCCAAGCCGGAATTCGGGGCGGACCAGCGGGTATACCTGGAATTCCGGGGGGTGAACGCCTCCGCCCGGGTGGCGCTCAACGGCTCGGAGGTGGGCAGCCACGACGGGGGCTACTCCACCTTCCGCTGGGATGTGACGGACCTGCTCCAGGCCGAAAACCGCCTTACCGTTCACGTGGACAACAGCCGGAACGACCGGGTATACCCCCAGAAGGCGGACTTCACCTTCTATGGCGGCATCTACCGGGATGTACTGCTGCTTATCGTCCACAAGGACCACTTTGAGCTGGACTACTGCGGCGGCGAGGGGCTGAAGATCACCTCCGGCGTGGACGGCCGGGACGGCCGTGTTCGGGTGGAGACCTTCCACCGGACAGCAGGGGCCCAGGTGCGGGTAAAGCTGACCGACGCCGCCGGCAAAACGGTGGCCGTCGGCACAGGAACGGACATTACCCTGGCTGTGGCTAACGTGCGGCTGTGGGATGGGGTGAAGGACCCCTACCTCTACACCTGCGAGGTGACGCTGGTGGTGGACGGGATGGAGGTAGACCGGGTATCCGCCCGGTTTGGCGTGCGCACCTTCCACATAGACCCGGAGAAGGGGTTCTTCCTCAACGGACACAGCTATCCCCTCCACGGCGTCAGCCGCCACCAGGACTGGAAGGGCACCGGCAGCGCCCTGACCCGTGAACACCATGAGCGGGACATGGCCCTGATCCGGGAGATGGGGGCCAACACCATCCGGCTGGCCCACTACCAGCACGACCAGTATTTCTATGACCTGTGCGACCAGTATGGCATGGTGGTGTGGGCGGAAATCCCGTATATCTCCGAGCATATGCCCAACGGCCGGGAGAACACGATTTCTCAGGCGAAGGAGCTGGTGACGCAGAACTACAACCACCCCTCCATCGTGGTGTGGGGAGTGTCCAACGAGATCACCATATCCACGAAGGACAAGGCGGACATGCTGGACAACCACCGGGCGCTCAACGACCTCTACCACCAGATGGACCCCACCCGGCTGACCACCCTGGCCTGCTACGCCATGTGCGGGCCCTTCAACCGCTCCGCCCACATCACCGACGTGGTGAGCTGGAATTTGTACCTGGGCTGGTATGTGCCGGGGCTGTTTCTCAACGACCTGTGGATGGGCCTCTTCCACCTGCTCTATCCCAGGCGCCCGCTGGGCTACTCGGAATACGGCTGCGAGGCCATGCCCAACCTCCACTCCTCCAAGCCCCGGCGGGGGGATCACACGGAGGAGTACCAGTGTGTGTACCACGAGTACATGCTGGGGTGCTTCGACAGGCACCCCTACCTGTGGGCCACCCATGTGTGGAACATGTTCGACTTCGCCGCCGACGCCCGGGACCAGGGGGGCGAGCCGGGGATGAACCACAAGGGGCTGGTGAGCTTTGACCGCCGGACAAAGAAGGACAGCTTCTACCTCTACAAGGCGTGGTGGAGCGAGGAGCCCTTTGTGCACATCTGCGGCAGCCGGTACGTGGACCGGGCAGAGGAGGTCACCACGGTGAAGGTGTACTCCAACCAGGAACGGGTGGCGCTGTACGCCAACGGGGAGCTGGTGGAGGAGAAGACCGGGGACAAGGTGTTCCAGTTCCAGGTGCCGCTGGAGGGCACGGTGGAGCTGGAGGCGGAGGCGGGCCGCTTTACCGACCGCTGCCTGATCCGGCGGGTGGACACCCCCAACCCGGCCTACCAGCTCCAGGGCAAGAGCTCCAACAGCGCGAATTGGGTGTAGAAAAGAAGCGCGAGCGCAGGCTGGCAGGCCCGGATGGACCGGAGCGAGGCCGAGCGCAGGGCCGCACAGCAGCCCGGAGACCAGGCCGAGTCGGAGGGAAGCCGGGCCGTCAAGCCAGCCCAGCGCGAGCGTGACAAGAAGGAAGCGCGAGCGCAGGCGCATAGGGGCGCTTGGACCCAAGCGAGAACAAAAGCCCAGCCGCCGGAGAGCGGCGGGTTTTGTTCGAGTCGGAGGGAAAGCGGCCCGGCCATGCGCCCAACGCGAGCGTGACAACAAAATAACAAGACAAGGAGGAACGTCCATGAGCCAAGACCCCGGCGCCGCCTTGAACCGGGCCAAGCCCTATCAGCTGGTTCTGTTCCCACTGAACAACGGCGCCACCAACGTGTACTTCGTCCTGATTTTGTCCTATGTGGCCCAGTTTGGCTCCAGTATTCTGAAGCTGGGCATGTTCGCCTCCATCATGGTGACGGTGATGCGGGCGGCCGACGCCGTCACCGACCCCATCATCGGGGCCATGATGGACCGCACCAACACCAGAATCGGCAAGTTCCGGCCCTTTATGATCCTGGGCAGCGCCGTCATGGCGGTGAGCGTGGTCTGCCTGTACGTGCTCACCCCGCTGATCCCCGAGACCGTGATGTGGGCGCGCTATGCGGCCTTCGTGGTGGTCTATTTCGTGTGGGTCATCGGCTATACCTTCCAGACCTCCTGCACGCGCGCCGGGCAGACGGTGCTCACCAACGACCCCAACCAGCGGCCCATGTTCACCATCTTCAACACGGTGGGCTCCCTGCTGGGCATGGGCGTGATGCAGTTCATGATCCCGCTGGTCAAGGGCATGTACGACGTGAAGGACGCCGCGGGCAACGTCATCGTGTCCGGCTACTCCGATCCCACGGTGTTCCGCATCATCACCCCCATCGGCATCGCTATCTCCGTGCTGCTCACCATCCTGGCCATCATCGGCATCGCCGAGAAGGACAACCCCAAGTACTACGGCATCGGCGGCGATAAGCAGGAAAAGGTGAAGATGAGCGAGTACGCGGAAATCATCAAAAACAACAAGCCCATGCAGCGGCTCATGGTGGCGGGCGCGGGGTGTAAGCTGGCCCTGGCCATCGCCACCAACACCACTGTCCTGCTGGCCCTGTACGGCATTTTGATGGGAAATTACAATTCCCTGTATCTGCCCATGATGGTGCTGGGCTACGTGTGCGCGGCGCCCTTCTTCCTGCTGAGTATGCGCACCTCCCAAAAGCTGGGCCAGCGGGCATCCCTGATCCGTTATGTGTCCGTGGCCCTCGTCTGCTATGTGGGCGTGCTGGCCCTGCTGCTGCTCAGCGACCACGGAAATCCGGCCCGGATGCTGGCCTTCCCCTTCCAGGGCGGGGGGGCCGTCAACCTGTACACCGTCCTGTTCATCGTATTCTTCGGCGTCGGCTACGGGGCCTACTACGCCACCGCCGATATGCCCATCCCTATGGTGGCCGACTGCTCCGACTATGAGACCTACCGCTCGGGCAAATATATCCCCGGCATCATGGGCACCCTGTTCTCCCTGGTGGACAAGCTGGTGTCCTCCCTGGCCCAGACCCTGGTGGCGTTCATTTTCCTGGCCTGCGCGGGGCTCAGCGACCTGCCCACCGACAGCACCCCCTACTCCGGCGGCATCAAGGCGGCGGTGATCGTCATGTTCTGCGTGATCCCCATGCTGGCCTGGGCGGCCACCCTGCTGGCCATGAAGGGCTACACCCTGACGGGGGAGAAGATGAAGACCATCCAGGCGGTAAACGCCGCCCGGAGGGAGGCCGTGGCCGGCGGCATGAGCCTGGAGCAGGCAATGAAGTCCATTACCGACGATACGGTAAAAACAGAAGCGTGAGCGCAGGGCCCATACCCCGGCGCGGCAATGAAACGAGGAGGAAAAAATATGCTTAATCTGCCTTTGAATGTTGACTTTTCCGGCAAGGTGGTGGTAGTCACCGGCGCGGGCGGCGTGCTGTGCGGCACCATGGCCCGGGCGTTTGCCCAGGCGGGGGCCAAGGTGGCCGCCCTGGACCTGAACGAGGAGGCGGTGAAGGCCCTGGCCGATGAGTGCAAAGCGGAGGGCTTTGTCTGCGAGGGCTACCAGGCCAACGTGCTGGAGCCAGCGGCGCTGGAGGCCGTCCACCAGAAGGTGCTGGCCGACCTGGGCCCCTGCGACATCCTGGTGAACGGCGCGGGGGGCAATAACCCCCGGGCCACCACGGACAATGAGTACCAGCACGAGCAGCAGGAGGGCCAGAAGGGCTTCTTCGAGCTGGACGCGGGCGGCGTGGACTTTGTGTTCAAGCTGAACTTCCAGGGCACGCTGCTGCCCACCCAGGCCTTCGCCAAGGATATGGTGGAGCGCAAGCACGGCTGCATCCTGAACATCAGCTCCATGAACGCCTATATCCCGCTGACCAAAATCCCGGCCTACTCGGGGGCCAAGGCGGCGGTGTCCAACTTTACCCAGTGGCTGGCCACCCACTTCGCGGGCACCGGCATCCGCTGCAACGCCATCGCCCCGGGCTTCCTGGTGTCCAACCAGAACCGCAAGCTGCTGTTCAACGAGGACGGCACCCCCACCGCCCGCTCCGCCAAGATCCTCAACGGCACGCCCATGGGCCGCTATGTGGAGAGCGAGGAGCTGCTGGGCGGCGTGTTCTTCCTGTGCGACGACAGGGCCGCCTCCGCCATCACCGGCGTGGTGCTGCCCATCGACGCGGGCTTTGCCGCCTATTCCGGGGTATGACAGGCAAAACGGGTCTCCGGGATGCTCCCGGAGACCCGTTTTTTACCCGGCGGCAATTTTGGCCGCAAAGCTGGGTGCTGAGGCCATTGGTACAGCTTCTAAAAATAAAACCGGGGCTGTGCAGGCATGGCAGTCATCTGGTATAATACCCCTGGAAGGGAGGGCGTTTTTATGCGCTTACTGTTTAAACAGCGTTTTTTCTCCTGGCTTGACAGCTATGATATCTATGATGAGGACGGCAATACCGTCTTTGTGGTGAAGGGCGAGCTGAGCTGGGGACACCGCCTCCAGATTTACGACGCCTGCGGCAATCACCTGGGCACCGTGCAGGAGCAGGTGCTCACCTGGCTGCCCAGATTTGAGCTGTACGCAGGCGGACGGCAGGTGGGCACGCTGGAAAAGGAGTTCACCCTTTTCCGCCCCAGGTTCACCCTGGACTGCAATGGCTGGACGGTGGAGGGGGATTTCTGGGAATGGGATTACACGGTGATGGACGGCCCGCGCATGGTGATGTCCCTGTCCAAGGAGCTTTGGAACTGGACGGACACCTACAGCATGGACATACCCCGCGGGGAGGACGCCCTGCTGTGCCTGATGATCGTACTGTCCATTGACGCCGCCAAGTGCTCCCAGGGCAGCTAAGCGGCGCGTTTTCCAATTGAAAGGGGTATTTTATGCTTCACATCAGAAATGAGACCCAGGCGGACCGCCAGACGGTGGAGGACATTACCCGGCGGGCCTTTTACAACATCTACGCCCCCGGCTGCACCGAGCATTACCTGGTCCGCGTCATGCGGGATCACCGGGACTTCATCCCGGAGCTTGATTTCGTGGCCGAGCTGGACGGGCAAATCATCGGCAGCGTGATGTACACCAAAGCCACCCTCACCGGCGGGGACGGGGCGGTTAAGAACGTCCTCACCTTCGGCCCGGTGTCCATTGAGCCCGGGCGCCAGCGCAAGGGCTACGGCGGGCAGCTGCTCAGCCACTCCTTCCGGCGGGCGGCGGAGCTGGGCTGGGATGTGATCGTCATCTTCGGCAGTCCCGCCAACTATGTGGGCCTGGGCTTCAAAAGCTGCCAAAAATTTAACGTGTGCCTGGAGGACGGCGGATTCCCTGCGGCCATGATGGTCAAGGAGCTCCGGGAGGGGGCGCTGGACGGCCGGAAATGGGTGTACCGGGAAAGCCCGGTGATGAACGTCGACCCGGAGGAGGCCAGGCGCTACGACGACACCCTGGAGCCCATGGCGCGGGAATACCGGCCCAGCCAGGAGGAGTTCTATATCATGAGCCGCTCCCGCGTGGAGGACGGGCCCCCGGCATAGCCCCAGACGCGGCCATGCCAAAATTTACATGAGGAAAGTTTTCTAAAAAGGGTAAAGCCGGGCTTTTTGTGGACGAATTTATAAATCAGGGGCATACCCTCAGGCGGTCCGCCCCTGCACATTCCATCCATATTGTCCACAGAAAGGAAGGTATCCACCATGACAAGACGATTTGCTGCCCTGGCTGCGGCGCTGTGCCTGACGCTGACTACCCTCACCGCTACCGCCGGGGCGGCCTCCTATTTCCCGCGGTACACCGGCGGGGGCGGCTCCATCGTCGCGGCGCTGGACGCCCTGGGCATCAATTCCTCTTACTCCAACCGCTCTAAGATCGCCGCCGCCAACGGCATCACCGGCTACCGCGGCGACGCCGCCCAAAATACCCGGATGCTGGAGCTGCTGCGGCAGGGCATTCTCATCGACCCCGCCCCGGAGGCGTCCGGCCAGGAAAATCCCTATTTCCCCGCCTACACCGGCGCTTCCCCCTCCATTGTGACCGCACTGAACGCCCTTGGCGTCGACTCCTCCTACTCCAACCGCTCCAAAATCGCCGCCGCCAACGGCATCACCGGCTACTCCGGCTCGGCCGCCCAGAACACCCGCCTGCTGGAGCTGCTGAAGCAGGGCCGTCTGGCCAGGCCGGGCGCTTCCACCGCCCCCTCCCTATACGCCGGGCTCACCGCCGCCAACCTGGGCCGGGTGTCCTTCATCCGGCAGAACAAAAACACCTGCAAGGCCACGGCGGCGGCCATGGCCGTCAACGTGGTTTTGGGCTCCAACCGCCACTCCACCGCCAGCATGATTTACAGCGGCGTGCTGTGCCGGAACCTTGACGGCAACGTATACGCCGGCTCCGACGGGAACAGCTACCGGGCCGTCTATAAGACGGACAGCTATGTGGGCAGCCTGGGCGAGCTGGAGCGGGCCGTGGACGCCGCTTTGTCCCAGGGCCTGCCCATTGTGGCCGCCGTCCACTCCGCCGCCAGCCGCCACCACTGGATCGTTGTGGTGGGACGGGACGCCAACGGCGGCTATCTGGCCGTGGACCCCGCCCGGAACGGCTCCGGCTCCATGGCCTCCCAGGCCAGGAGCATGGCGGCCATGGGGTACTCCTTCGGGCTGGCCGACTACGCCCAGCCCCACTACGGTTACATCAGCTTCCATCGCATTTGAGCCCCTGCCCCGGCGCTGCCGGGGCAGGCAAAACGGCCGCCCAATGGGCGGCGCGCCGTTTTTACATAGACGTGTCCTCCCCGCTGTGATATGATAGGGATAACGCTTCACATCACACAGGAGGGGATTCCAGCTTGACCGCACCGCAAAACGACTTCTCCCGGGGGAGCATCCCCAGCAACATCATGGGCCTTGCCCTGCCCATGACAGCCGCCCAGCTGGTGAACGTGCTGTACAGCGTGGTGGACCGCATCTACCTGGGCCATCTGCCGGAGAGCGACAGCCTGGCCCTCACAGGGCTGGGGATTACCATGCCCATCGTATCCATTCTCATGGGCTTTGCCAACCTGTGCGGCACCGGCGGCGCGCCGCTGTGCTCCATCAGCCGGGGCCGGGGGGACGACCGGGAGGCGGAGCGGGTCATGGGCAATGCCTTTGCGCTGCTGCTCCTCTTGGGGGCGGCCTCCACCGCCTTTTTTCTGGCGCTGAAGGAGCCCATCCTCTACCTGTTCGGGGCCAGCCCGGATACCTTTCCCTACGCCGACGGCTACATGAGCATCTACCTGTGCGGCACCCTGTTCGTCATGGTGAGCCTGGGCATGAATCCCTTCATCAACGCCCAAGGCTTCGGGCGGACGGGGATGATGACCGTGCTGCTGGGGGCTGCGGTGAACATCGCGCTGGACCCGGTGCTGATTTTCGTCCTCCACATGGGCGTGCGGGGGGCGGCGCTGGCCACGGTATTCTCCCAGGCGCTTTCGGCGGCGTGGGTGCTGCTGTTCCTCACGGGAAAACGGGCCATCCTGCGCCTGCGGCGGGAAAATATCCGGCTGGACAGGGGACGTACGGCGCGGATCATCTCCCTGGGCCTGTCCGGCTTCTTTGTAAACCTGACCAACAGCCTCGTGCAGGTGGTCTGCAACGCCACGCTTCAATACTACGGGGGCGACCTGTACGTGGGCGTGATGACCATCATCAACTCCATCCGGGAGGTGTTCGCCATGCCGGTGCAGGGGCTGACCAACGGCTCCCAGCCGGTGGCGGGGTACAATTACGGCGCCAGGCTGTACAGCCGGGTGCGGCAGTCCATTCGGTTCAGCGTAGGGGTGACCATGGCCTACTCCTGCCTGTTTTGGCTGGCCGCCATGGTCCTGCCCGGCCCGATGATCCGCATTTTTAAGGACGACCCTGCCGTCATCCAGGCGGGCGTGCCCGCCCTGCGGGTCTATTTCAGCCTGTTTCTCTTCATGTCCCTGCAAATCGCCGCGCAGGGGGTGTTTGTAGGGCTGGGCAAATCCAAGCAGGCGGTATTTTTCTCCCTTCTGCGCAAGGCCGTTGTCAACGCGCCGCTGACGGTTCTGCTGGCCATGTGGATGGGAGCGGGAGGCGTATTTGCGGCGGAGGCCGTCTCCCAGCTGGTGGGCGGGCTGACCTGCTTCACCACCATGTACATCACCGTCTACCGTCCTCTCGGCCTGCTAAAGGATAGGCCGAACGCATCTTGAGGCTGTTGGTAATGCAGCAGCCCCGCCCCATCCTCAGCCGGCCATGCGCTCCACAAACGCCTGGGCCTGGCCGTCCAGCTCGATCCGGCCCAGGTTCCTCCCGTTCCACTCCTCCAGCAGCGCCGCGATCTCCGCAACCCCGGCCCGGTACTGCGCCGTGTCCTGCTCGTATTCCTCCAGCAGCCGGAACGTCCGCTCCCACGTCTCCCCGCTGGCCGCCACATACCGCACATACCGCTGCGCCTGCTCCAGCCCCTGCTCCACGCGTCCCGTGTCCAGGTAATACGCCGCCAGGTAGTACGGGATGATGTTGGACTCGATCCGCTCCAGCCGCGCCGCGTACCCGTCCGCCTTCTCCCGCACCGTCCCGTCCGCCTCCGCGCCCGTCACCTGCACCACGTAGGACA